>NZ_JBFLVD010000012.1:0-254926 GCF_040750395.1 Scandinavium sp. UTDF21-P1B
TTCAATTTTAAACTCTTCGGGATAACGTTTACCGCTCATGGGCACCTCTCTTTAAGTCATCTTAAATGACTCCGAGGTGTCTGTTAAACCCGTGGCTATTCAGCATAGTGGCTGAGACTGATAACGATTCAGCTTACCCGCCAGTAGGTGGATGTACTGCCTGAACGTCCTAAATTACTGATCCACTACAACCCGAATTCGCAGGTTGAGCGACATTTGTGGATGGTTTCACCGAACTAGAGGTTCGTGCCGTGCAGAGCTTTAGTCTGCGCCATCTGTGACTTCACCAGTTATCTGAGTGAATTGTGCAGAACCAGAACCGGCTACTGTTCTTCTGCCTTAGCGGCGTATTCTGGCCTGACATGAGCGTTGATTCCTAGCGAACCGCCGATCGACGTTCCAAGCGAAAACATGATCGGTCAGAGCTGGATACGCAACTTTGCAACCATTCTTGATTTTCACGAAAAATTTCAGAGCCTAGCACGGTGGTTATCATTTTCAGTAAAGCGCGACAAATGTACTCCGGCAGTTAACAGAGAACGTGTAACATAGATACAAATTGAACAAACATTGTTGCCAGCCGTTCGGGGTTGTGGAGTACCGCATGGCCTGAGACGTGATAAATATCAAAAACAGGGAACACGATGAAATTCACCGAAGACACCCGGGTAAAAATTCCCGTCATCCTCCACCTGATACGGCTGGGCTACCGCTACCTGTCTCTGAAAGAACAACACTGGGACAAAGAAACCAACATCTTTCCTGACCTTTTCACCGCTGCAGTTGGCAGAATTAACCCCGGAATTGCGCCCGGCGACATCGGGCGCCTGTTAAAAGACCTCACGCTGCTTCTCGACAACGACGACCTGGGCCGCGCCTTCTTCGAAAAACTCAGCGATCGTTCCGGCATCAAACTGATAGACTTCGATAACTTCAACAACAACAGCTTCCATGTCGTCACCGAACTGACCTGCGAAAACGGCGATGAAGAGTTCCGCCCGGACATCACACTACTGATCAATGGCATGCCACTGATCTTTATCGAAGTAAAAAAACCCAACAACCGCGAAGGTATAGTCGCAGAACGCAACCGCATCAACGAACGCTTTAAGAACCCCAAATTCAAACGCTTCGCCAATATCACCCAGTTCATGATCTTCTCCAACAACATGGAGTATGACGACAGCGACCCGGAGCCGATTCAGGGGGCATTCTACGCCAGCAGCTCTTACAGCAACCCGGTATTCAACTACTTCCGCGAAGAAGAACTCTTCAACCTGACTAACTTACTGAAACCTCTGTCAGAAGAAACCGAAATCGCCGTCCTGAAAGACAACAACCTGGAAGTAATCCGCACCAATCCGGAATTTCAGACCAACAAAGATCACAACCGCCCCACCAACCGCCTCTGCACCGCGCTGTTGAGTCGGGATCGGTTGGCATTTATCCTGCGCTATGCGCTGGTGTACGTCGCCGAACCGGGCGGCATCCAGAAACACATCATGCGCTACCCGCAGCTCTTTGCCACCAAAGCGATTGAGCGCAAACTCCACGCAGGCGTGAAAAAAGGCATTATCTGGCACACCCAAGGCAGCGGGAAAACCGCGCTGGCTTATTACAACGTGCGCTTCCTGACGGATTACTTCCAGAATCAGCAGGTGATCCCAAAATTCTACTTTATTGTTGACCGTCTGGATCTGCTCCAGCAGGCGCAGCGTGAATTTTCCGCCCGTGGCTTAATCGTTCATCTTATCGACTCGCGCGAAGACTTCACCCGCGATATCAAAGCGACGCAGGCATTGCACAACCACCACGGCAAAGCGGAAATTACCGTCGTCAACATCCAGAAATTCCACGATGATCCTGACGTAGTCACTACCAAGGACTACGACATCAACATTCAGCGCGTGTACTTCCTCGATGAAGTCCACCGCAGCTACAACCCCAAAGGTAGCTTCCTGGCAAACTTAAGCCAGTCGGACACCAACGCCATCAAAATTGGCCTTACCGGTACGCCCCTGCTGGGAACGGACTATAACTCCCGCGACCTTTTCGGCGACTATATCCACAAATACTACTACAACGCTTCCATTGCCGATGGCTACACGCTGCGCCTGATCCGTGAAGAGATCGCCACCAACTACCGGATGATCCTGCAACAGGTGCTAAAAGACGTAGAAGTCAGAATGGGCGATGTAGATCGCAAATACATCTACGCCCATCCCAGCTTCGTCAAACCGATGCTGAACTACATCGTCACCGACTTTGCCAAAAGCCGGGGCGCGCTGAATGATGACACAATCGGCGGCATGGTGATATGTGACAGCTCTGAACAGGCCAAAGAGATGTTTGAATTGTTCAACGCCAGCTACGCCGAATCGCACACCGTCGCCGATGAAGTCACCGACGAAATGTCTGTATTACAGGCCGCAGAACCCGCTGCCGTTTACCAGATCCACGCCAAAGAAACACGAAAAATCAAACGCGCCGCCCTGATCCTGCACGACATCGGCAGCAAGCAGGAACGCAAAGAGTGGGTGGAGCAATTCAAAGCGGGCGAGATTGATCTACTGTTCGTCTATAATATGCTACTCACCGGCTTTGATGCCAAACGGCTGAAAAAACTCTACCTCGGGCGGGTGATCAGAAAGCACAACCTGCTCCAGGCGCTGACCCGCGTCAACCGAACCTACAACCACTTCCGTTACGGCTACGTGGTGGACTTTGCCGACATCCGCCAGGAATTTGACGCCACCAACAAAGCCTACTTCGAAGAACTACAGGCCGAGCTGGGCGACGAAATGGAGCACTACTCTCGCCTGTTCAAATCGGCGGAAGAGATCCGTGAAGAAATAGAGCATATCAAAGACGTTCTGTTCAGCTTCGATACGGAAAACGCAGAAGTCTTCACAGACCAGATAAACCAGATCCAGGACCGGGAAACCGCGCTGGCGCTGAAAAACGCGCTGGCCGACGCCCGCAGCCTGTACAACCTGATCCGCCTTCAGGGTAACACCGAATTTCTTCAGGCGCTGGACTTCAACAAACTCAACATCCTCTACCGCGAAGCCAGCCACCGCCTCGACTTACTCAACCTGAAAGCGGATCTGGAGCAAGGTGTCGACCTCTCCGGCCTGCTGAACCGGGCGCTGGAAGAGGTGATCTTTGAATTCCACAAAGTGGGCGAAGAAGAACTTGTGCTGGCTGACGAACTGAAAGAGACGCTGCGCCGTACCCGCGAGGCGCTGGCAGCCAACTTCGACCAGCAGGACCCGCAGTTCGTCAGCCTGAAAGACGAACTGGAGCGCCTGTTTAAGAAAAAGAAACTCAGCGAAGTCACCCAGCAAGAAATGGTTGCGAATATCGGCACACTCAATAAAATTCATGACCGCATCAAAGAGCTGAACCGCCAGAACAACCTGCTGCGCCAGAAATACCGGGGCGACGTGAAATACGCGCGTACCCACAAACGCCTGCGCGAACGCGGCGGCCTGAACGAGCCGGAGCGTAAAATCTTCGAAGCACTGCTTGGCGTTAAGCTGGATGCGGATGAAAAAGTGCTGAACAACAGCCAGATACTGAACAATGAAAGCTACTTTGAGCGCCAGATTGTGTCATGTGTGCTTGACCACTTTGAACAACAGCAGCACATCACCCTCAGTGCAAAAGCGGCTGGCGACATCAACCGCCTGATTGTGGCGGAATACCTGAACGAATTTCATACCGGAGCACGTACGTGGTAGAACTGGAATTTAGAGACAAAACCAAAACCCTGATCGACAGCCTGAAAAGCATCTGTGCGAACTACGGTCTGGGCAACGACGGTAACGAATTCAAAATCATCACGCAGGCATTCCTGTACAAATTCCTGAACGACAAATTCGCCTTTGAAGCCAAAAAGGTGGATAAAAGCATCGCCAGCGCCGAAAAATGGGAAGTCGCGCTTAATCAGATGAGTGAGGAACAGCGTGACAAGCTGCAACTGAAGATGAGCGCCGACACCGCGCGTCTGAAACCGCATCACTTCATTCAGTATTTATACAACCGTCAAAATGAGGCCAATTTCGCCACCACCTTTGACGACACCCTGATGGACATCGCCGCCACCAACAACGACGTCTTCGCGGTCAAAACCGACGGCGGCGCGAAAGTGGTGCTGTTTGAACGCCTCAGCCAGTACATCGCCGACGAATCAAAGCGCGACGACTTCTGCCGCGCCATTATCAACAAACTGGCCGATTTCAGCTTTGAACGCATCTTCACGCAGAAATTCGACTTCTACGCCACCATCTTTGAATACCTGATCAAAGACTACAACAGCAACTCCGGCGGCAAATACGCGGAATACTACACCCCCCACGCCGTGGCGCGCATCATGGCGGAAATCCTGGTGCCGAAAGCGCAGCAGGGCGTGGTGCGTAACGTAAGCTGTTACGACCCGTCCGCCGGTTCCGGCACTTTGCTGATGAACGTGGCGCATGCCATCGGGGAAGATCGTTGCAGCATCTTTGCCCAGGATATCTCGCAGAAATCCTCCAGCCTGCTGCGCCTGAACCTGATCCTCAACAATCTGGTGCATTCGATCCCTAACGTTATTCAGGGCAACACCATTTTGCATCCGTTCCACAAGGACGGCAGCGCGCTGAAACGCTTTGACTACATTGTCTCCAACCCGCCGTTCAAGATGGATTTCAGCGATTTCCGCGACGATCTCGACAGCAAGGAAAACCAGCAGCGTTTCTTTGCCGGGATACCGAAAATCAAAGCCAAAGCCAGGGACAAAATGGAAATTTACCAGTTGTTCCTGCAACACATCATTTTCTCGCTGAAACCGGGTGGCAAGGCGGCGGTCGTGGTGCCGACTGGCTTTATCACCGCACAGTCAGGCATTGATAAAGGGATTCGTGAACATCTGGTGAAAAACAGGATGTTGGCGGGCGTGGTCTCCATGCCGTCGAATATCTTCGCCACCACCGGCACCAACGTGTCGATCCTGTTTATTGACGCCAGTAACAAAGAGAAAGTGGTGCTGATCGACGCCTCGAATTTAGGTGAAAAGGTCAAAGACGGCAAAAACCAGAAAACGGTACTGACCGAAGAAGAAGAGCAGCGCATCTGCGAAGTGTTCAACAACAAGTGGAGCGAAGAGGATTTCTCGGTGGTAGTCAGCTATGACGAGATCGCCGGGAAAAATTACTCGTTCAGCGCCGGGCAGTATTTTGATGTGAAAATTGAATACACCGATATGACGCCGGAACAGTTTGCCGCGAAGATGAAAGGGTTTACGGAGGATCTTGAGAGTTTGTTTAGCCAGTCGCGCGAGCTGGAAGCGGAGATTAAGAAGCAGATGGCAGGGCTGAAGTATGAGTAAGGTCTCGTTCAGACGATTGGGAGATTTGATTACTCTCAAGAGGGGATATGATTTACCTGAAAAAGTCAGGATAGCAGGCCCGTACCCGGTAATAAGTTCTGCCGGGGTGTCTGGATGGCACAACGAATATAAAGTAGAGGGACCGGGCGTTGTAACCGGGCGATACGGCACCTTGGGTGAAATGTATTATGTTGAGGACGAGTATTGGCCGCATAATACCGCGCTGTACGTGCAGGACTTCAAAGGCAATGACCCCAAATATATTTTTTATCTATTAAGCTGTTTAGGGAGAATTCGTACCTCTGATAAAAGTGCTGTACCTGGCGTAAATAGAAATGAACTTCATGAAATGGCTGTTCCAGCCATAGAAGATTTGACATCACAAATAAAAATACGTGAAGCTCTTGAGTCAGTCGACGAAAAAATCGCCCTCAACAACCGCATCAACGCCGAACTGGAAGCAATGGCGAAAACGCTGTATGACTACTGGTTTGTACAGTTCGATTTCCCTGATGCCAACGGAAAACCGTATAAAACTTCCGGCGGGAAGATGGTATATAACGCCACGCTGAAACGGGAAGTTCCGGTAGGGTGGGTGGTTAACACGCTGTCTCAAATAGCGAATATCACAATGGGGCAGTCTCCAGCTGGTGAGTCTTATAACGAAGATGGAATCGGAACGCTATTTTTCCAGGGTTCAACGGACTTTGGTTGGCTTTTCCCAACTCCTCGTCAGTACACAACATCACCCGCAAGAATGGCGACAAAAGGTGATATTTTACTCAGCGTTCGTGCGCCAGTTGGTGATATGAATATTGCCAATACCGATTGTTGTATTGGGCGAGGGCTTGCGGCATTAAACAGCAAAAGCCACTCAGATGGCTTTTTATTCTACGTGATGAAGTATTTCAAACAAATATTTGATCGTCGAAATGCGGAAGGGACAACATTTGGTTCCATGACAAAAGATGATTTGCATTCACTGCAAGTCGTTTGCCCAGAACCCGGATTACTGAAACGATATGATGATATTGTTTCAGAATACAATAAAATGATTTTTGCGCGTAGCCTTGAAAATCAGGATTTAATTAAACTCCGCGACTGGCTCCTCCCCTTGCTTATGAACGGGCAGGTCACGGTCAAATAATCCTAACGTGTTTTGCGAGGCGCAGCCCAGATTCATACTGCGCCTCACTCACAACAATCAAAATCTTGCCATCCATTTCTGATCGGATATCACCCGCATTTACCGGTATTTATTATTACAACACCCAACAACCTATAACCATCATCAAAGATCTTACTTTTCACTATGATTAGACAGTCACCCCGGTTAAGTAAATCGCCGGGATATACATCATTATGAATATCCCGGCGATTTAAGGTATATTGGTTTCCCTTGGTGGAAGTGTCTTATTTAAAATGAATATTGATGAAGTGGTTCGTTCCAACTTATCTCAATGGATTGTTAGTTTTGGAATAGTCAAAGGGAGAGATAACTTCTTGCATATTCGCATCCAAATAATCAGCCCACCACTGCAGCATCAGCCTACGCTCCCCAAGATGTTCCGCCTTATGAATGTATGCTGCCCGCACAGAGTTACGCTCCTGATGGCTCATCTGCCGTTCCACTGCATCCCTCGACCACAATCCTGATTCAATAAGTGAACTACACGCCATCGTCCTGAAACCATGCCCACAAACTTCCGTTTTCGTGTCATAGCCCATCACTCTCAAAGCCTTGTTCACCGTGTTCTCACTCATCGGCTTACGTGGATCGTGATCGCCCACAAAAATCAGCTCTCGATTTCCACTCATGCTTTTAATCTTTTCCAAGATGGAGAGGGCTTGACGCGACAAGGGAACAAGATGAGGAGTCTTCATTTTCGAGCCACGCTGCGAATGTTTAACACCTTCCAACGGTTCACGCTCACCAGGAATCGTCCACATGGCCGTTTCAAAATCCACTTCTGACCAGCGAGCAAAGCGCAACTCGCTTGAGCGGATAAAAACTAACAATGTAAGCTCCACGGCTAAGCGGGTTAATGGCCTACCAGAGTAATGATCAATGCGGTGAAGTAATTCGGGAATGCGTTCAAGATCCAGAGCCGCACGGTGCTTTCTTTTCGCCGTAGCAACCGCACCGGCAATCTCCTGCGCGGGGTTGTAATCGATTAAGCCGCTCTGCACAGCAAAGCGCATAATCGCGGTAGTACGCTGTTGTAAACGGGCGGCGACTTCAAGGCGTCCGGATGACTCGACTGCTTTGATGGGTACAAGTAGGTCTCGCGTTTTCAGTTCTGCAATGTTCCGCTTACCAATGGCAGCAAAGAGATTATCTTCGAGACTTTTAAATACACGAGCGCTATGCGATGTCGACCACTTTTGATTGCTGGCGTGCCAGTCTCTGGCAACCACTTCAAACGTTATTGCCTCTTGCTCCTGCTCTACCTTAACGGCTTTCTTGTTTTCACTGGGATCCACGCCATTAGCTAACAGCTTACGGGCGTCATCCCGGCGTGCCCTGGCATCCGCCAACGACACTTCGGGGTATTTCCCCAACGCCAGCATCTTCTCTTTGCCGCCAAAGCGATAACGTAGCCGCCAGTATTTGGAACCGTTAGGGTGAACCAGCAAAACCATGCCTTCACCGTCGGTCAGCTTATAGGCTTTTGCTTCAGGCTTAGCCGAACGAACCTTCACATCACTCAGAGCCATGATGAGTATCCTTTCAAGGGTTTTGTGTGGGTACAAACATTATCGAACCGGGAAATACCCGCAGTTGTACCCGCATCTGTAAGTTGATGTAGATTGAATCAGGTTGAGTGAAAAAGCGAGGAAAGCCTTGCAGATACTGGATTTCAGGCACAAAAAAAGACGTCCGTTGACGTCTATTGATGTTCCGATGGTGCCGAAGGCCGGACTCGAACCGGCACGTATTTCTACGGTTGATTTTGAATCAACTGCGTCTACCGATTTCGCCACTCCGGCACGGAAGGGTGATGCGGAAACGTGTTGGATTATACCTGTCATACGGTGGCTTGCAAGCTGCGTCTCAGACGGCATCTGCTAAGTGTTGAAAATTTCGGCAATGAGGTTTGTGAATGAATTCAGGTATATCAGCACTACGTCTTTCCCTCCTCACCCCAGCCCCTCCCCCTAAGGAACGAAGGGTTAAACACCGTGCCAAATATTCCCCCCTCCCCACCCACGAAAATCACAACTTCCCGCCCCGTTCTGCCAAGCGCCGCCCGGTGGCATGCTCTACACTTCCTGTTCAAGACCATAGTGAGGGAAGTGCGATGTCCATTATTAAAAGCTACGCCGCGAAGCAGGCGGGGGCAGACCTGGAAGTGTGGGAATACGACGCGGGCGAACTGCTGCCGGAAGACGTGGAAGTTCAGGTGGATTACTGCGGGATTTGCCATTCTGACCTGTCGATGATCGACAACGAATGGGGCATGTCGAGCTATCCGCTGGTTGCGGGGCACGAAATTATTGGTCGCGTGGCGGCGCTGGGCTCTGCGGCGCAAAGCAAGGGCCTGAAAGTCGGCCAGCGCGTGGGCGTGGGCTGGACGGCACGCAGCTGCGGGCACTGCGATGCCTGCATCAGCGGCAATCAGATCAACTGCCTGGAAGGCTCGCTACCCACCATCATGAACCGCGGCGGCTTTGCCGATAAGCTGCGCGCCGACTGGCAGTGGGTCATTCCGCTGCCGGAAAGCATCGATATCGAATCCGCAGGCCCGCTGCTGTGCGGCGGCATTACGGTGTTCAAGCCGCTGCTGATTAACAACGTCACCGCCACCAGCCGCGTCGGCGTGATCGGCATCGGCGGGCTGGGGCATATTGCCATCAAGCTACTGCGTGCAATGGGTGCGGAAGTCACAGCATTCAGCTCAAACCCGGCGAAAGAGAAAGAAGTGCTGGCGATGGGTGCAGACCGCGTGGTTAACAGCCGCGATCCGCAAGCGCTGAAGGCGCTGGCCGGGCAGTTCGATCTCATCATCAACACCGTGGCGGTTGACCTTGACTGGCAGCCGTACTTCGAAGCGCTGGCCTACGGCGGCAACTTCCACACCGTCGGCGCGGTGATGAAGCCATTACAGGTGCCTGCGTTTACGCTTATCGGCGGCGACCGCAGCATCTCCGGTTCGGCAACGGGCAACCCGGCTGAGCTGCGTAAGCTGATGAAGTTTGCCGGGCGCGCGAAAGTGGCCCCAACGACGGAACTGTTCCCGATGTCGAAAATCAACGATGCGCTGAAGCATGTGCGCGAAGGCAAGGCGCGCTATCGCGTGGTGCTGAAGGCGGATTTTTGATGTGAAAAAGGGCATCGTCTGATGCCCTCTTACTTTGCCTCCCAGCAAAGAAAGTAAGTACACACTCACTCCGCCAGCATTTTCACCACGGCCTTGCGTACCTTCGCCGGTTTCCCGACGGCGCATAATGGCTTATGCACTTCGCCCGGGTAGAACACTACAAAATCCCCTTCGCTCAGCACCACGGTTTTTTCCTGCACGCCCTCCGGCAAAAAGGCGATGTCTTTGTCCGACAGCCAGTCGGTGTCCGGCTTGCCCGCAGGCTGAGTGCTGAAGGTCATCCCTTCCTGGCCTTTCAGGACAATCTGGATATCCAGATACTTCGCGTGATACTCGGCGCGGCGATCGGCAAACGGTTCGGTGCTGTCTTCTGAAATCAGATAAAACAGGCGGTTGCCGTCGATATCGTGCTTGCCCAGCGGCGTGGCGTCCGTAACGTGTGCTTTGACATGGTCAATAGCCTGGCGCAGCTCAGATGGCAGCCAGCTATGAATATGAAGATGATGAATATTTCCGGCGATCATAAAACCCTCTAAATATAAAACAACGTTTCATTTTTTGTTTTATACGCCCAAACCCGCTGCCATACCATCGCTTTTTTGTGGATATTTGCCCTGACGCACCTTTCCGCAGGCAAACGATTTCCTTTCTGTGCATGAACCCCTTGATCCCCGCAGCCAACTGCGTATAATGCCAGCCGTTTTGCCGGGAGGAAGCATGGTCAACTGCGTACGACATTCTGTCTTACCGCGTCTGAAAACTGACGCTGGTCTGCCGTTTTTCTTCCGTTGCATTCCCGAATTCAAGAAGCCCCTTTTTTAAGGGGCTTTTTTTTTGCCCAGGCGTCAGGAGATAAACATGGCTAACCCGCTATATCAAAAACATATCATTTCCATAAACGATCTCAGCCGCGAAGACCTCGAACTGGTGCTGGCAACTGCCGCCAAGCTGAAGGCGCATCCGCAGCCAGAGCTGCTGAAGCATAAGGTGATCGCCAGCTGCTTCTTTGAAGCCTCTACCCGCACCCGTCTGTCGTTTGAAACCTCGATGCACCGCCTGGGCGCAAGCGTCGTCGGATTCTCCGACAGCGCCAATACGTCACTGGGCAAAAAAGGCGAAACCCTGGCGGATACCATCTCCGTTATCAGCACCTACGTCGACGCCATCGTGATGCGCCACCCGCAGGAAGGCGCGGCGCGTCTGGCCACGGAGTTTTCCGGCGGCATTCCGATACTTAACGCGGGCGACGGGGCGAACCAGCATCCGACCCAGACGCTGCTGGATCTGTTCACCATCCAGGAAACCCAGGGTCGCCTGGAAAACCTCAGCATCGCGATGGTCGGCGACCTGAAATATGGCCGCACCGTCCATTCGCTGACCCAGGCGCTGGCGAAATTTAACGGCAACCGTTTTTACTTTATCGCCCCGGACGCGCTGGCCATGCCGCAGTACATCCTGGATATGCTGGACGAAAAAGGCATTGCCTGGAGCCTGCACGGCACCATCGAAGAGGTGATGGCAGAGGTGGACATTCTGTACATGACCCGCGTGCAGAAAGAGCGTCTGGATCCGTCCGAATACGCCAACGTGAAGGCGCAGTTTGTCCTGCGCGCTGCGGATCTGGAAGGCGCGCGCAGCAACATGAAGGTCCTGCATCCGCTGCCGCGCATTGATGAAATCACCACCGACGTCGATAAAACGCCACACGCCTGGTATTTCCAGCAGGCGGGCAACGGCATCTTCGCGCGCCAGGCTCTGCTGGCGCTGGTTCTGAACAGCGACCTGGCACTGTAAGGGGAAAAATGATGACACACGATAACAAACTTCAGGTTGAAGCCATTAAACGCGGCACGGTGATTGACCATATTCCGGCGCAGGTCGGCTTTAAGCTCCTCACCCTGTTCAAACTGACCGAAACCGATCAACGCATCACCATCGGCCTGAACCTGCCGTCGGGCGAAATGGGTCGTAAGGACCTGATTAAAATTGAAAATACCTTCCTGACCGACGAACAGGTTAACCAGCTTTCGCTGTATGCCCCGCACGCAACGGTAAACCGCATCGACGAGTATGAAGTGGTGGGTAAATCACGCCCGAGCCTGCCGGAGCGCATCGATGGCGTGCTGGTCTGCCCGAACAGCAACTGCATCAGTCATGCTGAGCCGGTTTACTCCAGTTTTGCAGTGAAAAAACGCGCTGATGACATCGCACTCAAATGCAAATACTGCGAAAAAGAGTTTTCTCATTATGTGGTGCTGGCCAACTAATTGAGGTTGGTAATGGATCCCGGCCTCCCTATAATGGCCGGGTCCCTATAAAACCCATTACTTTTATACTCTAAATAATTCGGGTTGTAGGACGGCGGCAAAGCCACTCACCTACAGCCCGAAGTATGACGAGTATATTCAGGAGATAACATGTCTAAAGTACTCGCGACGGAAAATGCACCAGCCGCTATTGGCCCTTACGTTCAGGGCGTCGATCTGGGCAGTATGATCATCACTTCCGGTCAGATCCCGGTTAACCCAAAAACCGGCGAAGTACCGGCCGACGTTGCCGCGCAGGCACGTCAGTCGCTGGAAAACGTGCAGGCGATCGTTGAATCCGCTGGCCTGAAAGTAGGCGATATCGTGAAGACTACCGTGTTCGTGAAAGATCTGAACGATTTCGCAACCGTTAACGCCACTTATGAGGCGTTCTTCACCGAGCACAAAGCGACCTTCCCGGCGCGCTCCTGCGTGGAAGTGGCTCGCCTGCCGAAAGATGTGAAGATTGAAATCGAAGCGATCGCTGTTCGTCGCTGATTTCCTCTTCATTCAGCCCTCTTCGCCTGACGGCGACAGAGGGCATCCTCCTTCAGACCTTTTTCAGCGCCGCAAACACCTCTGCCACCGCAACCGCCCCAGGATCGGTCACGCCGTCCAGGTTCTCCTTACTCACATACGAAGAACGCCCTGCTCCCGCTTTTTGCATTCTCGCCGTACTCTCGGCCCCCGTTTTCGCCGCTTCGATTGCCGCATTCAGGTTCTGATCCCGTAGCGCTTCCAGCGCCGGTTGCAGCGCATCGATAAGGGTTCGGTCACCGAGACCCGCCCCGCCGTAGTGCTTCATCTGTTGCAGACCTTTCAGCAGCGCATCGGGCAGCGTTTTACCTTCGTGCACGGCCTGGCCCGCAGCGGTGAAGAAAATCGACATGAGAACGCCGCTCGACCCGCCCATGACCGTTGCCAGCCGCTCGCCAACAAGCTGCATGAGCTGCGCGCTGTCGTTAAGCGGGAGTTTGCCCGCGTTCAGGAGCTGCACAATATCCCGCGCGCCTTCCGCAAAGGTCGAGCCGGTATCGCCGTCGCCTACTTTCGCATCCAGCGCGTTGAGGCGGTTTTCGAGGTCGATTAACGTCTGCGTCGTGCTCAATACCAGCGCTTTCACCTGTGCATTGTCAGACGGCGTGGTGTCGACGCTGTCGTGAATTTTGCCGTGCTTCAGTGTTTTCAACGGTGCGAACGCCACCGGTTTTTGCCAGCCGATGGTTTCAACTTCGGCCTGCAACGCCTGCTCAAATGCGGGCGTGAGCTTCAGAACCGAAAGCGAGAAGCCTTTCATATCCAGTGAGCTGACCAGCGCGGCAGGGCCAATCAGCCAGCCAATCTGCTCCTTCAGCGCCGAATGCGCCAGCTCTTTGGTCAGCAGCGCCATCTCCAGCGCCGATACGCCGCCAAGGTTGTTGATGAGCACCGCCACTTTTGCGTCGCCCGCTTTGGCTTTCAGCGCCGCCACCAGCTTGTCGATAATAGCTTTACTGTTATGGCTTTCGACCACCGACGCGCCCGGCTCGCCGTGAATGCCAAGCCCAAGTTCGATATGCCCCGGCTTGATGCGCCCGGCTTCGTCGTCGCTGCCCGGGAGATTACAGCTCTCCATCGCCACGCCGAGGCTGTACACGCTGTCGCACGCCTGCTGCGCAATATGGCGCACCTCGTTAAGCGTTTTTCCCTGTTCGGCGGCGTAGCCCGCAATTTTATGCACCAGCGCGGTGCCCGCAATGCCGCGCGGCTGCTTGTTGTCCGGCAACGCGATGTCGTCGGCAACAATCACCATCTCTACCTTCAGGCCATAGCGCTTGGCTTTTTCTGCCGCCAGGCCAAAGTTCAGCCGGTCACCGGTGTAGTTTTTGACGATCAGCAGGCAGCCGCGATCGCCCGTTACCGCCACAATGGCGTTCAGCACCGCATCAACGCTCGGCGAGGCAAACAGGTCGCCGCACACCGCCGCCGTGAGCATCCCTTTGCCGACAAACCCGGCGTGTGCAGGTTCATGACCGGAGCCGCCGCCGGAAATCACCGCCACCCGGCTTTTATCCCAGTCTCCGCGGGCAATCACGCGAATGGCCGGGTCAATGTCTAAGCGAACCAGGTTGCCGTGCGGCGCGGATAACACTATGCCTTCTACGGCATCGTTGACCAGCTGTTTGCGGTCATTAAAGAAGAATCTGGACATTACCTTCCACCCATTTGAAATACGTATGCAAAAGCATAGGTCACCTTGCGTATTACGCCGCAAAGTCCGGAATTCCCTGAGCAAATTTTCCGTCACTTTGGCCTATACTCGACGCAGGATAAACGGAGGAAAACCCATGAGCTCACCGCTGCTGATTGCCCGCACAAAGGATCTACAACTCAATTTACTGCCCGGTATGGCGAACCGCCACGGACTAATTACCGGCGCAACGGGGACCGGGAAAACCGTCACCCTGCAAAAGATGGCCGAATCGTTCTCAGAGATTGGCGTACCGGTCTTTATGGCGGACGTGAAAGGCGATCTGACGGGCGTGGCGAAGGAAGGGCAAGCCTCAGAGAAGCTCATGGAGCGGCTCAGCAAAATCGGCGTCACCGACTGGCAGCCGCATGCAAACCCTGTCGTGGTGTGGGATATTTTCGGTGAGAAAGGCCATCCGGTGCGCGCTACCGTGTCTGACCTTGGCCCGCTGCTGCTCTCGCGTCTTCTCAATCTCAATGAGGTCCAGTCTGGCGTGCTGAACATTATCTTTCGCATCGCCGACGATCAGGGCCTGCTGCTGCTCGATTTTAAAGATCTGCGCGCCATCACTCAGTACATCGGCGATAACGCCAAATCGTTCCAGAATCAGTACGGCAATATCAGCCCGGCATCGGTGGGCGCTATCCAGCGCGGCCTGCTGACGCTGGAGCAACAGGGCGCAGAGCACTTCTTCGGCGAACCGATGCTCGACATCAAAGACTGGATGAAAACCGACAGCAACGGCAAAGGCATCATCAACATTCTCAGCGCTGAAAAGCTGTATCAGATGCCAAAGCTGTATGCCGCAAGCCTGCTGTGGATGCTGTCGGAGCTGTATGAACAGTTACCGGAAGCTGGAGACCTTGAGAAGCCAAAGCTGGTGTTCTTCTTCGATGAGGCGCATCTGCTGTTCAGCGACGCGCCGCAGGTGCTGCTGGATAAAATCGAGCAGGTGATTCGCCTTATTCGCTCCAAGGCCGTCGGGGTCTATTTCGTTTCGCAAAACCCTTCTGATATTCCCGATAACGTGCTGGGCCAGCTTGGCAACCGCGTGCAGCATGCCCTGCGCGCGTTCACGCCGAAAGATCAGAAGGCGGTGAAAACTGCCGCCCAAACCATGCGCGCCAATCCGGCATTTGATACCGAAAAAGCCATTCAGGAACTCGGCACAGGCGAAGCACTGGTGTCGTTTCTTGATGAAAAAGGCAGCCCTTCCGTGGTTGAGCGGGCGATGGTGATTGCCCCAAGCTCGCGTATGGGGCCGGTCACGGACGACGAACGCAACGGCCTTATCAATAACTCCCTGCTGTATGGCAAGTATGAAGATGCTGTCGACAGAGAGTCGGCGTATGAGAAATTACAGAAAGGCGTTCAGCAGACCACCGAGGCACAGAACGCACCACCGACCAAAGGCGAAACGGCAGAAGTGGACGGCGGCGTACTCGGCGGCCTGAAGGACATTTTGTTCGGCACTACCGGTCCGCGCGGCGGTAAGCGCGACGGCGTCGTGCAAACCATGGCGAAAAGCGCCACGCGACAGATAACCAATCAGATTATTCGCGGCGTACTCGGCAGCCTGATGGGCGGCCGCAGACGCTGATCCCCAACGCCGGGCGTCGATATCGCTGCCCGGCGTTCCCATGCCGTTGTACGAAAAAAGATAAAGGCGCTGTAGTACAGGCTTCACGCTATTCGTTACTGCGCCGGAGTGGAATCGGCGACTTCGCCGTTGGTCGGAAAGCGCAGCCTGATGATCGCGCCGTCGCCAGGGACAGTTTCCAGTTCATCCACGTCCAGATGCGCACTCTCCGGCAGGCTGAAGCTGTCGGCGGTCACACGGTTCACCCGCCACGGCGTCATGTAGCTGACCAGCAGATCGCCATGGGCGTTAGTGGTGGAACCAAACTGGTTGTAGAAAGAGACGCCCGGCGTATCCGGTACCTGTACCAGGGCCGCCGTGCTGCCGAGGGTCTGCCCAAAGGCTATACCTTCGTCGTGTACCAGCACGCTACCACTCACGTCTGCGTGATAATCGCGCCGGTTGCCGCTGCGGTTCAGGCTCAGGTTCATCTCCCCTGCGTTGTACTGGTATCCAAGGCTGGCGGCCAGGCTGTCGTCGCCGTGTTCGGTATGCCCGACGGTGGCATCATAGCGCAGGCTGAAATCGTCCAGCGCCGAGCCGTAAACGTTCACCCCGTGGCTATTTTTGTCGCGGCTCGCCAGGTCGGAAACCAGGGCAACATTGCTGCTGTGGCCGCCGAAGCTGAACGGAACGCTGATGTTAATGCCCAGCGAACTCTCCGGCACTTCGCCGCCGCTGCGCTCATAGCCGGCGTATACCGACAGATCCACCTCGTCCCAGCTGCTGTTCATACTGAGAGAAATACTGTTTCTGTCGGCGGTCGACTGGCGTGATTTGAGCCAGTTCCAGGAAAGGCTCAGGTTCGAATCCTCACCAAAATTCTGCGTCAGCTCCACCTGGCCGCCGACTATCCTCTCCGTTACGTCGTCATCCATGCCAAAGGCCTGCCATTGCGACTGAGCCAGCCTCTCCTCCAGCGAACGATACCGGCTTCCACGAGGGTACCACTGGAGCTGAGCGTTAAGGCTGGTTTCGGTGCGGAAGAAGGCTTTCGCATAGCGTAGCCGCCAGACGCTACCGCGATAACGCTCGTGCGACTGGGCGTAGCTGGCGAAACTGACATCCGCCGACGCCGCGCCCCACATCCCCATATTTCCCCCCAGCCCCAGCACTTCGCTCTGGTAGTTTTCCGACTGCTGAAGGCCGCCAAAAACCGTCACGTGCGGAAGGACGCCCCTGGAAAGCGTGCCCTGCCAGAAACGAGCCCGACCCTTGTCATCGAGGCGCGATGGCTTGTAGCGGCCCGCCGCCAGCTCGTAGCTGAAATAGCCATGCTTCACCAGATTCGGCATGATCGAATAGGGTAACTGGCGGGTACGTTCCGTTCCATCGCTCTCCTGGATAGTCAGCTCCAGATTGCCCTGGGCATCGGGAGGGTAGAAGTCACGCAGGGTAAAGGGGCCCGGCGGAACGTGAATACGATAAACACGTTCGCCGTTCTGGTGAATGGTGACCTCCGCCTCGGTGCGCGCATAGCCGTTAATCACCGGCGCGTAGGGACGCCAGCTGTCAGGATACATGGACTCATTGCTGGCAAGGGAAATGCCGCGATAAGGAATGCTGTCAAAGAGTGAACCGGTGGTAAAGCCATCGCCAAAGGTAAGCCGCGAGCGCAGAGCCGTAATATTGCGCCATAGCGAAGCGCTGTCGGTCCAGGAGCCATGGTCACCGTCCCTTTCACGCCAGAAGGTGTTCTGATAGCGTAGACGCCACGGCCCCACATTGACACCGTTCTCCAGGCTCAGCTGCGCCTCCGTGCCCGAGCTTTCCCAGCTGTAGCGCGCCCGCTGGTTATCAGCGTTCAGCCGGTAGTTTACGAACAGCGCATTGATACCGTCATCCCAGCGGCTGGTGCTGACGCCGTTCTGCTGAGGATTGATCGCCTCCTCAGGAAACAGCAGCGTCAACAGATGCGCCTCCGGGCGATACCAGTACTGAAAGGAAAAGGTTTCGGCGGACTGTGGGGTCAGACAGGCGCGGGCATCCCACTGAAGTTTGTCGAGTACGTTCGCCCGCACGCCCCACTCCTGAAGAAGCGGCCGCGTCAGGCAGGGAAATCCCTCCCGAATATCAAGCGAAATAGCACCCTTGTAGGTGTTGTTGAATATTATCCAGGTACTTTCACTGGCCATGGCTGCCCGTGCTGAAAGCAACTGCAGCAGAATGATGACTATCCGGAAGAGCACAGTAGCGGACATGACAATGCGGGCAGGACGCATTGCATCCTGCCCGCAACAGCCATCACTGATGACTTATTTCAGGGAAGCCAGGTCGGCGCGAGCTGCGCTCAGCTCCTGCTGTACTTCACGCAGGTCAGCCTGCTTTTCGACCAGTTTTTTCTGGTATTTAGCGATTTTCTTCGCGTCGCCTTTCGCTTTAGCTTCGCGCAGATCGGCCTGAACTTCAGCCACATCTTCGCGTTTTTCCGCGACTTTCTTCTCAAGCTTGGTGACTTTTTTCTGAGCATCGGCCAGCACGCTTGCGTTGGTGCAGTGTGCTTTCACTTCTGCCAGCGCTTTTTTCAGCGATGCAACTTTGTAGGTGTTGCCGAACTGCTGAGCGATACGGATTTCTTTCTGCAGCGCAGCTTCTTTCTGCGCGCAGGTTTCTGCCGCGTGGGCAGAAGCAGAAGCGAACATACCAACGGAAGCTACTACAGCCAGAACAGATACTAATTTTTTCATTGTCTATCTCCTTAATGAATGCCTCACCGCAGCTGAAGCCGCGGCTGTTTCCTGCGACCAAAAGAATAATCGCGTTCGGCATGTCATTACGATACAGACCCATCTTCATCGCGCTGTAGGACGGTCCGTTGCGGCTGTAGCCCTGTTTCACGCCACTGGATCAGCATGGCCCGTAGTTGGCGTATTTGCGCTTCAAGACGGTGGATACCTTCGCTATTGGGTGCCTGCTCCTGGGCCTCGCAAAGCGCCAGCAGCCCATCAACCCCCAGCAACTGGATGCCACCGCGTAGCTTATGCAGCGTTTCGCGCAGCGGCGTCTCCTGGTCGTGATGCCAGCGGGTCAGCTGATGAAGAGTTTCATCAAGAACGGAAAGCTGTAGCGAAAGGAAAACGTTCAGGTTCTCGCCCTCCAGCAGCGCCGGGGGGAGGTCGGGTTCGCCAGACCACGAAAACGTCGGCACGGCAGGTTCTGGTGCCGTGACGCTGCCGAGCAGACCTGACAGTACGCTGAGCGTTATGGGCTTAAACAAGCAGTCGCGCATCCCCGCCTTCCGTCCCGCCTCACGCACCACGTCACGGGCATCGGCGGTCACGCCATAAATGGCTATTTCAGGCCAGCGTGCAACAAGCAGACTGACCAGCTCGAAGCCGTTCATTCCGGGCATATTGCAGTCGGTGATGATCGCATCCGGCTGCCAGGCCTCCACGCTTGCCAGCGCCTGTGCGGACGTTTCCGCTCCGCTTGCCCGATGGCCTAACCAGCGCAGTTGCTCAATCAGCAGCATCCTACCCGCCGGGTTATCGTCGACCACCAGCACGCTGAGAGGGCCACTGTGCTTTTCTTCCTGCGGTTGAGGTCCAGGCGACGTCAGAGCAGCCATGAGAGGTAGCCTGAGCATCACCGTCACTCGCGTGCCTTTGCCTGGTTCGCTGTGCAATACCACGCTGCCTCCCATCATCTGCGCAAGGCTGCGACAGATGTACAGCCCCATTCCGCTGCCCTGTGCCACATGGCGATCGTCGCCCTGTACAAAGGGCTGGAACAGCCGCTCTCGGGTGACGTCATCAATGCCCGGGCCGGTATCCTCAACGTCCATGCGCAGCAGCTGGTAGTCATCCTCTCTTCCCGCTGACTCCACCCGCAGGGTGACCTGCCCGCGATCGGTGTACTTGATGGCATTACCCGCCAGGTTGACGAGGATCTGCCGCAGGCGGCTGCGATCCGCCAGTACGTCTCCCTGAATATCAGCGTCAATTTCCAGCACGAATGTCAGCCCCTTCCGACTGGCCATCCCCTCAAACAGCAGGGCCGCCTCCTCAATCAGCCCCCGCAGCGCGACGCGTTCCGGGCGCAGCACCAGGCGGCCCGCCTCAATGCGTGAGACGTCGAGAATATTGCCGATCAGCAGCAGCAGAGACTGGGCGGCATCCCACGCCACCTGCACCGAGCGCGCGTTCTGCTGCGCGTCTCCCGGCCGTTTCATCACCAGCTCAAGCATGCCGAGAATGGCGCTCACCGGTGTGCGGATTTCATGGCTCATGGTTATCAGGAAAGCGCTTTTTGCCTGGCTGGCCTCATCGGCGTGGCGCTTCGCCTCGCGCAGCATCTTCATGAGCCGCTGCTGACGACGACAGAACCAGACGATGGGCACCAACAGCAGCATCACAGCGCTACAAAGGAGCAGCAGTAACCCACCCGACGTTGAGGGTGCCGACACCGCCGTGAAGCCGTTGCCTGCGCTGCCACCCCGGGTAAGGGCATGCAGATCCTCCGGCGGAATGTTAATCAGCGCTTTGTTGAGGATGGTGATGAGCGGCCAGGACTGCCGGGAAGCGCCGAAAGAGTAGCGCATCGGATCAATATCAATGCTCGCCAGGATGTGTAACGAGGGGTATTCCTTCCCGTCGAGCAGGGTATTGGCGACGATAAGCGGCATGGTCATCATATCGCTTTCCCCCCGCACAACGCGTTCGAGTCCCTGCCGCCAGGAGGCGGCTTTGAGGTTCAGCTCTGCGCTTTGCTGACGCAGCCAGGCATCCGGCGACTGGCCGTCAAGGCTGACGACGGCCCGGTTCAGCGCAGCCTGAGCATGCGTCCGGCGGCCCACCATCACCCAGGAGTTATACAGCCAAGTGCGGGTGGTGATCAGATCGGCCCGCCAGATATCGTCCTGAACGCCACCCGCCACGAGGTCAGCCTTGCCTTCTTTGACCGCCGCCAGCGCTGCGCGCTGCCCCGGATAGCGCTGTATCTCAAAAACCAGGCCGGTGCGCAGCCGCAGCGCCGTCAGAATATCGGCAATAATGCCCCGCAGCTGGCCGGATTCATCGAACCAGGCCACCGGCCCGTTGTCCTGCGCTACCGCCACGCGAATGCGGTTATGCTCCTGAATCCATTTACGCTCTAGCGAGGTATAAACCGGCTGCTGCTCGCTGAGGGACAGCGGAATGCCGCCGTTCCAGCGGCGGTGAATTTCCACACCGGCGCTCTCGGGCACGGCCTTCAGCACCTTATTCAGCACCGTAATCCAGATTTTACTTTCTGGCATCACCGCAAAAGAGAAACCCTGAGTCGGATAAGGCCGGGTAAGGGAACGAATACGCAGATTGCTCAGGTTGGACTGGCTGACCAGATAGCGGGCAGTGATCTCATCGCAGAAGAAGAGATCTATCTGACGAAAGGCCAGCGCCTCCAGCGCGTGCCGGGCGGAATAGAAGCTGACGATCTGTGCGTTTGGGTAGCGCGCCAGTACCTGCGCGCCGTCATAGGTCGATGCGACGGCAATTTTGACGGGTGCTTCGTCGCGCGGGGCGTCAGTGTTAACCACCTCAACCGCCTCGTTCGGACTGTAGGGCGTACTCAGCAACAGGCCGTCCTGACGCTGGTTCTCTCCCGCCTGGGCGATAAAATCCGCCTTTCTCTCCCGCAGAGCGGCCAGCGCGGCAGCATAGTCCGGGTAGCGGATGACGTCGATTTCCAGGCCGAGGCTGTCCGCCGTCAGCCCTAAAAAGTCGGCGTTAATACCGCCATAGTCGTTCAGCCCGGTAGTAATGTCGTAGGGTGGTGACATGGGGCGCCAGACGGCAAGGCGGAGCTTGCGATGTTCACGTACCCAGCGCCACTCACCCGGCGTCAGCCCCGGATCGGCCAGCACTTCCTGGCTGCGGGCCAGCAGCTTTAGCGCCTCATTCGCCTGGGCGACATGGGCGTTAAAGGTGAAAATCAGCAGCAGCAACCAGCTAGCGATCCTCACGGCGATCCTCCGCAGCCATCATGTCGATAAGCTGGCTGAGATCGTCGCAGCCGCACTTTTGCAGCATACGCGTTTTGTAGGTACTGATGGTTTTATTGCTGAGCGACAGCAGGCCGGCAATCTCCATATTGCTTTTGCCCTGCTTTAAAAAATTCAGTACCGCGATTTCGCGATCGGACAACAGCGACAGCATATTGTCAGGGTCGCTGCGATGCTCCTGTACGATACCAGCGCGATGAAGAACGCCCTCAGGAAAGCACTGATAACCCTCTGCAATCAGCTGACAAAGCGGCTCGACGTGCTCCAGCGACATATTTTTATTAATAAATCCGCTGGCACCGGCCTGAAGCGTACGCAGGGCATATAAGCCTGCGGGCTGGCTGGTAAATATCAAAACTTTCAACTCAGGAAAATGCTGATTCACACGGGGCAATAAATCAAGGCCATCGGCATGGCTTAATTCCAGATCGAGAATAAGCAACTGCGGCCTGTGCTGGTGTATCTGAGCAAGAAGATTTTCGCCATTTGAAATAGCAACGGCGTACTTCCCTTCTTTTTCCAGTATGACTTTAAGCGCAAAGCAAATAGCCGGATGGTCGTCCACTATCAGAATCGAAATCATAACATTCCCTGCAATGATGGCGAACAAAACGATGTTCGCGAGCAGCTAACACAGCCCGCCCCCCTGTATAAGTTGCTTATTTTAACCCCATCACATATCAGAGAGAAAATAAAATTCTTATTTTAGGATTCTTTTCTATTTATGGGTTTTATCTGATACGGGCACAATCACAAAATAGTTAAAAAGCAATTTAATCGTCTGGTGAAATATAAAATAGATTTTATTTTTTCTCTATTTTTTAAATTTCAGATTTTGTCTATTTTATTTAAAAAAAACAGAAGCGGACGACTTTATTTTATCTTTTGGGAAACAAGGTGAAGTGGGACCATCTCACCCCTTTGGAGATAAAAAAAGCAGCCCGCAGGCTGCTTTTTTATCACGCAAAGCGACAGGCTAGCTACGCCTCATCATCAGCCACAGGCTAATCAGGAAGAAGCTGGCGCTTGGCAGCAGGGCACCGACAACCGGTGGAATGCCATAAACGAGCGTCAGCGGGCCGAAGATCTGATCGAGCACGTAGAACACGAAGCCGAAGCTTATCCCTGTCACCACGCGTACGCCCATAGGCACGCTGCGCAGTGGCCCAAAGATGAAGGACAGCGCCATCAGCATCATCACCGCCACCGACAGCGGCTGGAACACTTTGCTCCACATATTCAGCTGGTAGCGCCCCGCATCCTGGCCGCTGGACTTGAGGTATTTGACGTAGTTATGCAGACCGCTTATCGACAGCGCATCCGGATCCAGCGCTACCACGCCCAGCTTGTCCGGCGTGAGGTTGGTTTTCCAGGTGCCGCTGACGGTCTGTGAACCGGTGACCTGTTTCGGGTCGCTCAGGTTAGACTCATCTACCTGCGACAGCTTCCAGGCCTTGGCATCCTGGTCAAACTTAGCCGAAGCCGCGTAGCGTACGGACTGCAAACGACGGTTGTCGTTAAAGCTGTAAATACTGATCCCACCGAGTTCATCGTTACCTTTGATGCGTTCGATGTAGATGTAGTTGTTACCGTCTTTCGCCCACATGCCCTGCTGGGTAGAGAGCAGCGAACCGCCATACATCGCCTGCGCACGCAGGTTGCGCGCCATCTGTTCGCCCTGCGGAGCCACCCACTCACCGATAGCCATCGTCAACAATACCAGCGGGATTGCGGTTTTCATGACCGACAGCGCCACCTGCAAACGGGTGAAGCCCGATGCCTGCATCACCACCAGCTCGCTTCGCTGCGCCAGCATGCCGAGCCCGAGCAGCGCGCCCAGCAGGGCCGCCATCGGGAAGAAAATTTGGATGTCTTTCGGTACGCTGAGGAGGGTATACATACCCGCACCGAGCGCGTCGTAGCTCCCCTGCCCGGCTTTTTTCAGCTGGTCGACAAACTTGATGATGCCCGAAAGGGACACCAGCATGAACAGCGTCATCATGATGGTGGTGAAGATGGTTCTGCCGATATAGCGGTCAAGAACGCCAAATAGCTGCATTATACCGCTCCTTTCCCGCCGATTCGTGCACGCAGACGACGCATTGGCACCGTATCCCAGATGTTCAGCAACACTGCCAGCCCGAAATAGAGCACGTTAATAGCCCACATCCACAGCGTCGGATCGATTTTGCCTTTGCCGCCGTTAGACTTCAGCGATGTCTGCACGAGGAAGAAGACAAGATACAGCAGCATGGCCGGCAACATAGACAGCACGCGCCCCTGACGTGGGTTCACCACGCTGAGCGGCACGACCATCAGCGCCATAATAAATACCGTCGCCACCAGCGTCAGACGCCAGTGCAGCTCGGCGCTGGCCTGCGGTGAATCCGCATGCCACAGGGCGCTCATACCCATCTGCTCGGTATCATCCGGATCCAGCGCAACGGTCTGGTGCCCGATGATCGCCTGGTAATCTTTGAAATCAGTGATGCGGAAATCCCGCAGCATCGCGGTGCCCTCAAAGCGGGTGCCCGTATTGAGATTTACGACCTGTGAGCCATCTTTCTGCTGGGAGAGGTGCCCGGAATCCGCGACGACCACGGACGGACGCGCGTTGCCTTTGGTGCGAATTTGCGCCATGAAGACATCATGGAATTGCGTGCCGCTCACTTTTTCGATAAACAGCACCGAGTTGCCATTGGTCGCCTGAGTGAACTGGCCCTGCGCTAACGCCGCCATGCCCGGGTTGGCTTTGGCTTCCGCCAGCACTTCATCCTGATGTCGCGAAGACCACGGCCCGGCCCACATCACGTTGACCGCAGCCACGATGGCGGTGAACAGCGCCAGAATCATAGCGGCTTTGATCAGCACGGCTTTACTCAGGCCGCACGCGTGCATCACCGTGATTTCACTCTCGGTATAGAGTTTGCCCAGCGTCATCAACAAGCCGAGGAACAGACTGAGGGGCAGAATAAGTTGCGCCATTTCTGGCACCCCGAGTCCCAGCAGGGACAGAACGAGGTTTGTCGGGATGTCACCGTCTACCGCTGCGCCGAGGATCCTGACCAGTTTCTGACAGAAAAAAATCAGAAGCAGGATGAAGAGGATCGCCAGTTGGCTTTTCAGCGTCTCCCGCACCAGATATCTTATAATTATCACTATAAATACGCCCGTTAAAACCTGTCTTTGCTCGTCATTCTTCACGTTCCAGGTGCGTTGGCTGCACCCGCTCACCTCAGTCACATAGTGAGCTATGTTCCTGAGGATTCACGGCCTTGCCGCCTTCCTGCAACGCGAATAATTTAGAGCACAGTTGCTGGAAAATTGCTTGTTTCATGGCTTAAACGTCATTTATTCTCTTGAGTCGTCGAAAACATCGCTAAGATTAGAAGACTCAGCGGCTTTACGTTTCAGACCCGGTTCTGACGAGCCAACATCGCGATATCGCTAAGATTAACACGAAGTCACCGCAACAGCGGACATGAGTTACGAAAGCTTGCAATTCTATCCGTAGCCACCGCCGTTGTCTTTAAGATTCAGGAGCGTAGTGCATGGAGTTCAGTGTAAAAAGCGGCAGCCCGGAGAAACAGCGGAGCGCCTGTATCGTTGTTGGCGTCTTTGAACCACGCCGTCTCTCCCCGATCGCCGAACAACTCGATAAAATCAGCGACGGCTATATCAGCGCCCTGCTGCGCCGTGGCGAGCTTGAAGGCAAACCAGGCCAGACCCTGCTGCTGCACCACGTGCCGAACGTGCTCTCCGAGCGCATTCTGCTGATTGGCTGCGGCAAAGAACGCGAGCTTGATGAGCGTCAGTATAAGCAAGTTATCCAGAAAACCATCAATACGCTGAATGACACCGGCTCGATGGAAGCGGTCTGCTTCCTGACCGAACTGCACGTCAAAGGCCGCAACAACTACTGGAAAGTGCGCCAGGCGGTTGAGACGGCGAAAGAGACGCTGTACAGCTTCGATCAGTTGAAAACCAACAAGAGCGAACCGCGTCGCCCGCTGCGTAAAATGGTGTTCAACGTACCCACCCGCCGTGAACTGACCAGCGGCGAGCGCGCCATTCAGCACGGTCTGGCGATTGCCTCAGGTATCAAAGCGGCGAAAGACCTCGGTAATATGCCGCCGAACATCTGTAACGCCGCATATCTCGCTTCTCAGGCGCGCCAGCTGGCTGACTCTTACAGCAAGAACGTCATCACCCGCGTTATCGGCGAACAGCAGATGAAAGAGCTGGGCATGCACTCGTATCTGGCGGTCGGCAACGGGTCACAGAATGAGTCCCTGATGTCGGTCATTGAATACAAAGGCAATCCGTCCGAAGATGCGCGTCCGATCGTGCTGGTCGGTAAAGGCCTGACGTTTGACTCCGGCGGCATCTCCATCAAGCCTGCCGAAGGCATGGACGAAATGAAGTACGACATGTGCGGCGCGGCGGCGGTCTACGGCGTAATGCGCATGGTGGCAGAGCTTCAGCTGCCGCTGAACGTTGTCGGCATTCTGGCGGGCTGTGAAAATATGCCTGGCGGGCGCGCGTATCGCCCGGGCGACGTGCTGACGACCATGTCCGGCCAGACCGTTGAAGTACTGAATACGGATGCCGAAGGCCGTCTGGTGCTGTGCGACGTGCTGACCTACGTGGAGCGCTTCGAACCTGAAGCGGTTATCGACGTGGCAACGCTCACCGGCGCCTGTGTGATTGCCCTGGGCCATCACATCACCGGGCTGATGTCGAACCACAACCCGCTGGCGCATGAGCTTATCGGCGCGTCCGAACAGGCCGGTGACCGCGCGTGGCGTCTGCCGCTGGGTGATGAGTATCAGGAACAGCTGGAAAGCAACTTTGCGGATATGGCGAACATCGGTGGCCGCCCTGGAGGTGCCATCACCGCAGGCTGCTTCCTGTCGCGCTTCACCCGCAAGTATAACTGGGCGCATCTGGACATCGCCGGTACCGCATGGCGCTCCGGCAAGGCCAAAGGCGCCACCGGTCGTCCGGTTGCCCTGCTGTCTCAGTTCCTGCTGAACCGCGCCGGTTTTTCCGGCGAAGAGTAGTTGTTTTTAATGCCCGGCGGCGCTTCGCTTGCCGGGCCTACATGCTTTTCGTAGGCCGGGTAAGCATTCATGCCACCCGGCTTTACGTTTAAAACCACGCAAAGAAGCCCCATATTATGAAGAATGCGACGTTCTACCTGCTCGACAACGACAACACCGCCGACGGCTTAAGCGCCGTAGAGCAGCTGGTGTGTGAACTGGCGGCGGATCGGTGGCGAGCGGGAAAACGCATTCTGATCGCCTGTGAAGATGAGAAGCAGGCCATTCGCCTGGACGAGGCGCTGTGGTCGCGGCCGCCGGAAAGCTTTGTGCCGCATAACCTGTCGGGCGAAGGCCCACGCGGCGGTGCGCCGGTGGAAATCGCCTGGCCGCAAAAGCGCAACAGCAGCCCGCGGGACCTGTTAATCAGCCTGCGCGTGGGCTTTGCAGATTTTGCCACCGCTTTCACAGAAGTGATAGACTTCGTCCCACACGAAGATTCCTTAAAACAACTGGCGCGTGACCGCTACAAAGCGTACCGCATGGCTGGTTTTAACCTGAATACGGCAACCTGGAAATAATGGAAAAGACATACAACCCCCAAGATATCGAACAGCCGCTTTACGAGCACTGGGAAAAGCAGGGCTATTTCAAGCCGAACGGCGATGAAAGCAAAGAGTCCTTCTGCATCATGATCCCGCCGCCGAACGTCACCGGCAGTTTGCATATGGGTCATGCCTTCCAGCAAACCATCATGGACACCATGATCCGCTACCAGCGCATGCAGGGCAAAAACACCCTGTGGCAGGCCGGTACCGACCACGCGGGTATCGCAACCCAGATGGTGGTGGAGCGTAAGATTGCCGCTGAAGAAGGGAAAACCCGCCACGACTACGGTCGCGATGCCTTTATCGACAAAATCTGGCAGTGGAAGGCCGAATCCGGCGGTACCATTACCCGCCAGATGCGCCGTCTCGGCAACTCCGTAGACTGGGAGCGCGAGCGTTTCACCATGGACGAAGGCCTTTCCAATGCCGTGAAAGAAGTCTTCGTTCGCCTGTACAAAGAAGATCTGATCTACCGCGGCAAGCGCCTGGTCAACTGGGACCCGAAACTGCGCACCGCGATTTCTGACCTCGAAGTGGAAAACCGCGAGTCGAAGGGCTCGATGTGGCACATCCGCTATCCGCTGGCAGACGGTGTGAAAACTGCAGACGGTAAAGATTACCTCGTGGTTGCCACCACTCGTCCGGAAACCGTGCTCGGTGACACCGGCGTAGCCGTAAACCCTGAAGATCCGCGTTACAAAGATCTGATTGGCAAATTCCTGGTGCTGCCGCTGGTTAACCGCCGCATTCCCATTGTTGGTGACGAACACGCCGACATGGAAAAAGGCACCGGCTGCGTGAAAATCACCCCGGCACACGACTTTAACGACTACGAAGTCGGTAAGCGTCACGCGCTGCCAATGATCAACATCCTGACCTTCGACGGCGATATCCGCGAAAGCGCGCAGGTGTTCGATACCAAAGGCGAAGAGTCCGACGTTTATTCCAGCGACATCCCGGCGGAATTCCAGAAGCTGGAGCGTTTTGCCGCGCGTAAAGCCATCGTTGCCGCCGTTGATGCCCTGGGCCTGCTGGACGAAATCAAACCTCACGATCTGACCGTGCCGTACGGCGACCGTGGCGGCGTGGTTATTGAGCCAATGCTGACCGACCAGTGGTACGTGCGTGCCGACGTGCTGGCGAAGCCTGCCGTAGAAGCGGTAGAAAACGGCGACATCCAGTTCGTGCCGAAGCAGTACGAAAACATGTACTTCTCCTGGATGCGCGACATTCAGGACTGGTGTATCTCCCGTCAGCTGTGGTGGGGTCACCGTATCCCGGCGTGGTATGACAACGAAGGCAACGTCTACGTTGGCCGCACCGAAGAAGAAGTGCGCAGCGAAAACAACCTGAGCGCAGACGTCGCGCTGCGTCAGGACGAAGACGTGCTCGACACCTGGTTCTCCTCCGCGCTGTGGACGTTCTCGACCCTCGGCTGGCCGGAAAACACCGACGCGCTGCGTCAGTTCCACCCAACCAGCGTGATGGTCTCCGGCTTCGACATTATCTTCTTCTGGATCGCCCGCATGATCATGATGACCATGCACTTCATCAAAGATGAAGACGGCAAGCCGCAGATCCCGTTCAAGACCATCTACATGACCGGCCTGATCCGCGATGACGAAGGCCAGAAGATGTCCAAATCCAAAGGTAACGTCATTGACCCGCTGGATATGGTCGACGGTATTTCTCTGGCTGACCTGCTGGAGAAACGTACCGGCAACATGATGCAGCCGCAGCTGGCGGAAAAAATCCGCAAGCGCACCGAGAAGCAGTTCCCGGACGGCATCGAGCCGCACGGCACCGACGCCCTGCGCTTCACCCTGGCCGCGCTCGCCTCAACCGGCCGCGACATCAACTGGGACATGAAGCGCCTGGAGGGCTACCGCAACTTCTGTAACAAGCTGTGGAACGCCAGCCGCTTCGTGCTGATGAACACCGAAGATCAGGATTGCGGCTTCAACGGCGGCGAAAAAGTACTGTCGCTGGCCGATCGCTGGATCCTCGCGGAATTCAACCAGACCGTGAAAGCGTACCGCGAAGCGCTGGATAACTTCCGCTTTGATATCGCCGCGGGCATCCTGTATGAGTTCACCTGGAACCAGTTCTGTGACTGGTATCTGGAGCTGACCAAGCCGGTGATGACCGGGGGCTCTGAAGCAGAACTGCGCGGCACCCGCAACACGCTGGTGACCGTGCTGGAAGGCCTGCTGCGCCTGGCGCACCCAATCATTCCATTCATCACTGAAGAAATCTGGCAGCGCGTGAAGCTGCTTTGCGGCAACACCGCCGACACCATCATGCTGCAGCCGTTCCCGGCGTTCGATGCCGCTCAGGTTGATGAAGCCGCGCTGGCCGATACCGAATGGCTGAAGCAGGCGATCGTTGCCGTACGTAACATCCGCGCGGAAATGAACATCGCGCCGGGCAAACCGCTGGAGCTGCTGCTTCGTGGCTGCAGCGCCGATGCCGTGCGTCGCGTGACCGATAACCAGAGCTTCCTGCAGTCCATGGCGCGTCTGGAAAGCATCACCATTCTGCCTGCGGATGACAAAGGCCCGGTTTCCGTGACCAAAATCATCGACGGCGCAGAGCTGCTGATCCCGATGGCTGGCCTCATCAACAAAGAAGATGAGCTGGCGCGTCTGGCGAAAGAAGTCGCTAAGATCGAAGGCGAAATCAGCCGCATCGAAAGCAAACTGTCGAACGAAGGCTTTGTGGCACGCGCACCGGAAGCGGTGATTGCCAAAGAGCGTGAGAAACTCGACGGCTACGCCGAAGCGAAAGCGAAGCTGATTGAACAGCAGGCCGTGATCGCCGCGCTGTAATCCCTCAACCCCTTACGCGCCCGCGTAAGGGGTTTTCTTCCTGAAAACTCCTCGCTTGCACTCATTTTTCTGCGGTGCTATTAACTGCACTATCTGTCACATATCGCCACGAGTAATGCTATGAATGTTATGACCCCCGCCGCCCTCACGCTGCGCCGGATTGCTGAGCAGGATAATTCTGCCGTCGCTTCGGTCATCCGCCAGGTTTCTGCCGAATACGGACTTACTGCCGACAAAGGCTACACCGTGGCCGACCCGAACCTGGACGAGCTGTATCAGCTCTACAGCCAGCCGGGGCATGCCTATTGGGTTATCGAGCAAGGCGGGAAGATCGTGGGCGGCGGCGGCGTAGCGCCGCTGAAATGCAGCGATACGGATATCTGCGAGCTGCAAAAAATGTATTTTCTGCCCACGGCGCGGGGCAAAGGCATGGCGAAGAAGCTGGCGCTGATGGCGATGGATCATGCGCGTAGTCAGGGATTTACGCGCTGCTATCTGGAAACCACGGCCTTTTTGAAAGAGGCCATCGCACTGTATGAGCATTTAGGCTTTGAGCATATCGACGGCCCGCTCGGCTGCACGGGCCATGTGGATTGCGAAGTGCGGATGCTGAAGGTGCTTTGATTTCATCCACTTTGCCTGCCGCCGTTCGCGCGGGCAAAAGTCAGTACAGCTTGTGCTCCCGCATAAACCCTTCCCCACCAAGCTGGCGCATCTGGCGCAGGATCCACGCCTGACGGCTGCGGATGTAGCCGGAAGGCGCATCAGCCCGAAACTTGAGCGGATTCGGCAATACGGCGGCCAGCAGCGCGGCTTCAGACATCGTCAGCTTGCTCGCAGGCTTGTGGAAATAGCGCTGCGAAGCGGCTTCCACGCCGAACACGCCTTCGCCAAATTCAGCGATATTGAGGTAAACGGTCAGGATGCGTTTCTTGCTCCAGACGGTTTCAATCCCCACCGTCAGCCCGGCCTCCAGCCCTTTACGCAGCCAGCTTCTTCCATCCCACAAAAACAGATTTTTGGCGGTTTGCTGCGAGAGCGTTGAGGCACCGCGAATGCGGTTCTCGTTGCGTTCGTTGTGCGCCAGCGCCTTTTCTATCGCCGACACGTCAAACCCCCAGTGATCGGGGAATTTCTGATCTTCTGCCGCAATCACCGCCAGCCCCATCCACGGCGTCATCTCATCCATGCTGACCCAGTCGGAATGGGCCAGATAGTGGAAGTTGCCGCTAAAGATGGCGCCCAGCTGACGCTCAACCATCACCGCCGAAAACGGGACGGGTAGCACGCTGAACAGCGCTATTCCGCCGCCCCAGAAAACGACAAGCACCAGCAGCACCCGCAGCGCAATGCGTTTCAGCCAGGAGAGAGGTGAACGACGTGATCTCATTCGCACAGCACCAGTACGCGCGCGACCAGCTTCTCGATGCCCGTCGCGGCCTCAGCGATATTTTGCGCCAGCATGTAGGCAGGCGTTGTCACCACTTTGTTCTCTTCGTCCACGACGATATCATCCACCGGGCAAGGCACGTGCTCTGCGCCCATCTCTTCCAGCACTTCAGCGGTGTCTATGTCAGTTCCGATAGTGATGCGCAGCGGGAAGTCGAAAATCGCGGGCAGCATCGCCGGGGCGATACACATAAAACCGAGTGGCTTACCGGCCTGATGCAGCGCCTGCGACAGCGCCTTCAGCTCCGGATCGACACTGCACTGGCTTCCCTGCACGGCAAAATTGCTCAGGTTTTTCGCCGCACCGAAACCGCCGGGCACAATCAGCGCGTCCAGCTCGCGTGCATCTGCCATCGACAGCGGCTGAATCTCACCGCGGGCAATACGCGCGGCTTCAATCAGCACGTTGCGTTCGGGCGCCATCGATTCACCAGACAAATGATTAATCACGTCCGACTGGGCTTTATCAGGCGCAAAACAGACCGCCTTAGCGCCGCTGCGGGCAATCGCCAGCAGGGTCAGCACCGCTTCATGGATTTCACTGCCGTCATAGACACCACAGCCGCTCAGCACGACGCCAATTTTTTTCATAACGCGTTTCCTTGTTGCAACCGTATGAAGCCCATCAATTATTTTGATTTAACCGCTATGCTTCACACATTTTACTGATTTACGTAACAAATATTATAAGTTTTGCTATCTTAATGAGCGTACAACCCCGTTTTCAGGCAGTGCCAGTCAACAACGATATCAACGCTAAGGCGCAGCCACGATTTCCCTGGTGTTGGCGCAGTATTCGCGCACCCCGGCTTGACCGGGGTCATTTTTATCGGCTGGCCACCCACGCTTTCAGGGCTGCCACATCCTGTTGCCATTCGGCTTTCATCTCTTCAACCCATTCCCCCACGTTGTCCCACCACGCAGGAAGATCGGGCGTCTGGATCTGCTGCCCCAGCTGCTGAATATGGCGCAGGCCAATAGAGCCCGCCGCGCCTTTGATTTTGTGCCCCTCTTCGACAATGCCCTTCTGGTCGCGAGCGGTCAGGTTAGATTCCAGCACCGCCAGGTAGCCCGGCATCATTTTCTCGAACACGGCCAGACCGTCGGTAATCAGCTTTGGCCCCACCAGTTCGATGTACTGCTGAAGCATGTCGGTATCCAGCACGTTGCTTGATTTACTGCTGTCGCTTGCGGTCACGTGGTTCTCCTCGTCGTCAGGGGTATCCCAGAATTTCTGGATCATCGCCGTCAATGCCGGCACGGAGAGCGGTTTGCTCAGGACATCATCCATGCCCGCATCCAGGTACTCTTTTTTGTCTTTCAGCACGTTCGCGGTCAGCGCGACCAGCGGCGGCAGCTCATCGGCATGGTAGCGCTGCTTCAGCTCGCGGGAGATATCCAGGCCGGTCATGTCCGGCAGCTGAATATCCAGCAGCACCAGGTCGTATTCGCCCGGGGTGAACATCTCCAGTGCGGCCTTTCCGGTCATCGCCACGTCAACGCTGTTGCCGAGTTTCTCCAGCACCGAGCGCGCCACAATCACGTTAAGCTCAATGTCTTCCACCAGCAGCACATGCAGCGCCGGAAGCGGCATATCGTCGTCGCTGAACGCGTCCTCGACTTCCTCCGCCACCGCCGGCGCATGAACCGTCAGGGTAAAGGTTGAACCGCTGCCCGGAAGGCTTGCGACCGTAATATCACCGCCCATGCTTTTCGCCAGGCGGCGCGATACCGCCAGACCAATACCGGTGCCGGTAGCAGGCTTCCCGCCCTGACTGTCCTTCACCTGATAATACATGGCGAAAATCTTGTCCTGCTCCTCCTGCGGGATCCCGATGCCGGAGTCCTGCACTTCGAAATGCAGCATGTCGCCTTCGTCATAGCGCACCCGCACCGAAACGTTGCCCTGCTGGGTAAACTTCACCGCGTTGCTGATGAGGTTCCACAGAATTTGCCGCAGGCGCGTGCCGTCAGTGATGACCTTATGCGGCAGCGGCAGCGTCGGATCCATCACGAAACGCAGCCCTTTTTGCTGAGCCTGCAAACCGGAGAGGTTCTCCAGGTCGGCCAGGAAGCTGGTGAAATCGACCGGCTGGTTATCCAGCTGCACCTTCCGGCGCTCCATCTTATCCATGTCAATAATATCGTTGAAGATATTGCCGAGCGTCACCGCCGAAACATGAATGGTTTTCAGGTATTTTTCCTGCTCGGTGGTGAGCTCGGTATCCAGCAGAATGCGGCTCAGGCCGACGATGCCGTTCAACGGCGTACGCAGTTCGTGGCTGATGGTGGAGATAAACGTGGTTTTGTCGCGGCTGGCGCGTTCGAGCGCATCCTGGTAGCGCTTGCGCTCGGTGATATCGCGGCCAAAGCCCATCAGGCCATGACGCTTCCCGACGCGGTCATAGTACGGCACTTTACGGATTTCGAAGCAGGCCTTGCGCCCGTCCGGGTAGTCGAGCCACTGCTCATAGGTCAGAGAAACGTTGTGGCGGAAGACTTTCTCATCGGTTTCAATGACTTTTGCCGCCGCGTCCGGGGAGTAGACATCCGCTGGCTTCAGGTGAATCAGCTGCTTTTCGCTTTTGCCGGTCAGCAGCTCCATGGCGCGGTTGCAGCCGGAGAACTCTTTATCTTCGTTGCGGTAGAACACGAGGTCCGGCGAGGCATCAAGGAAGGAGCGCAGGAAAGAGGATTGCTGCTCGAGCTGGATCTGCGTCTGTTCGCGCTCTTTCATCTCGATTTTCAGCTGCTCCAGCGTGCTCTGGCGCTCGGCCTCCGCTTTTACGCGGTCGCTGATTTCCTGGTTAAGCTGAGCGATGTTGTCCTTCAGCTGTACGTTAAGCTTCAGGTCGCGGTCACGCATCTCCTCAAGCTTATCGACAAGCTTCGACAGGCGCTGACGCGACTCCTCCAGCTGTTCCACCACCACCGAGAGGAAATAAACCGCCCAGGGCGTAATCAGCAACCCGAAGAAGATAGAGCGGATAACGTCGATACTTTCGACCTGACCATGCAGCACCATGGTGACCGCCATCTGTACCACGATGGCCAGCACCACCAGCGCCAGAGCCAGCAGCATTGAGAAGCGCACCAGGCCGAGCTTCATCATCAGATCGACATAGTACTGCGCAAGCATTCGGATTTGCTTCATAGGGATTTCCTTCACCACAACGTCGCTCAATAATACCCAATTCTGAGCAACGCGTTGAAGGTTGTGCGAAAAATGCGGTAATGATTGGCATCAGGAAGGTAAAAACGCCCCTTTCTTGCCGGAAAAGGGGCGTTGCGTCAGACGATTACTGCCAGCCGTAGCGACGGCTGTAGACCCCTTTCACCAACTGCGTCAGGGTCATGTAGCCCACCAGAATCGCCACCAGCCACGGGAAGTAGGAAAGCGGCAGCGGCGTCAGCGACAGATAGACTGCCAGCGGGCTGAACGGCAGCGCGATCCCGACCACCATCACCAGCAGCGTCATCACAATCAGCGGCCACGCGGCCCGGCTCTGAATAAACGGAATGCGGCGGGTGCGGATCATATGTACGATCAGCGTCTGCGACAGCAGGCCCACCACGAACCAGCCGGACTGGAACAGCGTCTGGTGCTCAGGCGTATTGGCGTGGAACACAAACCACATCAGGCAGAAGGTCAGGATGTCGAAAATCGAACTGATCGGTCCGAAGAACACCATAAAGCGCCCCAAATCTGCCGGGTTCCAGCGCTGTGGCTTCTGGATTTGCTCCTCGTCAACGTTATCGAACGGGATTGCCACCTGGGATACATCGTACAGCAGGTTCTGAATCAGCAAGTGCAGCGGCAACATCGGCAGGAACGGCAGGAAGGCGCTTGCCACCAGCACGCTGAAGACGTTACCGAAGTTAGAGCTCGCGGTCATTTTGATGTATTTCAGCATGTTGGCGAAGGTCCGGCGGCCTTCAATAACCCCCTCCTCCAGCACCATCAGGCTTTTTTCCAGCAGGATGATATCCGCCGCTTCACGGGCGATATCCACCGCGCCGTCCACGGAAATACCGATATCTGCCGCACGCAGCGCCGGGGCGTCGTTGATACCGTCGCCCATAAAGCCGACCACGTGTCCTTCACGCTTGAGCAGCGTGACGATACGCTCTTTGTGCATCGGCGTCAGGCGGGCAAACAGCGTAGTGCGCTTTGCCAGCGCCGCCAGCTCGTCGTCGCCCATCTCGTCAATGCTGCTGCCCACCACCACATCGCCCACTTCCAGGCCGACTTCGTGGCACACTTTTGCCGCCACCAGCTCGCTGTCGCCGGTGAGGATTTTCACGGTGATGCCGCTGGCCTTCAGCGCTTTCAGCGCCGGTGCGGTGGTCTCTTTCGGTGGATCGAGGAACGCGATGTAGCCTTCGAGGATCAGATCGGATTCATCAGCACGCTGATAGTCGCCAGCTCTGGCGGGCAGATATTTCGTCGCCACCGCCACCACGCGCAGCCCTTGACGGTTCAGGGTATCCGTTACGCGGCGAATACGACGCAGCATGGTGTCATCGAGCGGGACAATCTCGCCGTTGTAACGCACCTGAGTGGAAACGTTGAGGATCTCCTGTAACGCGCCTTTGCAGATCAGCTGGTGCACGTCGTCCTGCTCGGACACCACCACTGACATCCGGCGGCGTTCGAAATCAAACGGGATTTCATCGATTTTCTGCCAGCGCTCGGACAGGCTGCGGGCTGACTCCTGCTCCACGCCTTCCAGCACCGCCACGTCGAGCAGGTTTTTCAGCCCGGTCTGGTAGTGGCTGTTGAGCCAGGCGCTGTGCAGCACCAGTTCGCTGGTTTTGCCGGACACATCGGTATGGTTTTCCAGCACGATTTTGTCCTGCGTCAGGGTGCCGGTTTTATCGGTGCAGAGGATGTCCATCGCGCCAAAGTTCTGAATCGCGTCGAGGTGTTTCACAATGACCTTCTGCTTCGACAGCTTCACCGCCCCGCGCGCCAGCGTCGAGGTGACGATCATCGGCAGCATTTCCGGGGTCAGGCCCACGGCCACGGAGAGCGCAAACAGCGCCGCTTCCCACCAGTCGCCTTTGGTGTAGCCGTTAATCAACAGCACCACCGGCGCCATCACCAGCATAAAACGGATCAGCAGCATACTGACGCGGCTGATGCCTTTCTGGAACGCATTCGGCTCGCTTTCCTGTTCGCTGACGCGCCCCGCCAGCTGACCAAACCAGGTATTGCCGCCGGTTGCAAAGACGATCGCCTGCGCCGAACCGCTCACCACGTTGGTGCCCATAAAGCAGAGGGTATCGGCTTCCAGCGGATTGTTTTGCTGCGGGTCACGGCTGCGCGCCACTTTCTCCACCGGCAGCGATTCGCCGGTCAGCGAAGCCTGCGCGACAAACAGATCGCGCGCCTGAAACACGCGCAGATCCGCCGGGATCATGTCACCGGCCGAAAGCTTAACGATATCGCCCTGCACCAGCTGATCGATAGGGATCTCCAGCCAGCGGCTTTCCCCCAGCTCGTTCACCACGCGCAGCACCGTCGCGGTGTTGCTCACCATCGCCTTCAGCGCATCGGCGGCTTTGGTGGATCGCGCTTCCTGAATGAAGTTCAGCAGCGTGGAGATCATCACCATCAGGCCGATAACGCCCGCGGCAAACAGATCTTCCGTGGAGTAGGAGATCACGCCGAGAATGGTCAGCAGAATGTTGAACGGGTTACGGTAGCAGAGCCACAGGTGCACCCACCATGGCGATGGCTTCTGCGCAGGAATAACGTTGCTGCCGTGCTGTTCGCGCGCATCTTCAACTTCCTGCTCGTTCAGCCCTTCCGGGTGGCTGCTGAACGCCCGCCAGATTTCGTTTTCATCCATCGCCGCGACGTTCAGACACTGCTTGCTAAGAGAGTCCGGAATCGGCGCAGCGGCCAGGTTTTTTGCATCCGGCAGCGGATCGCGGCTGACCAGACGATGTGGCAGATGGCGGCTGAGCTGTGCGATCAGCTGCCGGGTAATGTTTTTCAGCATAATAAGCCCCTTCGCGCTCGCCGTTCGGCGATCGCGGGTAACTGTCAGGCGCAACGAGGCCGCACCTGATGGTACTTTTTTAGTTAAAACAGGGACATCTGAGAAATGACGTCACTGCCTCACGCATTATCCGGTAAGGCAGCGAAAGACTGGCTTACCGGGAAAAGATCATGCTCCATCGATGATGGGACGTGGGATCGGGATCCATACAGCCTCCGGTAAGTGAAAAGAAACGCTGCGCACTATACCTCTTAAACCTTACAATGCGTAGCGATAATGCCGATTATTATAGGCGCGCATAGCTAAACGGCGCGTATACCAGACTTTACTCATTGAAGTTTCATTGAGTACGATTACGCTCTTTCTTCAAATCGCTTCGCTGACACGGGAAAAAAGGATGCAAAACCGGCTGACCATCAAAGATATTGCGCGCTTAAGCGGCGTCGGGAAATCGACGGTTTCCCGCGTGCTGAACAATGAAAGCGGCGTCAGCCAGCGCACCCGTGAGCGGGTCGAAGCGGTGATGAATCAGCATGACTTCTCCCCTTCCCGTTCGGCGCGCGCCATGCGCGGCCAGAGCGATAAGGTGGTGGCGATCATTATGAGCCGCCTGGATTCGCTGTCGGAAAACCTCGCAGTGCAGACCATGCTCCCGGCGTTCTACGAACAGGGTTACGACCCGATCATGATGGAAAGCCAGTTTTCGCCAGAAAAGGTGGAAGAACACCTCGGCATGCTGCGCCGCCGCAATATCGACGGCGTGGTGCTGTTCGGCTTTACGGGCATCACCCAGGCGATGCTAAAGCCCTGGCGCGAAACGCTGGTGATGCTCGCCCGCGATGCCAAAGATATCGCTTCCGTCTGTTACGACGATGAGGGTGCCATTACCCTGCTGATGCAGCGCCTGTACGACAAAGGCCACCGCCATATCAGCTATCTGGGCGTACCGCACAGCGACGTGACCACCGGCAAACGCCGCCACAACGCGTATCTCGCCTTCTGTAAAAAACACAAAATCCACCCTGTTGCCGCCCTCCCGGGCCTGGCGATGAAGCAGGGTTATGACGCCGTCAGCAGCGTCACCCATGAAGAGACTACCGCGCTGGTTTGCGCCACCGATACCCTCGCCCTCGGCGCCAGCAAATACCTCCAGGAACAGCGCAACGACACGCTACAGCTGGCGAGCGTCGGCAACACCCCGCTGATGAAATTCCTGCATCCGGAGATTGTCACCGTCGATCCGGGCTACGGTGAAGCGGGCCGCCAGGCCGCACATCAGTTGATCGAGCAGATCAATGGCCGTATCGCACCCCAGCAGCTGATCATCCCTGCCTCCCTCGCCTGACGGCTACGCGCAAAACCGAATTATTGTGATCCTCACCCAATTTCGGGAACGTTCCCATTTTCGATTTTCAGCGAAGCGGATACTCTTGCAGCCAGTCAATACACTCCCTTTCTTCTACAGTCATGAGGCTTCATGATGAGCAAAGTTAATCAACAGGACATCGACAAACTGATCGTGCTGGTTGGCGGGCGCGATAACATCGCCACCGTCAGCCACTGCCTGACCCGCCTGCGCTTCGTGCTGAACGATCCGGCAAAGGCCGATCCGAAGGCCATTGAAGATCTGTCGATGGTGAAAGGCTGCTTCACCAACGCCGGGCAGTTCCAGGTGGTGATCGGCACCGACGTGGGTGACTGGTACAAGCTGCTGCTGACCACCACCGGGCAGGCTTCCGCCGATAAAGAGCAGGCTAAGCTTGCCGCACGCCAGAACATGAAATGGCACGAGCAGATGATCTCCCACTTCGCGGAAATCTTCTTCCCGCTGCTGCCCGCGCTGATCAGCGGCGGCCTGATCCTCGGCTTCCGTAACGTCATCGGCGACGTGCCGATGAGCAACGGCCAGACCCTGGCGCAGATGTACCCGGGCCTGAAAACGCTGTACGACTTCCTGTGGCTGATTGGCGAAGCCATCTTCTTCTATCTGCCGGTCGGCATCTGCTGGTCTGCGGTGAAGAAGATGGGCGGTACGCCAATCCTCGGCATTGTGCTCGGCGTAACGCTGGTCTCTCCGCAGCTGATGAACGCCTACGAGCTCGGCAGCAAGATTCCGGAAGTGTGGAACTTCGGCCTGTTCGCCATTGAGAAAGTCGGCTATCAGGCGCAGGTGATCCCGGCGCTGCTGGCAGGCCTGGCGCTCGGCTTTATCGAAACGCGCCTGAAGCGCATCGTGCCGGATTATCTCTACCTGGTGATTGTGCCGGTCTGCTCGCTGATCCTGGCCGTGTTCCTCGCCCACGCCTTTATCGGCCCGTTTGGCCGCTGGATTGGCGATGGCGTTGCCTTCGCGGTACGCCACCTGATGACCGGCAGCTTCGCGCCGATTGGGGCGGCGCTGTTTGGCTTCCTGTATGCGCCGTTGGTTATCACAGGCGTCCACCAGACCACGCTTGCCATCGACATGCAGATGATTCAAAGCATGGGCGGCACCCCGGTATGGCCGCTGATTGCGCTGTCTAATATTGCTCAGGCGTCTGCGGTTGTCGGCATCATTATCTGCAGCCGCAAACACAACGAGCGTGAAATTTCAGTGCCTGCTGCCATCTCCGCCTACCTCGGCGTGACCGAACCGGCGATGTACGGCATCAACCTGAAGTACCGCTTCCCGATGCTCTGCGCGATGATTGGCTCCGGCCTGGCGGGCCTGCTCTGCGGCCTGAACGGCGTGATGGCCAACGGGATTGGCGTCGGCGGCCTGCCGGGCATCCTCTCCATCCAGCCGAAGTTCTGGGCCGTTTATGCCCTCGCGATGGCGATTGCGGTGATTGTGCCGATTATCCTCACCACCGTGATGTACCAGCGTAAGTTCCGCCAGGGCGCGTTACAGATTGTCTGACTTTTTCGGGGCGCACTTGCGCCCCTTCCTCATTTGACCAGGAAAGCCTTATGAACAACCTTCCTCAGTGGTGGCAAAACGGCACCATCTACCAGATTTACCCAAAAAGCTTTCAGGACACCACCGGCAGCGGCACCGGCGATTTACGCGGCGTTACCCTGCGCCTCGACTACCTGAAAACCCTCGGTATTGACGCCATCTGGTTGACCCCGTTCTACGTTTCACCACAGGTGGATAACGGCTACGACGTGGCAAACTACACCGCCATTGACCAGGCCTACGGCACGCTTGAGGATTTCGATGAGCTGGTGGCCGAAGCGAAATCCCGTGGCATCCGCATCGTGCTGGACATGGTGCTCAACCACACCTCCACGCAGCATCCGTGGTTCCGCGAATCCCTGAATCCACAAAGCCCTTACCGTCAGTTCTATATCTGGCGAGACGGCAAATCTGGCGAGCTGCCGAACAACTGGCGCTCGAAGTTCGGCGGCAACGCCTGGCAGTGGCACGCCGAAAGCGAGCAGTACTATCTGCATCTGTTCGCCACCGAGCAGGCGGACCTGAACTGGGAAAACCCGCTGGTTCGTGCTGAGCTGAAAAAGGTTTGTGAGTTCTGGTCCGATCGCAGCGTGGACGGCCTGCGTCTCGACGTGATCAATCTGATTTCCAAAGATCAGGCGTTCCCGGGCGACCCGGTCGGCGACGGGCGAAGCTTCTACACCGACGGCCCACGCGTGCATGAGTTCCTGCAGGAAATGAGCCGCGACGTGTTCACCCCGCGCGATTTAATGACCGTCGGCGAAATGTCTTCCACTACGCTCGACCACTGTCAGCAATACGCCTCGCTCGACGGCAACGAGCTGTCGATGACCTTCAACTTCCACCACCTGAAGGTGGATTATCCAGGCGGCGAAAAGTGGACGCAGGCGTTGCCGGATTACGTGGCGTTAAAGGCGCTGTTCAGCCACTGGCAGCAGGGCATGCACAACGTCGCATGGAACGCGCTTTTCTGGTGTAACCACGATCAGCCTCGCATCGTTTCACGCTTTGGCGATGAAGGAGAATATCGCGTCCCGGCGGCGAAAATGCTGGCAATGGTGCTCCACGGCATGCAGGGCACGCCGTACATCTACCAGGGCGAAGAGATCGGCATGACCAATCCGCACTTCTCGACTATCCGCGAGTATCGCGACGTGGAAAGCCACAATATGTATGCCGAACTCCGCGCTCAGGGCCGCGATGCCGACGAACTGTTGGCGATCCTCGCCAGTAAATCCCGCGACAACAGCCGCACGCCGATGCAGTGGAATAGCGAGGAACACGGTGGCTTCACCACCGGCAGGCCGTGGATCAACCTCGCCGATAACGTAGCGGAGATCAACGCGCACGCGGCGCTCAAAGATTCGAATTCAGTGTTTTATGCCTATCAGAAGCTCATCGCCCTGCGTAAAGAAGAGCCGCTGCTGACGTGGGGGAACTATCAGGATCTGCTGCCGGAGCATCCGTCGCTGTGGTGCTACCGCCGCGAATGGCAGGGGCAAACGCTGCTGGTTGTCGCCAACCTCAGCCGCGACGAACAGCACTGCGAGCTTGAGACGATGGCGGGAGAGTGGGAAGTGGCGATAAGCAACTATCCTCAGCCGCAAAACAAACCGGGCGCGATGACGCTGCGCCCGTTTGAAGCGGTGTGGTGGATTCAGAAGCCGTAGTATTGCCGGGCGGCACTGCGTTTGCCCGGCCTACGCATACATGGCGAAACACAGTCATCCCGTAGGCCGGGTAAGGCGCATGCCGCCACCCGGCGCTTCTCTTCTCATCAACAATCAGGCGTTTGGCACCCCATCCACCGCCACGGCGCTCTCTTTCTGTTGTGACGCATGCTCTTCCTTCGCCTTCAGGCGATCCCAGGCGCGGAAGAAGGGATAGTAAATCACCAGCGAAATCCCGAGGTTCACCGCCTGGAGCACCGTACCGGAAACGTGCCCGCCGGTGGCCAGATAGCCGCTGATGAAAATCGGCGTGGTGAACGGCAGCGCAATCCCCGCAGGTGGAGCCACCAGCCCGGTCGCCATCGCGGTGTAGCTGACAATCACCAGCAGCACCGGCGTCAGGATAAACGGCAGGAAGAAGTACGGGTTCATCACCAGCGGAATACCGAACACCATCGGCTCGCTGATGTTAAACAGTGCGGCAGGCGCGGCGATTTTACCGAGCTGCTTCATCTGTGCGCTGCGGCTTCTCAGCACCATAAAAATCACTAACCCGAGCAGCGCTCCGGTACCGCCCGGTGCGATCCACAAATCATAGAACTGCTGGGTGATAATGTGCGGAACAGGCTGGCCGTTCTGGAACGCGGTCAGGTTTTCCGCCATATTCGACAGCCATACCGGCTGAATAAACACCAGCACGATGGCATCGCCGTGCAGGCCAAGCGTCCACAGAACGCCAATCAGGATAACCGAGATAATCATCCCCGGCAGCGTGCCGCCGACGTGGTGCATCGGAATGCCGATAAGCGTGGCGATCATGCTGTTAATGTCGCCGAACGGGGAGGCTTCTACCGCCAGACGCAGCGCCAGTACCACCGCCAGCACGCAAAAGCCCGGCACCAGCGCGAGGAACGATTTCGCCACCGCAGGCGGCACGCCGTCCGGCATGCGGATCACCAGATTGCGGCTGGCGACAAAGCGGTAAATCTCGGTAGAAAGCAACGAAATCACAATCGCCACAAACAGCCCCTGGCTGCCGACAAAGTTAATCGGGAGCACGCCTTTCACCACCTCCGCTGCGCCGTGAACCGGGGTGAACAGCGTGTTCTGCGGAATGGTCATAACAAAGGCCACCAGCGACATCGCCCCGGCGGTGAGCGGATCAAGCGTGCGGTATTTTTCCGCGAGGCGGTAGGCAATCCCGAAGCTCGAAATCAGCGCCATGATGTCGTAGGTCGCCTTGACCGGATAGAGCATTTTGTCCCGCCAGACGTCACCGAACAGGTGGCTCATCATATCGGCGTAGCCCGGCACCGGCAGGTAAGCAAAAATCAGGAAAAACGAGCCTATCAGCATAAACGGCATATTGAGAATGATGCCGTCACGCACCGACAGCACGTGCTTCTGCCCGGCGATTTTCAGCGCGACGGGCATGACATAGCGTTCAATTAACGTTGTTTTTGACATGGTTATATCCCGTCTTAAAGGTTCAGTTAAACTGCGGTAACCACTGACGATTCAGGGTTAACACTTCGTCCAGCAGCGCCTGCGCGTCGGTGACGTTCCCCACCAGCGGGTTGGTCACCAGCGCCAGCAGCGCGCTTTCCCGACAGCCGTGAACGGCGGCCTCGATGGTTAAATGCTCGAATGCTTTCACCTGCTGGGTGAGGCCGTTCATCGCGGGCGGCAGCGGCCCGAAAGCCAGCGGACGCGCCCCCTGCGCATCGATAATGCTGTTGGTTTCCACCACCGCATCGTCGTCCAGTCCGTGAATAGCGCCGTTGTTACGGGTATTCACCACCATCTCTTTACCGAGATTGTTGTGAATGGCGTTGATCAGCTCCACCGCCACTTCGGAATAGTACGCGCCGCCGCGGAAGCTCAGCTGTTCCGGCTTTTCGTCGAGGCCGGGGCTGGCATAGAGCTCAAACAATTCCTGCTCCACTTTCATCACCTGCTCGGCGCGGGTGCCCTTGCTTTTAGCCGCTTCAATTTCATCGGCCAGCATCGCGGGCGTCAGCCAGAAATAGCGATGATACGGGCAAGGAATGGCCTTCAGCGCGCGCAGGAAATCAGCAGGCCATGGCAGCTCCTTAATATTGTTCATTGAAAGCGCGCTGCCGTCGCAGAGCATCTCAATGACGTCTGCGGTGACATCCTTACTGTTGTGCATCACCTTGTGGATCCACACCATGTGGTTCAGCCCGGCAAAGCGCAGGTTGAGCGTGGCTTCATCGGCATCGAGCATTTTGCCAATCATGTGCTGCATATTGATAGGCACGTTACACAGGCCGATTATCTTCGCCTTGCTGTAGCGGCTGACCGCTTCGGTCACGATGCCCGCCGGGTTGGTGAAGTTAAGAATGAAGGCGTCCGGCGCCAGCTTCTCGACCTTACGCGCCACCTCGAGGATCACCGGAATGGTGCGCAACGCCTTAGCGAAACCGCCAACGCCGGTGGTTTCCTGCCCCAGCAGGTTGTATTTGAGGCCCAGACGTTCATCCTGGGCACGGGCTGCCAGCTGCCCGACGCGCAGCTGGGTGAGCACAAAGCTTGCGCCGCGAATCGCATCATCAAGGGTGAAGTGGACGCTCACTTTCACGTGCTCCAGCCCTTTGTGTTTGAGCATACGCCCGGTCAGCGCGGCGATAATCTCCACCTTCTCACGACCGGACTCCACGTCCACCAGCGCCAGCTCCGTCACCGGAAGCTGCTCGTAGCGCAGGATAATCCCCTCGATCAGCTCCGGTGTGTAGCTGCTGCCGCCGCCGATAACGGCAATTTTTAATGCCTGCATGATGACCTCGTTTTCGGCACAGGGAAGCCCGCGCGTAAACATAAGCGTCACGCGGAAGTGCCGATCAGATTAGAAAAAGGAAAATCAGTGAGCGATGAGCGCCAGCGCTTTATCCAGCACCGCTGCGCCGCGCATCAGGCCGTAGTCGGCCATGTCGATCACCGCCACGGCTTTGCCCTGCGGTTCGGCAATCGCCGAGAGACGGGCAACTTCATATTTGACCTGGGGGCCAAGCAGTACCACGTCCGCGCCCGGCAGCTCGCGTTCGAACTCGGCGACGGGCACGGCGTAAATATCCAGATCCAGCGCGCGCTGCTGCGCTTCCGCCTTCATTTTGTTGACCAACATGCTGGTCGACATCCCCGCAGCGCAGCATAAAACGATTCGTTGCATGACGTTCCCCTTTAGTGATGCATGCGATCGCTTCCGACCCGCACGACTATATTGTTAAGATTATGTAATGGAGAAGGCTATATGAAATTTATTTTCATGAGTGTGATCGATGCATAACTTTCAGCCAATAGTTGCGCCCTTACGGTACAGAGTTCAAGCAGAAATGTAGGCGACATCAGCAATCAGTGGTATAAAGTGAGTCAGCCATAAGTGAAAAATATTTTCAAACCGTGACATCACGCAAAGGACCGAACCGGATGGACATCGTTGGCCAACTGAAGGACGGAATGAGCCGTTTCAGCACCCAGGAATCCCGGGTGGCAACGTTTATTCTGGAAAATCTGAGCTTTACCGCCAGCGCCTCGATTGACGAACTGGCGGCGAAAGCGGGCGTCAGCCCGGCCACGATCACCCGCTTTGCCCGCTCGGTGGGCTGCGACGACATTCGCGATCTGCGTAAACAGCTGGCCCAGGCAAGCGAGCGCCGCTCAACCTGGGTATCAGGCCACAGCGCCGCGTTACCCGCCGCCTGGCGCGATCGCTTCGACGCCGTAAACCTGACGCTGACGCATCAGCTGGAGCACACCAGCGAAAGCGCCCTCGATAAGCTGAAATCACGCCTGCAAACGGCTCGTGCCGTGCACTGTTTTGCGCTGGGAGAGCAGGACGTGCCGCTGGCGACCCTGTTACAGCATCAGCTGCTGCCGCTCGGCATTGCGCTTAATCTTTGCCAGGATGGTAACCTGATGCGGATGATTGCCAGCACGTTGAGCGACGATCATCTGCTGCTGGTGCTCGCCACCGGCCAGGCGGACAACCTGCTCCAGGGAGCGACGCTGCAAGCCCGCATGCAGGGCGCAACCATTTTTGCCCTCACGCCTGAAAATCACACACTTAGCAACATGGCGGCGGAAGTGCTGCCGCTTTCCTCTTCGCCGCAGGCTGCCCGCTATGCGCTGCTGATGTTGGTGGATTTACTTAACGATACCCTCAATGCGTGATCCTCATCACGGCGCTGCTCGTGCCGTGACCAGCTGATTTTGCGGCTTTTTTACCCACCTCACCTTCCCGGAAATTTCATTTTAATACGCACTGCCCGTCTGCTGCGCTGTCCCATTTTTACTTTGTTCTGAATCAAAAAAATCGCAAACATGTTTGATGCAAATCACTATATATAGAACTTAGAATGCACCCCGGCCCTACATATTGTATTAATCGTCTATTCTCACATCAATGGCCACACAAGCCAGGCGATGAGATTTGTGGATAAAAAGGGCCGGGACTGAAGGAAGTGATTGGCGAATAAGCCCAATTGCGCTTTCAGTCAGCTTTCCCCCTCTGTGGATAACCTGTTCTTTTAATTATGGAGTGATCATGACACCGCATGTGATGAAACGAGACGGCTGTAAAGCGCCTTTCAACTCAGCGCGCATCCAGGAAGCTATCCTGCGTGCGGCCAAAGCAGCGGGAGTCGATGACGCAGACTATTGCGCCACCGTCGCAGAAGTCGTCAGCCAGCAGATGCAGGGCCGCGACCAGGTTGATATCAGTGAGATCCAGACGGCGGTGGAAAACCAGCTGATGTCTGGCCCACATAAACAGCTGGCGCGTGCTTATATTGAGTATCGCCATGACCGTGACGTACAGCGCGAGAAGCGCGGTCGTCTGAATCAGGAAATTCGCGGTCTGGTTGAGCAGACCAACTCCGCGCTGCTCAACGAGAATGCCAACAAAGACAGTAAAGTGATCCCAACCCAGCGCGACCTGCTGGCAGGCATCGTCGCCAAACATTACGCGCGCCAGCATCTGCTGCCGTACGATGTGGTACAGGCGCACGAGCGCGGTGAAATCCACTATCACGACCTCGACTATTCGCCGTTCTTCCCGATGTTCAACTGCATGCTTATCGATCTTAAAGGCATGCTGACCCAGGGCTTCAAGATGGGCAACGCGGAGATCGAGCCGCCGAAATCTATCTCTACCGCAACGGCGGTCACCGCGCAGATCATTGCTCAGGTAGCGAGCCATATCTATGGCGGAACCACCATCAACCGCATTGATGAAGTGCTGGCCCCGTTTGTCACTGCAAGCTTCGCCAAGCACCGCAAAACGGCGGAAGAGTGGCAGATTCCGGATGCGGAAGGCTACGCCCATTCCCGCACCGGGAAAGAGTGCTATGACGCGTTCCAGTCACTGGAATATGAGGTCAACACGCTGCACACCGCCAACGGCCAGACGCCGTTCGTCACCTTTGGGTTTGGTCTGGGCACCAGCTGGGAATCGCGCTTGATCCAGCAGTCGATTCTGCGCAACCGCATCGCGGGTCTGGGTAAAAACCGCAAAACCGCCGTGTTCCCGAAGCTGGTCTTTGCCATTCGCGATGGCCTGAACCACAAGGCTGGCGATGCCAACTATGATATCAAGCAGCTAGCGCTGGAGTGCGCGAGCAAGCGTATGTATCCGGACATCCTGAACTACGACCAGGTGGTAAAAGTCACCGGTTCGTTCAAAACCCCGATGGGCTGCCGCAGCTTCCTCGGCGTGTGGGAAAATGAAAACGGCGAAGAAGTCCACGATGGCCGCAACAACATCGGCGTTATCAGCCTCAATCTGCCGCGTATCGCGCTGGAAGCTAAGGGCGACGAAGCCGCCTTCTGGACGCTGCTGGACGAACGTTTGCAGCTGGCACGTAAAGCGCTGATGACCCGCATCGCCCGTCTGGAAGGCGTGAAGGCGCGTGTGGCACCGATTCTGTATATGGAAGGCGCCTGCGGCGTGCGTCTGAAGGCCGATGACGACGTGTCTGAAATCTTCAAAAACGGTCGCGCGTCCATTTCGCTGGGCTATATCGGCATCCACGAGACCATTAACGCTCTGTGTGGTGAAACGCACATGTACGACAGCGAAGCGCTGCGTGCAAAAGGCGTTGCCATCGTGCAGCACCTGCGTGACGCGGTTGATCTCTGGAAGGATGAGACCGGCTACGGCTTCAGCCTCTACAGCACGCCAAGCGAAAACCTGTGCGATCGCTTCTGCCGCCTCGACACCGCACAGTTCGGCCTGGTGAACGGCGTAACGGATAAAGGCTACTACACCAATAGTTTCCACCTCGACGTGGAGAAAAAGGTGAACCCGTACGATAAGCTCGACTTCGAAGCGGCCTACCCGCCGATCGCCAACGGCGGCTTCATCTGCTACGGCGAGTACCCGAACATTCAGCACAACCTGAAGGCGCTGGAAGACGTGTGGGACTACAGCTATCAGCACGTGCCGTACTACGGCACCAACACGCCAATCGACGAGTGCTACGAGTGCGGCTTCACCGGCGAGTTCGAATGCACCAGCAAAGGCTTTACCTGCCCGAAATGCGGCAACCACGATGCGGCTCGCGTCTCGGTCACCCGCCGCGTGTGCGGCTATTTAGGCAGCCCGGATGCCCGTCCGTTTAACGCTGGCAAACAGGAAGAAGTGAAGCGCCGCGTGAAGCATCTGGGGAACGGGCAAATCGGTTAAGCCTCTGCCACGTTACTGCCCGGTGGCGCTGCGCTTACCGGGCCTCCAGTTCCGCCATTCATTGTAGGCCGGGTTAGCGCAGCACCACCCGGCATGGTTTTCAGCTATGAACTTTCATCAGTACTACCCTGTCGACATCGTCAACGGCCCCGGCACTCGCTGCACGCTGTTCGTCTCCGGCTGCGTCCACGAATGCCCCGGCTGCTACAACAAAAGCACCTGGCGGCTTAACTCCGGCATGCCTTTTACCGTGGAGATGGAAGATCGCATCATCGCCGATCTCAACGACACCCGCGTGAAGCGTCAGGGGATTTCACTCTCCGGCGGCGATCCGCTGCATCCGCAGAACGTGCCGCACATTCTGAAACTGATAAAACGCGTTCATGCCGAATGCCCGGGGAAGGATATCTGGATATGGACGGGCTATAAGCTTGCGGAGCTGAATGCTGACCAGATGGCCGTGGTGGATCTGATTAACGTGCTGGTCGACGGGAAGTTCGTGCAGGACCTGAAAGATCCGGCGCTGATCTGGCGCGGCAGCAGTAACCAGGTCGTCCATCACCTGCGCTGAGGGTTCTGCAATGTTATCGCTACAGAAATAAAAAAACGCCCAGTGGCGTTTTTTTATTTATAAACAGCAATCAGGACACTCTGGTATTTTCAGATTACGGCGCGAGCGATTCACCTGAATATATTATGCCTGATGCGGTTTTTTATTTACGATACTGCATCGGGGCGTAGCCCGATTGAATAAACGTAAAGACATTATCAAACGGCACCATGGCCGATTTACAGAAAATGCATTTCGCACCATGCGGATTGCTTTTCGTCACATCAAAAGCGGAGGTGCGGTACTGCGAGCCATGGCAGCATGGGCAGCGAAAATGGATAGATTGAGTCGTATTTTTCATATCAATAACCTTTATAATTTTTTTGGGTAAGTGGCCTGAAACAAAATTTGACGAGGTACAAAAGAAAAAACACCAGGAGATATCGGAGGATACTGCAGATGATGGGAATTGCTTTTAGGGTAACTTCAGTAAATTTTCACGTTCAAACCAGACCATCATTAACTCATGAATATTGTTTTCCGGCAAGCCCCGTTATAAAAAGAATTGTAAATAACAGGATTACGCGTTGTCATTGACGATAAGCAGTAAGCATTTCTTACACTTACTGCTCAGCATAAATAGCCATTAAAAGCGGCTCACGCACTCCATCGCCACCGTTTTAAATTCTCTGAAGTTCTTGCAGCTGCACAGCCTCGCCATCGCCCGCTCCCGCAGGAAGGTGACGAAAATATCGTAGATCGCCATCGCCTCTTCGTATTCGCTTTTGCTGATCGCCAGCAGGAAAATCACATGCGCAGTTTCATCGCCCCAGGCGATTCCCTGTGGCGCAAGCACGGTGTAGACCACGGTCTTCTTCGCCAGCAGCCCCAGGGCGTGCGGCAGTGCAATGCCGTCGCCGAGCATGGTGCTGACAATGGCCTCACGCTCCACTACCGATGCGACAAATTCGTTGTCAACAAACCCTTCATCGCTCAGTTGCTTACACAGCCCGGCGAACAGCGTCTGCTGATCGATAGGCTCGTTGATAATGCGGAAATGGCGGGCGTCGAAAAACTTCTCCAGCATCCACGGACGGGTGCGGTCCACCAGCACCAGCTTGCCGATTTGTTCCAGCTGATACTCCGTCGGGAACGGCGACATCACTACCACCGGCTTGTCTTTATCCGTGATACGCACCGTTGAAACAACAAAATCTTCGCTGATGCTTTCGCGCTGTTCGTAGTCGCGCTGGGTGATGGTTTCGGTCATTTCGAGCTGCGGATATTTGCGCTGTAGCACCGCCTCAATCATGCGCACCATCGCGTTTCCGGCGTCGCACACCAGCAGCACGCGCGGCTGACGCTGGTAGCCGATGTTGTAATGACGCTCCAGCCCCACGCCAATGTGCAGCACCAGAAAACCAATTTCGTTTTCGCTGATGGTCCAGGGCGTGTATTTGCTCCAGCCCGACACCGCAGCGAGAGTCATGTCCCAGGCCATCGGGTAGTGCTGTTTGATGTTATCGAGCAGCGGGTTGGGGATCATTATCTGGTAGCGCACACGGGTGATCATGGTTTTGATATGCGTCAGCAGGTCTGCGTGCAGCTGCTCATCGCTGAGCAGGTTGTAGTTATAGTGGCTGTTGATGTACTGGAGAATGTAGTTCACCAGCGCTTCGTCATCGTCGGCGTTGATCTGGCTCGGCGCGATGTCCTGAACCTGACGCGCCGCAATGTGCACCCGAAGCCAGTTTTCTTCCGAAGCCGCCAGGGTTTTGCCCGCCAGCTTTTGAATCGCTGCCGCAAGATCGCGTGCGGCATGGCGCACGTTCTCTTCCACATCATCGGCGGTAAATTCCGGCAGCGGATACCCTTCACTGACGCGGCGCACCGCCACCGCGCAGTAAAGACGCACGAACAGCTCGCCTTCGTCCGTCAAACGAATGTGCCAACGGCTGAAGACCTCCTGCAGGACCGCCGTCAGTTGCTCCGGCACGCCAGCGTTCAGCGCTTCCTGAGTCAACAGCGGGTTGGCGCTGTCCTGCTGGGCCAGCTGCCAGAGCAGGTCGGTGAGGCAGGCGCGAATGGCCATCTCGCTGCCGAAAAGCTTCACGCCGTGGCGCGGACGGGTTTCCAGCGTCAGCTGATAGCGCGCCAGCCACTCGCGCACCTCAGCCATATCCCCCTGAAGCGTGGCGCGACTGACAAACCATTCATCCGCCAGATCTTCAAGCTTGAGCGAAAAGGCCGACGTCAGAAATCGCACCATCAGATAGTGAACGCGCTCAGTGCCGGTGCGTGGAATGCGCAATGCGCGCGGGCGGGAATCCTGCAAGGACTGGAACAGTGCCGGGTCGTCAACGCGCAGCTGATAGCCGTTGCCCCGACTCAGCACGAACTGCGCGCCGTGCTGAACCAGCAGCGCATTGAGTGCGGTGATATCTGCCCGAACGGTTCGCGTGGAAACAGAAAGCCGCCGGGCGAGTTCGTCCTGCGGCAGCGTTTCGTTTTGCAGCATGTCAAAAAGCTGCGCTAAGCGTTGATTCGGGAATCGCACTCCGGTGTCCTCATGTTCAGAACGGGCGCTAAGCGCCCGCGGTGTTTCTTATTATTTTGGTGATATCACCATTTGCGACGGGCTGCCCACGGCGGTATAGCCCGGCTCAAAGGTCAGCTTGCCGCTGTGCGGTGCGACTTTAAAGCGAGTAATATTGTCACTGCGCTGGTTCATCACATACAGCCACAGCCCCTCAGGGTCGAGCGTAACGGTGCGCGGGTAGTCGCCGCGGGTCCAGACATCATCCTGATGAACGAGCTCGCCGTCGGCAGATACCGTAAAGTGTGCGACGCTGTTATGCAAACGATTGGCGACATAGAGCTGCTTTCCATCCTGGCTGAGCGCCAGTCCGGCGGCAAAACTGGTGCCTTTGTACTCTTTCGGCAGCGCAGAAACCGTTTTGCCTTCTGTCAACAGACCTTTGTCTTTGTCGAGATGGTAATGCGTCAGCGTTGAAGCTTCCTCATTAATTAACCATAGCCCGTCCCCCTTCGGCGTGAAGACAAAATGACGCGGCCCTGCGCCTTTTGAAGAGGCATTAATAAACGGCGGCGTGTTTGGCGTCAGCTTGCCGGTCGCGTCATCCAGCTGATACTGATAGATACGATCGAGCCCCAGATCGGTGGAGAAGACGTATTTTCCCTGAGGATCGGCAGAAATCATATGCGCATGCGGCCCGTTATGATCGCTGATGGCAAAGCTGCCTTCCGCTGCCGCTTCCGGTTTGCCCGCGCCCGCCGGGCCTTCATCCTGATGCGTGTCCGAGGCTTCACTCAGGCTACCGTCTTCCTTCACCGGCAATACCGCAATCGTGCCGCTGACGTAGTTTGCTACCAGAAGATGACGACCGTTCGGCGTCAGCGACAGATAAACCGGGCCCGCACCGCCGGAGGAGACCTGATTGAGCTCGGTGAGCGAGCCGTCTGCGCCTATTTTCAGCGCCTGCACCACACCTTTTTCGGCTTCGCTTGCGACATACAGCGTTTTGCCGTCGTGCGATACCGTCAGCTGCGCGGCGTTAGGCAGTGAACTGACCAGCGTTTTATCGTGCAAATCGCCGGTCTTCGGATCGATCGTAAAGCGGTAAAGCCCTTCGCCGTTCGGATTATAAGTCCCCACCCAGGCGTACTGGGCGTGAGCGGCGGTAGCCAGCAGAGAGAATGAAGCGACAAGCAGGTGACGTGCAGACAGCATGATGACTCCTTGACGGTGATTGAGCAGAGGTGAGGTCTGATGCCCTCTCCCCGGCCCTCTCCCACAGGGAGAGGGAGAAGAGAATGAGCAGCAGTCCAGTTCTTTCCCTTTGCAGGGGAAGAGAAAAAATACGAGCACAATCCAGTTCCCTCTCCCTGAGGGAGAGGGTTAGGGAGAGGGGGGAAAAATCATCCCACCAGCTTTTTGGTCATCTCCAGCAGCGTGCGCACGTCTTCCGGGCGCGTGTTGCCGCTTTCTTTGTCGATGATCGAGCTGTAGATGTGCGGGATCACTTTCTTCACGCCCGCATCGAGGGCGATCTTCAGGATTTCGCTGTAGTTTTCCAGATCGATGCCGCCGGTTGGCTCCAGCCAGAAATCATGGCGTGCACAGGCTTCGGCAACAACCTGATACTCGTCGCGGCACTTCAGGCCACCCATCGGGAAGTATTTGATTGAGCTGCATCCCATGTCTTTCAGCAGAGCGATGGCGGTATCAACCGGCACGATGCCGTCCTTTTCCTGGCTGCTCAGCGGGCCGGTGGAGATTTTGACCATTCCCGGCGTACCAGTTGGTGACACCAGGCCGTTCACCACGGTCTCTTTCTGCCCGAGCAGCGCGCGACTGGTTGCTACGCCGGTAAATACCTGATTTACGTGCTGCGGCTGAACTTCACGGGCGATCAGGCTCACCATGTCAGACTGGTTCGGATCGCCCGCACCAAGGCCGACGGACAGCGCATTATCGATAAGCTTCGCGTATTCGCGCATGTCGGCAACCGCGCTCGGTACGTCCGGATAGTTTTTGGAGAGCACGCCCACCAGCACATGACCTTCCGCCGCTTCGTACACGTCGCTGGCGTTGCTTTTGGAACCTGCCAGCACGTTCAGGCAGACGCGGTCACGGTAAAAATTAGGGGTCAGTTTCATGCGTTGTTCTCCTTGTTCAGCACTTCCGCAATGCGGCGTGCCACGATCTCCAGCTGCTGCGCGTTCACGCTGCGAACGTCAGCTTCGATAATGCCTTCGTTAGCCTTGTAGCCGCGGAAGTAGATGGCGTATTCACCTTTTTTCAGCTCGGCCACGAGGTCGCCGGTCGCGACTTTGGTGACGGCTTCGTCGAATTTAATCTCAGTGCGCGCGATATCACGGCCCGCCGCATCCCACACCACACGGGAAGACACGCCGTTCAGGGCGTTCATGGCGTTGATGAATGGCGTCATTTTTTCCACCATCTCTGCACCGCTCTCTTTCTCGGCGGTCAGGTAGTGTTCGATAGCGCAGGTCAGGCCGAGAATGCCCTCTTTACCGACCTTCATCGCGCGGCCAATGCCCGCGGTCTGACGTTTCACCCATTCAACATACTGGGTTTTGCCGATGACCAGGCCGCTGGTTGGCCCTTCGATGGCTTTCGCGCCGCTATAGATGACCAGGTCCGCGCCATAACGGTAGTAGCACTGCAAATCTTCTTCGGCAGCCGCATCCACAATCAGCGGCAGATTGTGCTTACGCGCCACCACCACCGCCTGTTCTACGCTCAGCATGCTTTTCTGCACGCAGTGGTGAGATTTGATGTAAAGAATCGCCGCGGTACGAGGCGTGATTGCCGCCGCCAGCTGATCGGCAGAGCATTCGTTGGCGTAGCCCGCTTCCACCATTTTGCCGCCACCGAGCGCGATCATGGTGCTGACCGGCGCGCCGAAGTTAACGTTGTGGCCGCGTGGCAGGACGATTTCGTTATTCTCAATCGGGGTGCTGTGCAGGTTTTCCAGCAGCCAGTCGCTGTCTTTGACCAGTACGCCCGCGACGGACTGAGCGATACCCGCAGAAGCGCACGACACTACCGTCGCGCCTTCCACTTCCAGCAGCTTCGCGATGTATTCACCGGTTTTGTTGACCAGGTCTTTCATCTCGAAGTAGTGATTCATGCCGGTCATGACCGCGTCCACCACTTCCGGGCGTGGCGTTGACACGCCGAGTGCTGTCATGCGGCCAGAGGCGTTAATCACTTGTTTAAGCTGGTATTTCTCATAAATCGAAGGCATGTTCTGCGCTCCCTTGTTCGGTCATATAGCCCTTGCCTGCACGAATTGCGGCGAGCGGCACCAGATCCAGGTCCGCCTGCAGGGCGTTGTTTTCTGCATCCACCAGCGTTACCGGCTGGCGTTTCAGGGTGAAAATGGTCAGATCGGCATCGAAGCCAACGGCCAGCTGGCCTTTGCGCTTGAGGCGAATCGCCTCGGCGGCATTAGCGGTCACGCAGTTGATGACCTGCGGCAGCGACATGCCGATAGCAAGGAACTTCGCCATCACGCGCGCCAGTGAATGCACCGGGCCGTTGATGCGGTTACGGCAGTAGATATCCGAGCTAATGGTATGCGGCAGAATGCCCATCGCAATCGCCTGCTTCGCTACGTCGAAGCTGAAGCTTGCCGTACCGTGGCCCACGTCGAGCTTAATGCCGCGCTTCAGCGCGCCGGAAACGGAGGCGCGCAGTTCGCCAGATGGCGTCAGAATGCGGTTCGGTTTGCCGTTGTAGCAGTGGGTGATGATGTCGCCGGAGGTCAGCAGTTCAGTAATTTCATCGAGGTTCGGCGGGTTGTTGCCGATATGCACCATCAGCGGCAGATCGCCGTTGGCTTTCTGAATTTCCTTCGCCTTTTCCAGCGGCGTGATGCCGTTTTCGCCCACCACGCTGCTGCTCATGCGTGCCTTCAGGCCAACGATAAAATCCGGGTGGCGTTTGATGGCAGAAGCCGCAGCCTCTGCATCAATGTTCGCCATGTTCGCCAGCTCGTTCTGCGCAATCAGCCCGACGCGGGAGATATTGAGCAGGGCGTAGACATCCGTTCCGCACTTACGGGTGATGTCGTAGAACGTGTCAACGTCATCCGCGCCGGTGCTGCCCGCATCAATCACCGTCGTCACGCCGGTGGCGACGCCCACGCTGTCCGGCTCGTCGTTGTAAATCGGCGATTTCGGGTAGCAGTGAACGTGTAAATCAATCCAGCCTGCGCTGACATAGTGCTCGCCGCCCAGAGAGACGACTTTCGTCGCCTCGCCGTTAATGTCGCCCAGGGCTACAATTTTGCCGTCTTTAATGGCGATATCCGTTACCGTATCGTCAACCAGGCGTGCGCCCTTAAGCAGTAAATCAAACATCGCTTTCTCCTTGCAGACTTAAATCGCCACCGGGAAGATGGAACCGAGAATCATCGCGCCGAGGATGGCGCCGCCGGTGATCGGCTTCTGCCAGATGTAAAACAGTAATGCGCCAATCAGCGAGCCAATCCCGATAGGAATGGAAGCGGTCATTGCGCTCAGGATAATCAACGGCCCGAGGAAGCGACCGGAAGCGTTACCTGCGCCCATCATGACGTCCGCCCCGTAGGTCGAGTTGCTCTGGTTAACGGTAAACTTACGCGCCAGAATAATGACGTAGCCAATCGCGAGGCCGATAATCAGGCCGGTTGCCAGAGAAGCGGCAAAGTTCGCCACCGGGAAGACGATGCCTGCGCCGAGCAGCAGCGCCGGAACGCCGAGGCCCACGCCGGTCTGAATCGCCCCGCCGATATCAAGAATACCGACCAGTGAACCTTCAATAATGCGGGCAAACAGAAAGCTCGCGCCGAAGGCCGCCACCGCGCCGTAGACGCCGGTGTCGATCCCGGATTTCAGCATCGCCACGAAGGCCACTTCGTTAAACGCGCCGATACCATACAGGTAGTACATGTGTGTCCCGGCGAAAACGCCGGAAGAGAGCAGGCCGACAAAGATCGGGAATGACCAGTCCGCGTACCAAAAACCTTTATTCTGTTCCATGCGTTATCCCCTTATTTGCCGCTTAACGCGTTATGCAGCAGATCCAGCCAGTTCGGCACCGTCATGTGGAAGGATTCGATCATCTTCATGTCGAAGCCACGGAAGAAGGCGCTCAGCACGAACAGGGCGATAATGGCCGCCATCATGATTTTGGTTACGCGGTTCCAGCCCGCATCTTCTACGCCCTTACCGATCAGAATGCCCAGCACCAGACCCGGTACGGCGTTGCCCATAATCAGCTGCGCTGCGCCGCCGAAGATGGTCGCCCAGAAGCCGGATTTCTTACCGGCATCAATCGCCGCCAGCCAGAAAATCACTGGCATGATGATGTTCACCAGCAGGTTAGCCGCAGGCACCAGCACTTTAACCGCCGTGACCTGTAACGCTTCCGGTACTGCCGACGCCGTGGAGTTGAGGAACGCCACAACGATCATGCCGATCAGGCCGCAGGCAATCGCCATTTTCTTCGGATCGTGAAGAGTTTCCGCCACGTTGCGGTTTTTCAGCATCAGTGCTGAAGCGCCCCAGTGCGGGATGATGCGGTGGTCAACGTCCTGAGTGAAGGCACCCGCCGCCACGGAAGATGCCCAGGCGTTGAAGAAGAAGCCCAGACCAAAGGAGAAGTGAGAAGCCGGATCCCCTTCACAGGAGTTCAGCTCGCCCAACGTACGAAAAGCACCCATCCCTTGAGTGGTGGGCGCATGAAACATGCGTGCAGCTCCGGCGCCCACGCCGACGCCAACCAGGCCGCCGATGATGAGCGATTTAATAAGAATTATCAGGAACATGAGTCTGTCCTTTTCATGGTTATGTTGTCGTGACGAAATCCACTTTGTCGAGGTTTAACGCCGTCACGTTGACGGTGACGTCCAGCTCCACGCTGAACATGCGTCGCTCCCGGCGCAGAAAGAAAAACAAAAATGCTTCTTTCCGGACCGTTTCCTGCGCATGAACAACCGCCACATCCTGTGGTTCAATGCGCAGTAAAATGTGCGGTGAGGATTTCATCACCGTACCTTGTACCTGGCTCAGCGCATCGGCAAAGGCCCGTGCTTTGGCCTCGCCTTTGCCCTTCACCCTCACCGTGGTGGTGAACTGTTCTTTCATGCTTATGCGCCGTATTTCTTCTGCCAGGCCTGCACTAAACGCTCGCCCAGCTCTTCTTTGTCCATAAAGCCGAAGCCCAGCACGTTCGCGCCTTCGTTGATCGCGGTAACGCCTTCATCCACGGAGCGCATGCCGTACTTCGCTTTGTAACCGTGCTTGGTCTGAGCGGTAATCGCACCCGCGCCGCCGCTGCCGCAGAAGGAGATGCCGAAGGTCGCGTTTTCCGCCTTCATCACGTCACCAAGCTTCATATCTGCTGCCACGCCCGGTACAACAACCGCACGGCCACCGGCTTTTTCCACGCCCGCTGCCACTTTCTGACCTTTGCCCAGACGGTCACCAATCACGACGGTAATTTGTTCCATGTTTTGCTCCTTAAAGGTTTTCTTTCGCCACTTCGAAGTGCACCGACAGCAGCCAGGCTTCTTCATCCGGAAGATTGCCAAACTGCGCCACTACTTCGCGGGCAAGGTTCATTGAATCAGCTGAAATTTCTTCAAACAGGCTGGCTTCCACTTCGGGCAGCGGCTCGCCGGTAATTGACCGGTGTGCCATCGCACGGACGTGAGACGTCAGCATTTGTTCCTGGACGGCATTCGGGATGATGTCGTGACCCTTGAGCAGGCTGTACACCTGGCCCAGCATGCGAGTTGCAAGCTCTTCGGTCTGACTCCCGACGTCGGTAATAACTGCTCCGTTGTTCACTCTTCTGACCCCGTTTATTGCGTCTGAGTCAAAAACTACCGTGGCAGCTGTCGGGTTTGTAGCGAGTTGTTTTCCACTTCGAAGTGGAAAGGCGAGCGGCAGGAGTGATCTGTCCCACAGAATTTGGCCGATCGGGGATGAAATGCTGGATAAGCGTGATGAAGGTCACGAGAAAAAACTGAATTAGCCGCGGAAGGAAGCAGCAATATTTTGCGAGCCTTCACGTAAAACTGTGACGTCGATAAGCTTTTACGATGACGATACGGGAGAATAACGGCGGGTGCCTGAGGTTTTTTGTCTGAAGCAGGAGACAAAAATCAGAAAGCCCCAGCCTGACTCTGCATCAGGAATGGGGCTTTATCTGTTACGTCGGACAACGAGAATTCGCGGGCGAAGGACCTCCGAATTTCTTCGTCAGCCTTCCGCTGGCCGCGTTGTGCTCAGGCGCCCTTCTTAACGGTATTTCTTATGGTAAGTATTGCGGGTTCCGGCCAGATCGAGAGCCACACCCTGCGCTTCCTTGATTTTGCCTTCGTTCGCGAGCTTCATCGCGCCATCAATCTGGCCGATCAGAATATCGAAGCCGTGGCGGAAATCTTTCATCTCCGCGCTGTCCGGCGCTTTATCTTCCAGCTTCGGTGGGGTCTGTTTCTGCGCATCCTGGGCCGCCGTACGCATTTTTGTCAGCGCCGCTTTCATTTCCGCGGCATCATCCGTTTTCTGCACCACTTTCAGGTTTTCAGACAGGGTGTCCATATCATCGCCGAGATCGGCAAAGGCAGGGGCGATACCCAGCATCAGGGTAGAGGCTGCCAGCATAGCCAGAACTGTTTTACGCATTGCTCACTTCCTTCATTTTTTATTATTGAACAGAGGTGGCGCAGCAGGTTGCGTCACCATGAGAACACTGTTATTGCCCGGCGATTTTCATTTCCGGCAGCAGTACGGAACCGCACTGAATGTTGCTGCGCGTTTCGATGTCGTCGGCCACGGTCACGATATTACGCCACATTTCTTTCAGGTTTCCGGCAATGGTGATTTCACTCACCGGATACTGGATTTCGCCATTTTCCACCCAGAAACCGGACGCGCCGCGGGAGTAGTCGCCCGTCACGCCACTCACACCCTGCCCCATCAGCTCGGTGACCACAAGGCCGGTGCCCATCTCTTTAAGCAATTTTTCAAAGCTGAGGCCCTGGCCCTGAATACGCCAGTTGTGAATGCCGCCCGCGTGGCCGGTGCTTTTCAGGCCGAGCTTGCGCGCGGAGTAGTTGGTCAGCAGCCATTGGGTCAGAATACCGTCTTTGATGATGTCACGACGTTCGGTGCGCACACCTTCGCTGTCAAACGGCGTGGACGCCAGGCCTTTCAGCAGATGCGGATGTTCTTCAATGGTCAGCCACTCTGGCAGAATTTGCTTACCGAGGGAGTCCAGCAGGAAGGTGGATTTGCGGTAAACCGCCCCGCCCGCAATCGCACCGACCAGATGCCCAAACAGCCCGGTCGCCACTTCATTGGCAAAAATCACCGGCGCTTTCATGGTGGAGAGCTTGCGTGGCGAGAGACGGGACAGCGTGCGCTGCGCACAATCTGCACCAACGGCTTCCGGGTCAAGCAGATCGCCCAACGCTCGGCCAATGGTGTACGCATAGTCGCGCTCCATGTCGCCGTTCTCTTCGGCAATAACGCAGCTGGAGAGCGAGTGACGTGTGGAGCAGTAGCTTTGCAGCATGCCGTGGCTGTTGCCGAACACCTTGATGCCGTAGTGGCTGTTGAAGCTGCCGCCTTCGGTATTGGTGATGCGTTTGTCCGCCTTCAGCGCGGCCTGCTCGGCGCGTGCGGCAAGCTCAATCGCTTCATCGGGGGAGACTTCCGCCGGGTGGAACAGATCGAGATCCGGCGCATCAAAGGCCAGCAGCTCTTTTTCCGCCACGCCCGCATACGGATCTGGCGAGGTGTAACGGGCAATATCAAGCGCCGCCTGTACGGTACGGGCAATGGCGTCCGGGCTTAAGTCCGTTGAGGACGCGCTGCCTTTACGGTTCTGGTGGTACACCGTGATGCCAAGGGCGCCGTCGCTGTTGAATTCAACATTCTCCACTTCGCCATAGCGCGTGCTGACGCCGATCCCGGTGGTTTTGCTGACCCCGACCTCTGCGCCATCAGATTTGCCTGCCGCCAGCTCCAGCGCGGTGGAGACGGCTTTTTCCAGTGCTTTACGCTGTTCTGCTACCTGTGTGATGACTTTCATCGCTAATGCCATAATGTAGAAAGGAGTTTATTGAAGTCTATCAGAGAACCGTTTTTCAGTGCGTAATGAAACTGCTACCATGTGTCTCTTTTTTTAGGAGCCTGAGATGACCAAGCAGCCCAAAGACTGGCTCGATGACGTGCCCGGTGATGACGAAATTGACGATGAAGATGATGAAATCATCTGGGTCAGTAAAAGTGAAATTAAACGCGACGCTGAGGAATTAAAAGACCTCGGCGCCGAAATGGTTGAGCTCGGCAAGAATGCGCTCGACAAAATCCCACTGGATGAAGACCTGCGCGCCGCCATTGAGCTGGCGCAAAAGATCAAGAAAGAAGGCCGCCGCCGCCAGCTGCAGCTGATCGGCAAAATGCTACGAAGCCGCGACGTTGACCCGATTCGCCAGGCGCTTGATAAGCTGAAAAACCGCCACAACCAGCAGGTTGCCCTGTTCCACAAGCTGGAGCAGCTGCGCGATCGTCTGATTGTCGAAGGGGATGATGTCGTCGCGGAAGTGCTGAACCTGTGGCCGGACGCCGACCGACAGCAGCTGCGTTCGCTTATCCGTAACGCGAAGAAAGAGAAGGAAGGCAACAAGCCACCAAAATCCTCTCGCCTGATTTTCCAGTATCTACGTGAACTGGCTGAAAACGCCGACTGATCGCCTGTAGCAGCCCCGTTCTGACGGGGCCTGCTGTTACTCCGCCATTACCACCAGACGTAAATCCTTCCTGAATCGTTGATACTCTTCTTCCGCTAACGGCTGCGGGTAACTCAATACCATCAATTCATGATCGGCGATGCCATCGTGATAGCTCGGATGCGTATGCGCGTAGTCGTTCGCGACAAACCCCATGCTCTGATAAAAGCGAAGCCGCTTGTGGGCTATGTCCGTGGTTAGCGGGTCGATTTCCAGCAGCGTACGCGGATTGCGCGCCAGAAGCCGGGCGAGTAAACGCTTGCCGTAGCCCTGACCGCGCAGGCTGTCGTCAATGGCGAGATGCTCAATGTAGCCATAATCACCGAATCTCCAGGTACCGCTTAAGCCCACAAATATGTCACCGTCGTACCAGGCCTCCAGCGCATAGTCCGGATGCGCCAGCGCCTGCCGTTTCGCCACATCTTCCCGCTGTTCATGCCAGGGAAAAGCGTGGGAATAGAGGTTATCCACCAGGGAGAAACGTTCCCCTTCGGCGTGCGTCAGTTTTTCGCTCGTTAGCATCGCAGCGTCCATTATCGATGAGGGAAAGGCAGTAAAGCGGGGAAATGAGCCGCCAGCAGTAATGCCGACGGCTCTGACTGCGGAATTACTCTTGCGCCTGCTGCGCTTTCTTCTCCAGCATATCCAGCAGTTTCTGGTGAATGCCGCCGAAGCCGCCGTTGCTCATCACCAGGATGTGATCGCCCGGCTGCGCAGATTTGCCAATCATCTCGACCAGCGTGTCCACGTCCGCGCTCCAGTGCGCAGGCTGGATGCAGGCATCTGCCACTTCCGCCACCTGCCATGGAATGTGCTGCGGCTGAAGCAGGAAGACCTCGTCCGCACGGCCAAGCGACGGGGCCAGATCATCTTTGCAAATACCCATTTTCATGGTGTTGGAGCGCGGCTCCAGCACGGCCAGAATGCGCGCCGTGCCGCCTACTTTGCCGCGCAGCGCCTGAAGCGTTGCGAGGATCGCGGTTGGGTGATGGGCGAAATCGTCATACACGGTCACGCCGTTGGCCTCACCGCGCAGCTCCAGACGGCGTCGGGCGTTCACAAAGCTTCCCAGCGCGTCGGCGGCATCGGCAGGCTTGACGCCCACGTGGCGCGCAGCGGCGATCGCCATCAGGCCGTTGTGCATGTTGTGCTCGCCAACCAGGCCCCATTTCACCTGGCCTACCTGCTCACCGTCGAGCCACACTTCCCACTCAGCAGCATCCTGGGTGATTTTCTTCGCCTGCCAGTGGCCCTGCTCGCCCACCAGCTCCTGCTCGCTCCAGCAGCCCATCGCCAGAGTCTGCTTAAGATTGATGTCGTTCTCTGGCGCGATGATGCGGCCCTGGCCCGGCACGATGCGCACCAGGTGATGGAACTGTTTTTGAATCGCTTTCAGGTCGTCGAAGATATCTGCGTGATCGAACTCGAGGTTATTGAGGATCAGCGTGCGCGGGCAGTAATGCACGAACTTCGAGCGTTTGTCGAAGAAGGCGCAGTCGTATTCGTCGGCCTCGATCACGAAGAACGGGCTGTCGCCCAGATGCGCGGAGACGTTGAAGTTGCCCGGTACGCCGCCGATCACAAAGCCTGGCTTATAGCCGCAGGCTTCGAGGATCCACGTCGCCATACCGGCGGTGGTGGTTTTACCGTGCGTCCCCGCAACGGCGACGACCCAGCGGTCTTTCAGCACGAAGTCATGCAGCCACTGCGGGCCGGACATGAACGGAATGTTTTTCTCAAGCACCGCTTCCACGCACGGGTTGCCGCGGGTCATGGCATTGCCGATGATCACCAAATCGGGCTGAGGCTCAAGCTGGGCAGCATCGTAGCCCTGAATCAGGTCAATGCCCTGCTCTTCCAGCAGCGTGCTCATTGGCGGATACACGTTGTTATCCGACCCCGTTACTTCATGGCCAAGGGAACGAGCCAGCATCGCCAGACCGCCCATAAAAGTGCCACAAATACCCAAAATATGAATGCGCATACGTCACTGTTCCTTTTTCATCAGCGGCGTATTTTACCCTCTTGTGGGCAGTGTCGGAAATGCATTTCAGCGAATTCCGTATTTAGCTGGCGCGATTCACCTGTACGCGGCTTTTTGAATGTTTGTTAAGATTGTTGGACATTAACCGCTTTACTCAACATCAAATGCAGGGAAAGTGTTATGAAAACGTTAGGTGAATTTATTGTCGAGAAGCAGCATGATTTTCCGCATGCCACGGGTGAACTGACTGCTTTGCTGTCGGCAATAAAGCTCGGCGCCAAAATTATCCACCGCGATGTCAACAAGGCAGGCCTGGTCGACATTCTCGGGGCCAGCGGCGCGGAGAACATCCAGGGAGAAGCGCAGCAAAAGCTCGATCTGTTTGCGAATGAAAAACTGAAGGCCGCCCTCAAAGCGCGCAACATCGTCGCCGGGATCGCCTCTGAAGAAGAGGACGAGATTGTCGTTTTCGAAGGCTGTGAGCACGCCAAATACGTCGTGCTGATGGACCCGCTGGATGGCTCCTCTAACATTGACGTTAACGTAACCGTCGGCACAATTTTCTCTATCTATCATCGCATTACGCCAGTTGGCACCCGCGTCACCGAAGAAGATTTCCTGCAGCCTGGCAACAAGCAGGTCGCCGCGGGCTACGTGGCCTATGGTTCCTCAACGCTGATGGTGTACACCACCGGCTGCGGCGTGCACGCGTTTACCTACGATCCGTCGCTCGGCGTGTTCTGCCTGAGCCAGGAGCACATGCGCTTCCCGGAGCGGGGTAACACCTACTCCATTAACGAAGGCAACTACATTAAATTCCCGCAGGGCGTGAAGAAATACCTGAAGTTCTGTCAGGAAGAAGACAAGGCAACGCAGCGCCCGTACACCTCACGCTACATCGGCTCTCTGGTGGCGGATTTCCACCGCAACCTGCTGAAAGGCGGGATCTATCTCTACCCGAGCACCGCCAGCCACCCGCAGGGAAAACTGCGCCTGCTGTACGAATGCAATCCGATGGCTTTCCTCGCCGAACAGGCGGGCGGCAAAGCAAGCGACGGTAAAGACCGCATTCTGGATATTATTCCGGAGACCCTGCACCAGCGCCGTCCGTTCTTCGTCGGCACCGATCATATGGTGGAAGACGTCGAGCGGTTTATGCGTGAGTATCCGGACGCGTAATTAAGCCTCAGATTTCCCCTCTCCCCGGCCATATCCCAAAGGGAGAGGGAGAAAAACTAACGGCACCGCATCTGTTTCCTCTCCAGTAGGAGAGGAAGAAAAACCAACGGCACGGTAATAGTCCCCTCTCCCTTTGGGAGAGGGTTAGGGAGAGGGCATCCGGGCAAATTAAGCCGCCTGGTTCTGCAAGCGGAAGGACGCCATGGCGTCCATCAGCTCACGCGACTGCTCTTCCAGCGAGCGCGTGGCCGCCGAAGACTGCTGAACGAGCGCCGCGTTCTGCTGCGCCGTCTCATCCATCTGGCTCACCGCAATGTTCACCTGCTCTATACCGCGGCTCTGCTCCAGCGACGCGCTGGCAATTTCGCGCATCAGTTTGGTCATGCGCATCACTTCAGACGCAATTTCGTCCATCGTTTCCCCGGCCTGCTGCGCCAGGTCGCTGCCTTCGCTGACGTGGGTCTGGGAATCGCTGATAAGCGTGCGGATCTCTTTCGCCGCATCGGCGCTGCGGCTCGCCAGATTGCGCACTTCTCCCGCTACCACCGCAAAACCACGCCCCTGCTCCCCGGCACGCGCCGCTTCGACCGAGGCGTTCAACGCCAGGATATTGGTCTGGAAGGCGATGCCGTCGATAACGCTCAGAATGTCGCCAATACGGCTGGAGCTGCCGGAGATGTCGCGCATTTTTTCGATCACATAGCAAACCATTTCGCTGCCGCGATCGGCGGTATCGGAGACGGTTTTCGCCAGCTGGTGCGCCTGTTCGGCGTTGTCTGCGTTCTGCTTCACCGTGGCGGTGATCTGCTCCATGCTGGCTGCCGTTTGTTCGAGCGACGTTGCAGTCGACTCCGTGCGCTGCGCCAGATTGTTATTGCCTGCGGTCAGCTCGCGGCTGCCGATATCAATCTGCGAGCTGGCATCACGCACGCGCAATACCGAATCCATCAATGACTGACGCATCTCGCCGATCGCCGCATTCAGCCGGTTAATTTCGAAGCTCGCCAGGGCATTCTGGCTATGGGTCAGGTTGCCCGCCGCGACCTGCTCAAGCTGCACAATCGCCGTATTCAGCGGCTTGAGCAGCATGTGGCGCAGGGCCATCCACGCCAGCACGATCACGCCTGCGGTCAGCAAAATGGCGATAATCATCAGCGTCATCACCCGGTTTTTACTGGCCCGCACTATGCTCACTTCCGCCTGACCGCGCGCATCCACCCAGCCCTGAAATGCCTGCATATCGTTATCAAACTGGCGGGAAACGGGGATCAGATGGTTTTCCAGCAGATCGTAATAGCTGTCAGCGCTTTGGCTGTCGAGCGCGGCCAACATCGGGGTGATGCCCTGCTGGTTGTAGGCACCATAGCTTTTAGCGACGTTCGCCAGCAGCTGCATGCCCTGCTCATCATCAATTTTTGAGGCGATCACATCGGCCAGGGTTTTCTGCGCAACCCCGATTTCCCGGTGAATGTTCTGTACCGACTTTGCCGCATCGTCGAGCATGCCGATTTCCATCAGGCGGACGGCCTGCCCGGCTTCGTTGCGGGCACGCAGAATCAGCGTGTAGCCTTTGTTGAGCTGCACGAGCTGCTCACCCTGCAGGTGATTAATGCGCGTGAGCGATGCGGAACTTTTGGTGAGGGCGTAAATACCAATGCCGCTGACCAGCAGCAAAAGGAGGGTCATCACGGCCAGTAAAGAAAGCAGGCCGGTACGGATGGAGAGCTGTTTCAGCATGATGTCATTCCCGGTAGCAAAGAGACTTTTGGGCGGAAACAAAAGGTATCGGCTGCGACCGGGAAGACTTTAGGGTTATTAATAAATTCAGTATGTTATTGCTTTGTTACCGCCACCGGCAGGCGCGTCACCGGCGAGCTCTGGCGGTTTTCCCACAGCACCGTCAGGCCGCGCTGCAGGGCAATAAAGATAAACAGCAAAATGCCGATGGCAATTTTTGTCCACCACGAGCTCAGCGTGCCGTCGAAGTTGATGTAGGTCTGAATCAGCCCCTGAATACCCACGCCAAACAATGTGCCAAGCACCGTCCCCACGCCGCCGCTTAGCAATGTACCGCCGATCACTACCGAGGCAATGGCATCAAGCTCCACGCCCATCCCTGCCAGCGCATAGCCCGCCTGGGTGTAAACGGAGAAGACAATCCCGGCGAGCGTTGCCAGGCCCGTCGACAGCATATAAATCCGGATGGTGGTGCTGCGGGTGGAAATCCCCATCAGGTTCGCCGATACCGCACTTCCGCCGATGGCGTAGACCTGATTACCAAACCGCGTGCGGTGAGCAACAAACATCCCCGCCAGCACCACCAGCAGCATCAGGAGGCCCATGGCGCTGAGCCGCCCGCCGCCGGGGATCATCCACGCCATATCGGAAAGCCTGTCGTAAATCGGATGGTTGATCGGAATCGACTCTTCCGAAACGAGATAACTGACGCCGCGCAGGAAGAACATTCCCGCCAGCGTAATGATAAACGCCGGGATCTTCAGGGCATCAATCAACAACCCCATAAACGCGCCGAATGCACAGCCCATCACCAGCACCAGCGGAAATGCCACCAGCGGCGACATGCCCCAGAAGCCGATCGCCTTGGCGAGGAACACGCCGGTAAACGCGATCACCGATCCCACCGAGAGGTCGATCCCGCCGGAAAGGATCACAAAGGTCATGCCAACGGCGATGATCCCGAGAAACGCATTATCGGTGAGGATATTGCAGATCACGCGCGTTGAGGCGAAGCCGGGGAACTGCGTCAGGCAGTAGAGATAGCCGAGGATGAACACCCCGAGGGTGATCATCAGCGGCAGGTTACGTTTTATCATGGCCGCGCACTCCTTTTAGTAAGCCGATAAAGCGCGGCGACTGGACCACCAGCACGCACAGCACCACTACCGCTTTCACCACCTGGTTCAGCTCCGGCTGGAAGCCCGACAGCAGAATGCCGGTATTCATGCCCTGAATAATCAGCGCACCAATTACCGAGAGCAGCAAATTAAAGCGCCCGCCCATCAGCGATCCGCCGCCAATGACGACGGCAAGAATAGCGTCCAGCTCCAGCCACAGTCCGGCATTGTTAGCATCCGCCCCGCGAATATCGGCGGCAACGATCACCCCGGCAATGGCGGCACATATGCCGCTCAGCACGTACGTCAACATCACTACTATGCGGGTGTTCACCCCGGCGTTTTTCGCCGCACGGATGTTAATCCCCACCGCTTCAATGAACATCCCAAGCGCCGTTTTGCGGGTGAATAACCAGAAGATAATGAGCGTTATCAGCGCAATAATCACCGGCGTCGGGAACAGCAATAGCTTGCCGCTGCCGAACCAGGCAAGCGAGTCGGAATCAAAAGTTACGATTTGCCCGGCGGTGATGAGCTGCGCCACGCCTCGCCCGGCCACCATCAGGATTAGCGTGGCAACAAACGGCTGGATTTTGAGGATGGCGACCAGAATGCCGTTCCATAACCCTGCCAGCACGCCCGTCGCCAGCGCCGCCAGCAGCACCACCGGCAGGCTGTGTCCGGCAACCTCCATCGACGCCGCCGTCGCACCGGCTATCGCCATCACCGCGCCGACGGAAAGATCGATCCCGCCGGTGGCAATCACCAGCGTCATACCGATTGCCAACAGCGCCACGGGCGCCGCGCGGTTAAGAATATCAATCGGGCTGCCGAACAGCCGTCCGTCCTGCAGCACCACCTGGAAAAAATGCGGTGACACGAAGCTGTCGACCAGCAGCACGAGGATCAGCGCCGCGATTTGCGGCATCCCCGTCGGCCAGCTAAAGCGACGCTTCTTCGGCCCGCTTTGAGGGAGAGATTGTGGCATCACTGCATACCCCTTATGCCGCAATAGCATTCATGATCGCCGGAACCGACAGCGCGTCCAGCGGGATCTCGGCCACCTGTTTACGGTCGCGCAGAATAATCACCCGATCCGCATAGCCCACCAGCTCCTCCAGCTCGGAGGAAATGACCAGCAGCGCCAGGCCGTCGGCGCAGAGCGTTTCGATAAGCCGGATAATTTCGGCGTGAGCGCCTACGTCAATGCCGCGCGTAGGTTCATCGAGGATCAGGAACTGAGGGCGCGTTAACAGCCAGCGAGACAGCAGCACCTTCTGCTGATTCCCACCAGAGAGAAACTCAATTGGCTGTTCCGCACTCGGCGTGCGGATGCCAAGCTGGCGAATAAAGCGTTCGGCAATTTCGTTTTGCTCCCGGCGAGGAATCGGCCTCAGCCAGCCGCGCTGCGCCTGGAGCGCCAGAATGATGTTTTCCCGCACCGAGGCGGCGGCAATAATACCGTCGGTTTTGCGATCTTCCGGGCAAAAACCAATGCCGAGACAGGAAGCCTGATGCGGCGAGCGCAGCGTCTGCGGCTTGCCTTTGATCTCCGCGCTGCCGCTGTCTGAAGGCTTGATGCCGAAAATAACTTCCGCGGTTTCGGTACGCCCGGAGCCGAGCAGCCCCGCAAGCCCGACGATTTCACCGGGACGAACCTGCAAATCAAACGGCTCAATCACGCCTTTCTTACCGTAGCCTTTGAACGCAGCGACGGGTTTATCACTGAGCAGCGTGCGGCCCGCGCGTTGCAGGGCGTTATTGTCCAGTTCGCGACCCAGCATCATTTTGACCAGCTCTATCTGCGGCAACGCTTTAGTTTCCTTACAGCCGACAAAGCTGCCGTTGCGCAGCACGGTGATGCGGTCGCTAACCTGATAAACCTGATCGAGAAAATGGGTGACGAAGATAAGACTGACGCCCTGATCGCGCAGCTGGCGCATCAGGGTGAACAGCATTTCCACTTCCTGAGTGTCCAGGCTTGCCGTGGGCTCGTCGAGGATCAGCACCTTAGCGGAGAGATCGATAGCGCGACAGATAGCCACGATTTGCTGCATGGCGACGGAAAAACGGTTCAGCGGTTCACGCACATCGAGCGAAAAGCCATAGGAAGCCATCAGTGCAGTCGCGCGTTTTTCCATTTCTTTACGTTGCAGGAAGCCGAAACGCCGCGGCTCGCGGCCGATAAACAGGTTATCCGCTACCGACATGTTCGGCAGCAGGTTCACTTCCTGATACACCGTCCCAATCCCAAGCTGTTGAGCGTGGGCGGTGTTTTTCGGGGAAATGGTTTCGCCTTCGAGCCAGATGGTGCCGCGATCGGCGTGATAAACCCCGGTCAGCGCTTTTATGAGGGTGGACTTTCCGGCACCGTTCTCACCGAGCAGGGCCATGATTTCACCACGACGCAGGCTGAAATCGACGTTATCCAGCGCTTTCACGCCGGGGAAAAATTTACTCAGGCCTTCCGTGCGCAAAATATCCTGATTGTGAACAGAATCAGTCATTGTCAGCCCCTAAAAATAACCCTCACCCCGACCCTCTCCCTAAAAGGGAGAGGGAGAACATCAGACCTGCTCAAAATGAAACGCCGCTCGATCGGTTCCCTCTCCCCTCAGGGGAGAGGGCCAGGGTGAGGGGTTTTACATCAGTAGCCCATGTCTTTTTTCTTATCCAGCTGGGCCTGGGCGCTGTCTTTCAGGTACAGCTGAGAGTGCGTCAGGGTCAGCTTCGGCGGCATAGTGCCGTCTTTCTTGAATTTCTCCAGCGCATCAAACGCCGGGCCAGCCATGTTTGGCGTCAGCTCCACGTTGGCGTTGGCTTCGTCGGCCAGCATCGCTTTATAGATATCCGGCACGCCGTCGATAGAACCCGTCAGGATATCTTTGCCTGGCTTCAGACCCGCTTCTTTGATGGCCTGAATGGCACCGATAGCCATGTCATCGTTATGGGCGTAAACCATGCAGATGTTCTTGCCGTTGTTTTCTGCTTTGATGAAGCTTTCCATCACTTCTTTACCTTTACTGCGGGTAAAGTCGCCGGACTGAGAGCGGATAATCTTAATGTTTGGCGCTTTAGCGATGGCTTCGGCAAAGCCTTTCTTACGATCGATAGCGACGCTTGCCCCGACGGTACCCTGCAGCTCAACAACGTTACACGGCTTCCCGGCTTCGGTTTTTACCAGCCAGTCGCCAATCAGTTTGCCTTCCAGCACGTTATCGGCGGTGACGGTGGTCATGTAGAGCGATTTGTCTTTCACATCAATCGAACGGTCGAGCAGGAACACCGGGATTTTGGCCTGTTTGGCTTCTTTCAGCACCGGCTCCCAGCCGGTTGCGACCACAGGAGCAATGAAAATGGCGTCCACGCCCTGGGCGATGAACGAACGTACCGCTTTGATTTGGTTCTCTTGTTTTTGCTGTCCATCAGCGATTTTCAGGGTGATCCCACGTTTTTCGGCTTCACTTTTTGCCACGCTGGTTTCAGCAGCACGCCAGCCAGATTCCGAACCAACCTGTGAAAATCCTACGGTTAAAGGGGCAGCCATCGCCATAGACGACATGGCTGCGGAAACAGCGGAGACAAGAAGTAAACGCTTCCACATAAGGGTATCCTCTCTGAGATTTTGTGGGTAAAACCAGCATCTGCCGAAAAACTATAGACAATGAGAAATGTAACGTGATGCGTTACATCACACTTCCAAAAAGAGAAAGTGTGATTTGTAAGCGCTTCCACAGCTTTATTCATCAAGCGGCTGGCTTTATGGATTTTTCACCTGGTTAAAGGCTCTGAAAAACGACGCGAAGGCAAGCCAGGACTGAAAAGAAGCGAAGACATTTAGGTTGAGTTGGCTATAATACCGGGCACTTGGTTGCCATACATTTTTAAGGAATCCGACATGAGCTTACTCAACGTCCCTGCGGGCAAAGAGCTGCCAGAAGACATCTACGTTGTTATCGAAATTCCTGCTAACGCAGATCCAATCAAATACGAAATCGACAAAGACACCGGTGCGCTGTTCGTGGACCGCTTCATGTCTACCGCGATGTTCTATCCGTGCAACTACGGCTACATCAACCACACCCTGTCTCTGGACGGTGACCCGGTTGACGTTCTGGTTCCAACGCCATATCCACTGCAGCCGGGCTCCGTGATTCGCTGCCGTCCGGTTGGCGTCCTGAAGATGACCGACGAAGCCGGTGAAGATGCGAAGCTGGTTGCCGTACCGCACACCAAACTGAGCAAAGAGTACGATCACATTAAAGATGTGAACGACCTGCCAGAACTGCTGAAAGCCCAGATCGCTCACTTCTTCGAGCACTACAAAGATCTGGAAAAAGGCAAATGGGTGAAAGTGGAAGGCTGGGACAACGCTGAAGCTGCAAAAGCAGAAATCATCGCCTCCTTCGAGCGCGCGAAGAAGTAATTCTTTTCGTGATAAAAAACACCGCCTCCGGGCGGTGTTTTTTATTGTGCACAAAAAGTCACGCCACCCGAAGGTGGCGTGACTTAGTCAGAACTTATCTTTATCCAGCCAGTTGCCGGTATCGATTCGGGTGAAGCCGTCTACCGGACGCTGATAGACGTACATCCACGCGCTGCCGTACGGCGTCTGAATCAGGTAGCGGGCGTACTCACCACCTTTGGTACGCAGCGCATCAAGCTCGGCGAGCGTCGAGGCGTCGATTCGATAAACTTCACCTGCTACTGTTCCTTCACCGGGAACCGCGCCTGGATAGTGGCCCAGGCTGTAGAGCTGATAGTTATCGACGCTGTGATCGCCCAGCCACTGAGCGTTGGTCATCCAGTGGCTGTTGCCCTGTTTGCGCCGTAAACTGCCGTAAACAAATATTCGCATTGCTAAAACTCGAACTGATAGAGCAGATCAAGTGCCTGGTCTATGCCAGACACCGCTTCCAGATATAGCTTGGGCATCAGACGGTAGCGTAGCGTGAGTGTTGCCAGAGAGTCAAAAATTCCCACGCCATATTTCACCTGCAATCCTGGAGCGATGTAGCCGCTCACCACAACCTGTGAGGAGTCGCCCACCCCGGCAGTATCCAGGGCCAGATTGCTGACGCCAAACGTCTCGCCGATTTTACCCACAATCTGCCCACTTTGTGCAACCCCTAGTCCGACCAGCGCTGACGTCATCGCCGCGCCGTCCCCCTGCTGGCTGTCGAGCCCCTGCCCGCGAAGCAGGTACGAAAGCGCCGCCTGCTGCGACATTGCCGGGTCGGAGAAGATTTCGGCCTTCGGCTGATCCGCCAGCCCGGTCACGCGTACACCCGCGGTGACGTTATCTTCCGTGGCATCCGGGTTACGAATTGCTTCAATATTCAGCATCGGCCGATCCGGCGGGCCGGAGAACAGCAGGATGCCTTTACGCACGATCAAATCCTGCCCATAGGCGTGGAAGCGCCCTTGCGGGATGTTGATCTGGCCATTCAGACCCAGACCATGTTTGTCCTGAGCCACTTTCAGATCGCCCGTCAGGCGCGCCTTCAGGCCGAACGCGTCCAGGCGCACGTTGTTACCGACGTGAATAGTCAGATTGCTGTTGATCGGAATGCCCGCGGTTTGCGGATTAACCGGCTTCAGGTCTTGGTCGAGCATGACTTCATCGCTGGAGACGCCGACGGCGCTCTGCGGCACGTCATGCACCACGATGCGCGCCCACGGTACATCCACGTTGCCATCCAGCGTAAACAGGCTCGGCGTTGCGGTGAAGACCACGTCCGGCGACACATCAAGGCGAACCATTGGCGGTACGGTGATGCGCACCCGACTGCCTTTTGCCGCCACCTGCGCGCGCCAGTTGTCGATTTGCGTCCAGTCGGCGTTACCGCTGAGGCTAATTTGCCCCTGCTGGGTGGCAATTACGCCATCGAGCGTCGAGCGCGTGCCGTTGAAGTTCATCGCCACCCGGCTCGGCTGCATGTCAAACGGCATAAAGTTACCGTCGATATCCAGACCGGTCAGCGCCAGCTGTCCGAACAGCTGCGGACTCTGAACGTTCCCCCCAAGGCGCAGGTTCGCATTCAGAGTGCCCGCGGCCTTTTCCCCACGTGCGAAAATCGGGTTGATCATCGCCAGGGAGAAGTTACGGATATTCACGTTGCCGCCGAGATTGCGCCGCCCCTGCGGATCGGTCACTTCAACCTGTCCGTCAAGCTGGCCGTTGTTGGTCAGGCGAATCATCCAGCCCAGCTGAGCACGATTATTGTGCAGATCGGCGTTCAGGTTAAGCGTGTCGAAGGCTACCGGCAGCGCCGCGTCGTTCACCGTCTGCGTGACCTTCACGTTACGTCCGCTAAGCGTCACTTTGCCCTGCGGAAGACCCGGTTTGGTCGCATCCCAGCTCACGTCCGCATTGCCGGTGAACACGCCGCTCGCCTGAGTGGCTTCCGGCATAAACGGCTTGAGCATGGCTAAATCAAAGCGGTTAAGATTGACCACCGCCCGCCCGGTCTCACCGGCATCAATGGTTTGCGGCACGCACAGCTCTGCGTTCGGGTTCGTCCAGCAGTGAGGCCCGATGCTGATTTTCTGCTCTTTATTGCGGAAATCGAGCGTAATGGCGCGCGAGAGCGACACGAGCCCAACCGGCGTCTGGAAGCGGGTATTGCTGAGCGTCCCTTTCCAGCGCTCTTCTTTACGGTCAAAGCTGCCCGCCAAATCAAGCTGGCCGGACACCGGCTCGCCCTGAACACGCAGCTCCAGCTTGTGCTGTTTCTCATCGCCTTTCGCGGACAGCAGCACCTGCCTGATATTGACGCCGGGCTGCGCAATACCGTTCACACGCACATCGAGGTTACCGCCAATCTGGTCGGTGGATTTCACATCGCCTTTGATCGAAGCCTGAGCGACGGAAATCTCCTGCCAGCGCAGGTTGCGGGCAGTGATATCCGCCAGCAGCTGCGGCGCATCGACGGTGCCGCGAACTTTCAGCAGACCTTTGGCCGTGCCGCCGAGGCCCGGAAGCGCGTTATCCAGCCCCGGCGCATCGATGGTCGCATCCAGGTTCAGCTCCTTCACGCCCAGTTCGCCCTTCACGTCGGCGCTGTTGCGCCCAAGCTCCAGATGGAGCCCCGGTATTTTCCATTGCAGATAGCTGTTGCCCGAAAGCTTACCGTCAACGTTTACTTTATTTTGCTTCACGTTGCCGGTGAGCTTAAGCTCTGGCACGTCCACCTGCCAGCTGCCGCCATACAGGCTGCCGGTGGTTTTGATGCTGCCGTTGAGTTTTGCAGGCCAGTCCGGCATTTCTTTAGCGGTATTGATGCCGTTTAGCGTCAGCGCACCGCGCCAGCTAATCGCCTGCTGCCAGTCCAGCAGCGCCTTGAGCTCCGTTTTCCCTTCCAGCGCCGCGATGGTCAGCTTATCGAGATTCACCTGCAGCTCATTGCCTTTAGCATCCAGCGTGATAGTTGCCGGAGGCACATCCTGTCCTTTCACCGCCGTGCGGAACGACAGCGTGTAGTCGGTCATTTTGCCGCTGAGCTTCAGCTTCAGGTCATCGGCCTGATACTGTTTCGCGCCGGTAAACGGCCAGTAAAGCTGCTTGCTCAGCACTTCCAGATTCAGCGGCAGCCCGGCTTCGGCGAGCTGCGCCTGCGCCCGAATGCCAACGTCTACCGGACCAGAGAGATTGATCCCGACGTCGAGCTGCTTGCGCACTTCGCCGCCGATTTTCATTTTGATCTTCTCGCCCTTCACCGGGTCGATATTCAGGGTGCTGTTAAGGGTTAAATCGACCGGCCAGCTGTCCTGAAGTTTTGCCGTGCCGGTGGCGTTCACCGTGCCCTGGCTGGAGTCAACGTCCAGCGCGTCCAGCTTCATGTCGCCGTCAATGCTGCTGACTTTAAGCAGCATTTTGTAGACGGTAAGGTCGGTGTCACCCGTCAGCCTAAGCTGCTCACCGCGAAATTCCTCAATATTCAGATTGAGCGGCAGATGCACGTCGGTCATTTCTGGCAGCACCGGCTTCGAGAAGAGTTCCTTCATCGTCTCACCGAGCGTTTTTTCATCCGGCTTCGGCTTCTCGATTTTCGGCTCAACCACCTGTTCCTGCGCCACGTTAGCCACTTTCGGTAGGGCGATAAGCAGCCCCTGTAGCGAGGTCGGCATCAGCGTCAGGTTTTTATCCTGCCAGTTAAGGCCGGAGGTGAAATCCATCACCGACACGGTGGTGTCGTCGATTTTGATATTCACGTTATTCAGCGCGATCCGGCTCAGGGTTATCGGGTACGGCGTGGAGAGGTTCAGCGGCCCGCTGTCCTCTTCCATCGCGGGTGCTGACGGCGGCATTTTTTTGCTGTCGATCGCCACGTTCACGTTTGAAAGCGACAGATCGTTCACGCACAGGCTGCTTTTCCACAGGCAGGCAGTATTCACCGCCAGATGGAACTGCCCCGCGTCTACCGCCACGCCTGGCTGCTCATAGCGCAGGTTTTTAACCGTTAAATCTTTCCAGCCGCCGACCACCTGGCCGATGGAAAGGCCGGGCACCCAGCGATCTGCGGCCTTGAAAACCAGATGCAGGCCGGTCGTGGTGCCCACCAGAAACGCCACCGTGCCCAGCAGCAGAATGAGGAATACCAGTACGCCGAGGCTAATCTTCTTCCATAAACTCATAATTCTGGCCCCAGACCGATGTAGAACTGTAACCCGTGCTCGTCTTTGTCACCGACCGGCACCGCCAGGTCGAGCTTGATGGGCCCGACCGGAGACTGCCAGCGCACGCCGACGCCCGCGCCGGTTTTAAAATCGTCATCGCGGAAGTCGTTTACCGCTTCGCCGCTGTCGACGAACATCGCCCCCCACCATTTACCGGTCACGTTGTACTGGTACTCCAGCGAGCCCGTCGCCAGTCGCGATGCCCCGGTAAGCTTGCCGTTATCGTCTTTCGGTGAGATCGACTGGTATTTATAGCCGCGAATGCTGCGATCGCCCCCGGCGAAGAAGCGCAGGTCCGGTGGCACTCTGTCGAAGTCACCGGTTTCGATCCAGCCAAGGTTGCCGCGCACCACAAAGCGGTGGCGATCGTAAAGGGTGCGAATCCAGGTGTTTTGCGCCTGAATAACGGCGAAGTCGACGTCCGATCCCCACGCGGTGTTCGACACGTCCACAGAATAGCGCTGGGAATCGCCCCACGTCGGCATCAGGCCGCCGCGCGAGCGGGTGCGGCTTATCATCACGCCCGGATAAAGCAGCATGGTGGTGTTGGTGACGTCCGCCTGGGTAAAGTGAGAAAGGCTCCAGCGCAGGTTAATCGCACGCTGCCAGCCGCTGGAAAGATCCCAGTAACGCGACACGCCGAGCGTAGTGGAGTCCGATTCGGTATCGTTCAGATCGGTGCGCTTAAAGCCACCCTGCAGCAAATAATACTGTTCGAGTGGGTTCTTCAGCAGCGGCACTTTATAAGAGAAATCGAGCTGCTGCTCCGGTGCGGAAAGGCTTACGGACGAGGTCAGACTGTGGCCGTAGGAGTTGATCCATGGCTTGTTCCATGACGCTTTAACGCGCGGGCCTACGTCGGTGGAATAGCCAACCCCGGTTTCAATCGTGTTCCGGGTGCGCGGCGATACCACGCCTTCCAGCGGCAGAACTTTCGTTTTTCGCGCTTTATCAAATTCCGGCGCCACCACCACGGAGTTGAACCAGCCTGTCGCCGAGAGACGGCGGTTGAGCTCGGCCAGATCGTCGGAGGTGTAGTAATCCCCTTCCTTAAACGGAATCAGATTTTGCAGATAGCGGTCCTGAATCTGCGATCCCTGGAACGTCACCGGCCCGAAGCGATAGCGTTCGCCGCTGTCGTAGTCGATGTCCCAGAACGCCTGATGGCGGTCAAGGGAAACGCCAAGCTGGCTCTTTTTGAATTCGCTGTCGAAGTAACCTTTGCGCAGCGAGACGCTGGTAAGATCTTTCTTGAAACCGTCGTAATCGCCGTGGTTAAGGACAGTCCCGACGGCAGGTCGCTTTTTCAGCAAATCCAGATAATCGCGATCGGTTCGCGCCCCGCCGCGTAAAATCACGTCGGTGCCACCAATGCGAACGGGTTCGCCCGGCGTAACGTGAGCCATCAGCACCTGGCGGCCCTTGGCCGGCGCAGGCTTCAGCTCAAAATCAATCTGCGGTTCGTAATAGCCGAGCGCCTTCAGCCCTTCGCGGATAGCGTCATCGACGCGCGCGCGGAAACGGCGATCCGGCGTCACCTCGTCGCTCTCGATGGTGGACAGCTGTGCGCGCACGTTCTTCAGCAGCTCTCCGTCAAGCCCATCTACCTGTAAACGTATGTTTGCCGCTCCGGCAACACCACTGACCAGCAACAGGCTGGCCCAACAAAATTGGCGAATTTGTGGCACGTCTTCTCCCAAAAAGTCCTTGTTTCCACCCCGTCAGGAAACACAATGCCGATCTACTGCTTAACAAAATTCCAACACGTTCGGTTGAAAAAAATCGATCCAACTCAATATTATTTCTATGTCTAACTCTAGTCGTGTTCACGGCCTTTATTGTGTTCAAAGAGAGGCGCTGTGACAACCTTAACCCCAATTTCCTTTATCCGGAGGCCATCCCGTGAGTCTATTTGATAAGAAAACCCTTGTTTCGCAGGCGGATGCGCTACCCGGTCGCAATACGCCAATGCCCGTCGCCACGCTGCACGCCGTTAATGGCCATTCGATGACCAACGTCCCGGAAGGCATGGAGATCGCTCTTTTTGCCATGGGTTGTTTCTGGGGAGTGGAGCGCCTCTTCTGGCAGTTGCCCGGCGTGTATAGTACCGCTGCGGGCTACACCGGAGGCTATACGCCGAATCCGACTTATCGTGAAGTGTGTTCAGGCCAGACCGGCCATGCCGAAGCCGTACGCGTGGTATATAACCCGGCAGTCATCAGCTATGAACAGCTGTTGCAGGTGTTCTGGGAGAACCACGACCCGGCGCAGGGCATGCGTCAGGGGAACGATCAGGGCACACAGTACCGCTCGGCGATTTACCCTCTGACTCCTGAACAGGACAAAGCTGCGCACGAGAGCCTTGAGCGTTTCCAGGCGGCGATGCGCGAAGCCCAGGACGATCGCACCATCACCACCGAAATCGCTACCGCTAAACCTTTCTATTACGCGGAAGACGATCACCAGCAGTACCTGCATAAGAACCCGTACGGCTACTGCGGTATCGGCGGAATCGGGGTGTGCTTACCGCCACAGCTTGCCTGAGGCCTGAACTTGCCATCGCAACGCCGGGGCGCAAAGTTAAGCCTCTGGCGAATTTACAGTCCCTTACGCTATACTATCCCACGATATTACCGGTCCAGCGCCTTCGGACCGGTTTTTTTAAGCGCAATTTCACGCGCAAAAACATCATCAACTATCCTTCCGAGGTTCTGGCGACAAAAGCCAGAAAAACTATGCTAAACAGTATATTAATCATACTCTGCCTCATCGGCGTCAGTGCGTTTTTCTCAATTTCCGAGATTTCGCTTGCGGCTTCCCGCAAAATTAAACTGAAGCTGCTCGCCGATGAGGGTAACGTTAACGCTCAACGTGTGCTGAAAATGCAGGAAAACCCCGGTATGTTCTTTACCGTGGTGCAAATTGGTCTTAACGCCGTTGCTATCCTGGGGGGTATCGTCGGTGACGCCGCCTTCTCTCCGGCCTTCCATACTCTTTTTATCAACTACATGTCCGCTGAACTGGCCGAGCAGATTAGCTTTGTCCTGTCGTTCGTCCTGGTGACCAGCCTGTTCATTCTGATAGCCGACCTGACCCCGAAACGCATCGGTATGATTGCGCCCGAAGCCGTGGCTTTGCGCATCATCAACCCGATGCGCTTCTGCCTTGCCGTCTTCCGCCCGCTGGTGTGGTTCTTCAACGGCATGGCAAACATGATATTCCGCCTGTTCAAGCTGCCGATGGTGCGTAAAGACGACATCACCTCCGACGATATCTACGCCGTTGTCGAAGCCGGTGCGCTGGCAGGCGTGCTGCGTAAGCAGGAACACGAGCTGATTGAGAACGTGTTTGAACTCGAATCACGCACCGTGCCGTCTTCTATGACCTCGCGCGAAAACGTCATCTGGTTTGATTTAAACGAAGATGAACAAAGCCTGAAAAACAAAGTGGCCGAGCATCCGCACTCTAAGTTCCTGGTGTGTAAAGAAGATATCGACCACATCATCGGTTATGTGGATTCCAAAGACCTGCTGAACCGCGTGCTGGCCAATCAGAGCCTGATGCTGACCAGCGGCGTGCAGATCCGCAATACGCTGATCGTGCCGGATACGCTGACGCTCTCAGAAGCGCTGGAAAGTTTCAAAACCGCCGGTGAAGACTTCGCGGTGATCATGAACGAATATGCGCTGGTTGTGGGTATCATCACTCTGAACGACGTGATGACCACGCTGATGGGTGACCTGGTCGGCCAGGGCCTGGAGGAGCAGATTGTTGCCCGCGATGAAAACTCATGGCTCGTTGATGGCGGCACGCCAATCGACGACGTGATGCGCGTGCTGGATATCGACGAATTCCCGCAGTCGGGCAACTACGAAACCATCGGCGGGTTCATGATGTTTATGCTGCGTAAGATCCCGAAACGTACCGACTTCGTGAAGTTCTCCGGCTATAAGTTCGAAGTGGTGGATATCGACAACTTCCGTATCGACCAGCTGCTGGTCACCCGCATCGACAGCAAGCCAACGGTGCTGGCACCGAAGCTGCCGGACGCGGAGGAGAAAGGCGCGGCGTAAGTTTCCGGCCCTACAAACATCAACGGCTCCCATCGGGAGCCGTTTTTTTTACGTTACTGCATAGCACGTTGCTGATTACGCCATCTCAGTTTGCAGACGCATAACCTGACGGTTGATTTCGGACATCACGGAAAGATGCTGCTTGTCCTTCACTTTTGGGATAAGGATCTTGCCCTTATCAAACTCAAAAGCGCCAACGTCCTTGATGTACAACCGTCCACGAAACAGGATCTTCACGTACTTCGCCACCTGAAGCGGGTTGTACTTTTGGAAAATTTTCATTGTTGTCTCCTGCTGAGTCTTACACCCTTGCGAGTCCACAATCGGCTCCGCGTTCCGGGGCGCAAAATTAATGCACTAAAACTATAGTCCATATCGACCGGGACACCCAGTCTGTAGAAGTTTATTTACCGTTTGATGACAAAATTTAAGAATTATCTTTTCAGAACGACGATAAAGGCAGTATAAACCTTCATTTTCTCACGGTTATGTGCGTTCACCCGCAAACTGGCATCACGCTTGCGGGAAAACCTCATCATTCGCACTTATGATTAAAACAAAACCCTAAGTGGTCGGATCACCTGCATACAATAAGGAAACATCATGACTCTACGTAAGCTGATGGCAGTTTCATGCCTGCTGTTCCCGCTGATGGCCTCGGCGCACAACCTGAAAACCGGAGAGCGCGTTCCGGCGGTAGGCGTCGCCGACCGCGGTGAACTCATTCTCAATAATGATGAGTTTAGCTATAAAAACTGGAATAGCTCGCAGCTCGCCGGGAAAGTGAGAGTTGTACAACATATTGCCGGTCGTACATCTGCCAAAGAGAAAAATGCCGCGCTGATTGAAGCGATCAAGACCGCAAAATTCCCGCATGATAAGTACCAGACCACCACCATCGTGAACACCGATGATGCGATTCCCGGCTCGGGCATGTTCGTGCGCAGCAGCCTTGAGAGCAATAAAAAGCTCTATCCATGGTCGCAGTTTATCGTCGACAGCAACGGCGTGGTGCGCAGCGCCTGGCAGCTCGATGAAGAGAGCTCCGCGATTATCGTACTCGATAAAAATGGCCGCATTGAATGGGCAAAAGACGGGGCGCTAACCCAGGATGAAGTGCAGCAGGTCATCGCCCTGCTGCATAAGCTGTTAGCTCAGTAGATCGATACCCGGAAGCCGGGGTTGAGGAACGATTCACGCGGCGTGTAATCGAGGGTTTTGCCCTGCCAGTCGTGAACGTGCGCCCCGGCAGCCACCGCCACCGCGTGGCCCGCCGCCGTGTCCCAGATGCTGGTTGGCCCAAAGCGAGGATACAGCTGAGCCTGCCCGTCCGCCACCAGGCAGAACTTGAGCGAGGAGCCGATCGACGTTGTCTGATGCTCACCCAGCTGCTGCAGATACTCCTGCAGCTCAGGGTCGCCGCCGTGCGAGCGGCTGACCACCACCAGCGGCGGACGCGCATCCCGTACCTGAATCTGTTTACGCACGCCGCACTCTTCTTTCCAGGCTTTGCCCTCTTCGGCGCTGTACATCACCTTCATTACCGGCGCGTAAACCACGCCCATAACCGGTTTTCCTTTTTCAATCAATGCGATATTAACGGTAAACTCGCCGTTACGCTTAATGAACTCTTTGGTACCGTCGAGCGGATCGACCAGCCAGTAGCGCTGCCAGTGCTGGCGCACGTTCCAGCCCGGCGGATCTTCTTCTGACAGCACCGGAATATCCGGCGTCAGCGCGCTTAGCCCTTCAGCAATCACCTTATGGGCCGCGATATCGGCCGCCGTCACCGGAGAGTCATCGGCTTTACTGACCACGTCCATCGGCTTCTCGCCATCGTAGACCTGCATAATGGCATCACCTGCTTTCCGTGCAAGCTGACAAACCTGTTCCAACATATTCCACCTCGTATTGAGTAGAGTGGCGTTAACTCGTTGTTTTAGTTATATCCCATCGCGACAAATTGCGCTATCTGTGAAGCGTTACCCGTTTCATCGCCCCGATTTCTGGCAAGCTTCACATTTCTGTAAGCAACAGGATGTATACCCTTTTCTCTTTTGTGCCCCCGATCAATAAAAGGACGCCTCTGATGATTAAGTTTAGCGCAACGCTCCTGGCCACGCTGATTGCCGCCAGCGCCAGTGCGGCGACGGTGGATTTGCGGATCATGGAAACCACCGACCTGCACAGCAACATGATGGATTTTGACTACTACAAAGATACCGCAACGGAAAAATTCGGCCTGGTACGCACCGCAAGCCTTATCAACGCCGCGCGTGAGGAAGTTAAAAACAGCGTTCTGGTGGATAACGGCGACGTCATTCAGGGAAGCCCGCTCGGCGATTATATGGCAGCCAAAGGATTAAAAACGGGAGATGTGCATCCGGTTTACAAAGCAATGAACACGCTGGACTATGCCGTGGGCAACCTCGGCAATCATGAGTTCAACTATGGGCTGGAGTATCTGCACAAAGCCATCAATGGCGCGAAATTCCCGTACGTTAACGCCAATATCATCGACGTTAAGACCAAACAGCCGTTGTTTACCCCTTACCTGATTAAAGAGACAAAGGTCGTCGATAAGGACGGCAAGCCGCAGACGCTGAAAATCGGCTATATCGGCTTCGTGCCGCCGCAGATCATGACCTGGGATAAGGCCAATCTCAGCGGCAAAGTGACGGTGAACGACATCACCGAAACCGCCCGTAAATACGTGCCGGAAATGCGTGAGAAAGGTGCCGATATTGTGGTAGTCATCGCCCACTCAGGCCTCTCCGCAGACCCTTATCACGCCATGGCAGAGAACTCCGTGTACTACTTAAGCCAGGTACCGGGCGTGGATGCAATCATGTTTGGCCACGCGCACGCCGTTTTCCCGTCAAAAGATTTCGCCAGCATTAAAGGTGCCGATATTGAAAAAGGCCTGCTGAACGGCGTGCCAGCGGTAATGCCCGGCATGTGGGGCGATCATCTGGGCGTGGTCGATTTGAGCCTGAATAACGACAGCGGCAAATGGCAGGTGACGCAGGCTAAAGCCGAGGCGCGTCCGATTTACGATCCGGTGGCGAAAAAATCCCTCGCGGCAGAAGACACCAGCCTGGTGAAGGTGCTGAAGGCCGACCACGATGCCACTCGCGCCTTTGTCAGCAAGCCGATTGGCAAATCTTCGGACAACATGTACAGCTATTTATCGCTGGTGCAGGACGATCCTACCGTTCAGGTGGTGAATATGGCGCAGAAAGCCTACGTCGAGCACTTTATTCAGGGCGATCCGGATCTGGCTAAGCTGCCGGTGCTCTCCGCTGCGGCGCCGTTCAAAGCGGGCGGTCGCAAGAACGATCCGGCGAGCTACACCGAAGTGGAGAAGGGTCAGCTGACCTTCCGCAACGCCGCCGATCTGTATCTCTACCCGAACACGCTAGTGGTGATGAAAGTCAGCGGCCAGGAGGTTAAAGAGTGGCTGGAGTGCTCCGCCGGGCAGTTCAACCAGATCGACGTGACCAGCAGCAAACCGCAGTCGCTCATCAACTGGGACGGTTTCCGCACCTATAACTTCGATGTGATTGACGGCGTGAATTATCAGGTAGACGTCAGCCAGCCCGCACGCTACGACGGCGAATGCCAGAGCCTCAACCCGAACGCAGAGCGCATCAAAAATCTGACCTTTAACGGCAAGCCCATCGATCCAAAGGCGACTTTCCTCGTGGCGACCAATAACTACCGCGCTTACGGCGGTAAGTTTGCAGGCACCGGCGACAGCCATATCGCTTTCGCCTCGCCGGATGAAAACCGTTCAGTCCTGGCGGCGTGGATTAGCGCCGAGTCGAAAAAGCATGGCGAGATTCATCCCGCAGCGGACAACAACTGGCGCTTAGCGCCAATCACCTCAGCTACGCCGCTGGATATTCGCTTCGAAACGTCGCCGTCAGAAAAAGCGGCTGCGTTTATCAAAGACAAAGCGCAGTATCCGATGAAGCAGGTCGGCACCGACGAGATTGGCTTTGCGGTGTATCAGGTGGATTTAAGCAAGTAGCGGAAGGATTTGTAGCCCGGTAAGGCGAAGCCGCTACCGGGCAATTTCTGCATCATAGCGGACGCTCACGCCGCCCGCTCATCCCAGTTCGCCATCACCTGCGGCAGGTTCAGTTCGATCCAGTCGGCCAGCGCTTCCACTTTCTCACTCACCTGCTCGCCAAGCGGCGTCAGGCTGTACTCGACGTGCGGTGGCACAACGGGGAAAGAGACGCGGTTAAGAAAGCCGTCCTGCTCGAGAGCCTGTAACGACTGCGCCAACATTTTTTCACTGACGCCGCCCATTTTGCGGCGCAAATCGCTGAAGCGGTGAGTGCCGTCACGCAGCGCCACCAGAATCAGTACGCCCCAGCGGCTGGTGACGTGCTTAAGCACATCGCGGGACGGGCATTGTTCGGCAAACAGATTGCCGTCACGCAGCTGCTCACTCAGTGTCGGATTCGCCATTTTCATACTTACCTTTTTGTACGTACTTACCAAAAGTTAGCTATGGTGTTAGCTTACCACAACTGAAACCAAACACCATGGAGCACCCTCATGATCGCAATTACTGGCGCTACCGGCCAACTGGGCCAACTCGTTATCGAAAATCTGCTGAAAACCGTTCCCGCTAATCAACTGGTCGCCATTGTGCGTAATCCGGCAAAGGCACAAGCGCTGAGCGACAAAGGCATCGTCGTTCGTCAGGGCGATTATAACGATGAAGCCACGCTGACCACGGCCCTCCAGGGCGTGGACAAACTGCTGCTGATCTCCGGCAGTGAAGTGGGTAAACGCGCTGAACAGCATGGCAATGCCATTCGTGCCGCGAAAGCAGCTGGCGTGAAATTCATCGCTTACACCAGCCTGCTGCATGCAGACAAATCCCCGCTGGGTCTGCACGTCGAACACGTCGCCACGGAGAAAATGCTGGCGGAGTCCGGTATTCCTTACGCGCTGCTGCGTAACGGCTGGTACACCGAAAACTATCTGGCGAGCGTCCCACCGGCCATTGAACATGGCGTATTTATTGGTGCCGCCGGGGCAGGAAAAATCGCAGCAGCACCTCGCGCTGATTATGCGGCAGCGGCGGCAACCGTAATAAGCACCGACGGCCATGCCGGAAAAGTGTACGAGCTGGCGGGCGACAGCGCCTGGACGCTGAACGAGCTGGCCGCCGAGCTGAGCAAGCAAAGCGGGAAACCGGTGAGTTACCAGAACCTGAGCGAAGCTGATTTCGCGGCGGCGCTGAAAGGCGTGGGCCTGCCAGCGGGCCTGGCAGACATGCTGGCGGATTCGGATATCGGCGCGTCAAAAGGTGGTCTGTTTGATGACAGCCATACCCTGAGCAAACTGATTCAGCGCCCTACCACGCCGCTGTCTGAAAGCGTCAAAAGCATTCTGTAAGCGTCGATAACTGCTCATTTTTGTGGCACACCCACGGGGTATCTTCGATAATGTCGGGATATTCCGTGGGAGGTGACCGTGCAGGGCGTACCTGACCTGTTCCATGATAAGAGAGATTGCGCAAGCTTCCGCCACCTGGACAACCTTCCGGGGGTGGAGCTTTATCACGCCCATATCTCCCGCTACGCCTTCGAGCCCCATACCCACGAAGCATTTGGCATCGGCGCCATTGAGCTGGGCGCGGAGCAGTTTCGCTATCGCGGTGCAAAGCACGTCGCCCCGGTAAACTCCGTGGTCACCATGAATCCGGACGAGCTGCATACCGGCGAAGCGGCCAGCGAGGACGGCTGGCGCTATCGGATGGTCTATCTGGAGCCTGACCTGCTGGAAGAGGTGACAGGCATACGCCACTGGTGGTTCAGCGATGTGGTTCGCCACGATGCGCAGCGTTCCGCCCTGCTTTGCCAGCAGATTTATGGCCTGTGGAATACCCCCGATCCGCTCGCTCAAAAAGGTTTACTGCTCGACCTGATCGACACCTTCCGTCCGTTTGCGAAGCATGCCCCCATCAAACAGGAAGGCGCGCATCGTTTTGAACGCGTGCGCGAGTATCTGCACGACAACTATATGCATGCCCTGACGCTCGACGAGCTCGCCGCCGTGGTGGCGCTCAGCCCTTATCATTTCCAGCGCCAGTTCAAGGCCCGCTATCACGTCACTCCGCATCAAATGCTGATGGCGATTCGCCTGTGGCGCGCCAAAGATTTTCTGACTCGCGGGATGCCTGCCGCTGAAGTGGCCGCTGCCACGGGCCTGACGGATCAGTCTCATCTTACCCGCGCTTTTACCCGCCGTTACGGCATTACGCCCGTCCGCTATCAGAAGCAGGTTTTTCCGCGCTAATGCGCAACCTCATACAATACGTGTCTCCGCCACGCTGCCTACACTGCCAGCCTTGATAAATAAGGTGGCGACGATGATGAGTGGTGTGCTTTACGCTCTGCTGGCAGGGCTGATGTGGGGGCTGATTTTCGTCGGGCCGCTGCTGGTGCCTGAGTATCCTGCAGTATTGCAGTCAATGGGCCGCTATCTGGCGCTTGGGCTTATCGCCCTGCCGCTGGCATGGCTTGGGCGTACGCAGCTCAAACAGCTCGGCAAGCGCGACTGGCTGACGGCGCTGAGCCTGACGATGATGGGCAACCTCATCTATTACGTTTGCCTTGCCAGCGCAATTCAGCGCGCTGGCGCCCCCGTGTCGACCATGATTATCGGTACGCTTCCGGTGGTGATCCCGGTATTTGCCAATCTGTTGTACAGCCAGCGTGACGGTAAACTCGCCTGGCGTGGGCTGGCGCCCGCTTTAGGTTGCATCGCGCTGGGCTTAGCCTGTGTGAACATTGCCGAGCTTAGCCATGGGCTGGCCGAATTCAGCCCATGGCGTTACGGCAGCGGCATCGGGCTGGCGCTGATCTCCGTCGTTTGCTGGGCCTGGTATGCGCTGCGCAATGCGCGCTGGCTGCGGGAAAATCCGGATAAGCATCCCATGATGTGGGCCACCGCCCAGGCGCTGGTCACGCTGCCGGTATCGCTGCTCGGCTACGTGCTGGCCTGCCTGTGGCTGCGCGGTCAAGAACAAAGCTTTCCATTGCCGTTTGGCCCGCGTCCGGACGTGTTTATTACCCTGATGATAGCCATCGCCGTGTTTTGCTCCTGGGTCGGCGCGCTGTGCTGGAATATCGCCAGCCAGCGCCTGCCGACGGTGATCGTCGGGCCGCTGATCGTCTTCGAAACCCTGGCCGGGCTGCTGTATACCTTTCTGCTGCGCCAGAACTTTCCCCCGATCCTGACGCTGTCCGGCATTGCGCTGCTGGTCGCTGGCGTGGTCATTGCCGTGCGGGCAAAACCGCAGAAGCCTCAGCTTGAATCCCTGAGCGAAGACCCTGTGGAATAGTGCGATATTCCCAAAGGGGTATTCCCTTATCTTAAAGGTGCATTTAAAATACATCTTATATTTTACAGATGAGGTAACGACAATGGCCTTCCGCGATCAACCCTTAGGTGAACTGGCTCTCTCCATTCCGCGCGCATCTGCGCTGTTCCGTAAATATGATATGGATTACTGCTGCGGCGGTAAGCAGACGCTGGAGCGCGCTGCGGCACGTAAGGACCTGGACGTTGCCATCATTGAAGCTGAACTGGCGACGCTGGCTGAAGCACCCGTAGAAAAAGAGTGGCGCACCACGCCGCTGGCAGAAATTATCGATCATATTGTGGCGCGCTATCACGACCGTCACCGCGAACAGCTGCCGGAGCTGATTTTACAGGCGACCAAGGTAGAACGCGTTCACGCCGACAAACCGAATGTACCGAAAGGGCTCACCAAATACCTGACGGCGCTGCACCAGGAGCTTTCCAGCCATATGATGAAAGAGGAGCAGATCCTGTTCCCGATGATCAAACAAGGCATGGGCAGCCAGGCAATGGGCCCGATAAGCGTGATGGAAAGCGAGCATGATGAAGCGGGTGAACTGCTGGAAGTGATTAAGCACGTTACCCAGAACGTGACGCCGCCGCCGGAAGCCTGTACGACCTGGAAGGCGATGTATAACGGCATTAACGAGCTGATTGACGATCTGATGGAGCACATCAGCCTGGAAAACAACGTGCTGTTTCCTCGGGCGTTGGCAGGCGAGTAATAAAAATGCCCGGTGGCGCTAGCGCTTACCGGGCCTACAAATGGTCTCGGGCGTAGGCCCGTGTATACGAAGAGCCACCGGGCAATAGATTTTTTTAACTTACTTCATCAAACGCTTCTTCCCGGCATACAGCCAGCCCAGCCCCAGCACGATAAACCACAGCGGCGTGACAATCAGCGCCTGACGGGTATCGTCCTCAAGCGTCAGCAGCACCAGCACAAACACGAAGAACGCCATGCAAACCCAGCACATCAGCTTGCCGAGCGGCATTTTGTATTTCGATGCGGCGTGCAGCTGTGGGCGCTGCTTACGGTAGACCAGATATGAACAGAGAATGATGGTCCACACGAACATAAACAGAATCGCTGAAACGGTGGTGATCATGGTGAACGCCGCAATCGCGCTTGGGTTCACATAGAGCATCACCACGCCGCCAAGCAGGCAGATGCAGGAGAAGGTCAACCCTTTCGCCGGAACGGCGCGCTTTGACAGCGTCGCAAAAGCCTTCGGCGCCATCTTATCCTGAGCCAGGCCGAACAGCATACGGCTGGTTGAGAACACCCCGCTGTTGGCGGAAGAAGCCGCAGACGTCAGCACCACAAAGTTAATGATGCTCGCCGCCGCAGGCAGCCCTACCAGCACGAACAATTCCACGAACGGACTCTTGTCCGGCACCACAGAACTCCATGGCGTCACCGACATGATCACAACCAGCGCGAAGACGTAGAACATGATGATACGAATCGGAATCGAGTTAATCGCGCGCGGCAGTGATTTCTCCGGATCTTTGGTTTCCGCTGCCGTGGTGCCCACCAGTTCAATCCCCACGAAAGCAAAGACCGCTATCTGGAAGCCGGCAAAGAAGCCGCTGATGCCTTTCGGGAACCAGCCGCCGTCGTTCCACAGATGGTCAAACGAGGCCTGTACGCCGCTCGGCGAGGTGAAGTGCGTCATCACCATCACCAGGCCGACAATCACCAGGCCAACGATGGCGACGATTTTGATCATCGCAAACCAGAACTCCATCTCACCAAACATCTTCACGGTGGCGAGGTTCAGGCCCAGCAGTAAAAGTATAACCGCCAGCGAGGCCACCCAGTCTGAAAGTCCAGGGAACCAGAACTGCGCGTATGACGTGATGGCGACCACGTCCGCCATGCCGGTGACAACCCAGCAGAACCAGTAGGTCCAGCCGGTGAAATACCCGGCCCACGGGCCGAGCAGGTCGGCGGCGAAATCGCTGAAGGATTTGTATTCGAGATTCGACAGCAGCAATTCACCCATTGCGCGCATGACGAAAAAGAGCATAAAGCCGATGATCATGTAGACGAAAATGATCGACGGGCCGGCCAGGCTGATGGTTTTCCCCGAGCCCATAAACAGGCCTGTCCCTATCGCGCCGCCGATAGCAATCAGCTGAATATGCCGGTTAGTGAGATTGCGCCGGAGCGACTGTTCCGTTGGCGCATCCTCTTGAGCACCAACTTTTACCTGATCTACCATGTGATTTTCTTCCTGTTGTTCCTGTTGTGTTGTGCTTTGCTGGCTCTGTGGCCATTGAATACCTCTGACGAGGTTTCAGTTTTTTGACTGATCGATAGTAGGTAAGAATCGGCGGGTTGAATACTATGAATTGGCTATTATGTTAATAAGATGTTTAAAGTGAGTGTTATATCACTCTGCTAACGCGAAACAGCTCACAAAAATACACCGACTGCGGCGCAATGCAAGATTAAATACTGACAATTTTCTAACTTAGGGATTTTTCTCTGATTTATGACGTCCTCTCCCGTCACCGGGAGAGGATCCAGCGGCCTTACAGGATTTCGAGCAGTTCGACTTCGAAAACCAGGGTGCTGAAAGGAGGAATGGATGCGCCAGCGCCGCGCTCGCCGTAAGCGAGGTTTTGCGGGATGGTCAGTTCCCATTTGGAGCCAACCGGCATCAGGGTCAGCGCTTCGATCCAGCCTGGAATCACGCCGTTGACCGGGAATTCAGCCGGTTCGCCACGTGCGACAGAGCTGTCGAACACGGTACCGTCAATCAGTTTGCCGGTGTAGTGAACACGTACGCGGTCGGTACGAGCCGGGATAGCACCTTCGCCCTGAGTCAGAACGCGGAACTGCAGACCGGATTCGGTGCTGCTTACGCCTTCTTTCTCACGGTTTTCTTCCAGATATTTCACGCCTTCTGCCGCCATGGCTTCAAAGCGCTCACGACGAACCGCGTCAGCACGTTCGTGAATTTCGCGCAGTGCACGGTGTACCACATCTACCGGAACCTGTGGCTGCTTGCCTTCCAGAGCGTCAGCAATACCAGCGACCAGTGCTTCCGGCAGCAGGCCCTGCAGGCCGGATTCGCTAAGCTGTTGTCCTACCTGGAGGCCGATTCCGTAACTGGCCTGGGCTTCAATGGTGTCAAAAGTCGGGGTTGCCATGGTCTTTCCTTTCATCGGATGAAAATCAGCGGGCAGCATACCAGCCAGGCCGCATCGGGTAAAACTTTGTCTCGGCAGAATTATGTATATACTGAGGGACAAAACAGGGAAACGCGGAGCAGGAGGTAACCCATGCCCGGGCGGTTCGCACTACAACCTTTGGTGTTAAAAATCTGGCATGCCCCGGATAATTTCCGGCTGATGGACCCGCTGCCACCGCTGCATCGTCGTGGCATCATCGCAGGCTCCCTGCTGGTGATTATTGGCTTCCTGCTTCCTGCCGGCGACAACGCACCCGCACAATCGGTGAGCCGCAACGCGCAGCTCGATATGCAGTCCCAGCCGCAGCAGGGCAACCTGCAACAGCCTTTGCCTCCGCTGGTTTCTTCTTCACCGACGGTGAGCGATCCTGACCAGGCGGCTCCTGCCGCGCCTGAGGTGGTTCAGGAAGGTCAGCCAGACGACGAGCCTCAGCAGGTTCAGCGCCAGCCTCAGCAGCAGAGCGAACCTGCGCAAGCGCAGTCCGTGCCAGGCATTGAGCAGCAGTGGCGCAGCTACCGTGTAGAACCTGGCAAAACCCTGGCGCAGCTGTTCCGCGACCACAACCTGCCGCCAACTGACGTGTACGCGATGTCTAAAGTGGAAGGCGCGGGCAAGCCGCTGAGCACATTACAGGCCGGGCAGATGGTGCAGGTACGCCAGAATGCTAACGGCGTTGTGACAGGCTTAACGATTGACAGCGGTAATGGCCAGCAGGTGCTGTTTACCCGCCAGGTCGACGGCAGCTATCTTCGCGTTCGCTAATGACCGTGCCCGGCACTCGCCGGGCAGCTCTCAGACACTTCTTTTATTGACCCACCAAATCCCCGAACAGACCAGCACCAGCGCCAGTGCGTATTTCCATTCCAGAATGTTCTCGCCAAGAAAAATGCCGGACAGTACCGTACCCGCCACCGGAATCACAAAGTTAAACGGCGCAATCATACTGACGCGGTTGTACTTCAGTAACGTGCTCCATAGCGCAAATGCCACGGAAGAAAGCAGCGTCAGATAGCCCAGCACGGCCACAGAGTCGATACCGTGGAACGTCAGCGTTCCACCGCTCAGGTAGCCGCCCACCACCAGCGCCAGGCCGCCAATACCCAACTGCCAGCCGGTCATCACCGTTGGATCGACGGTCTGCGAAATACGTTTGCCGTAGAGCGTTGCTGCCGAAAGGATAAAGGCGGCCAGCACGATAAAACCGTCCCCCTGCCAGACGAAGCTGAAATCCATCAGCGAATGGCTGAAGTTCACCAGCATCACTCCGGCAAACCCAAGAATACAGCCGAGGGATTTGTTATAGCTTAGCTTGTCATTCTGGTAGATGAAGTGCGCCAGCAGCACGCTGAAGAAGGTGCCAGTGGCGTTCATAATCGAGCCTTTCACGCCGGTCGTAAACGCAAGGCCGATATAAAAAATGGCGTACTGGATGGAGGTTTGCGTCAGACCAAGCAGCGTCAGCTGGCCAAACTGGCGGGCGTTCAGGCGAGCTATCGGCTTACGCTGTGCCAGCGCAAACAGCAACAGCAGCACACCGGCAAACAGGAAGCGGTAACCGGCAAAGATAATTTTCGACGGGATGTCGTCAGTGGCAATCTGGAAAATTTCATAGCCATTTTTGATGGCGGGATACGAGCTTCCCCATAATAAACAGCAAAGCGTTGCGCCTGCATAAACAATGTTTTTACGGGTAAATAACGGGGCGGGTGTGGCGCTGTCCATGAGCTAAGCCTGAATTAAAATCGCGTTTTAATTCATTATCCTGAAAGGTGGCGGAAATAGCTACCATACAAGTGGGAAAGTGCAAACCTCAGAAAGCAAAACGCCGGCACAAGGCCGGCGATTTGTCGTGCTACGGAGTAATGAATTACTCAGCAACCACGTTTACTACCAGTTTAGCGAACACTTCGCTGTGAACCTGGAAGTCCACTTCGTGCTCACCAGTGGTACGCAGAACGCCGTTCGGCATGCGAACTTCGCTCTTGGCAACAGCAACGCCTGCAGCAGAAACTGCGTCAGCGATGTCGCGAGTACCGATAGAACCGAACAGTTTACCTTCGTCGCCAGATTTAGACGCGATGGTAACGGTGCCCAGTGCGTTGATTGCTTCAGCGCGAGCATTTGCAGCAGCCAGAACGTCAGCCAGTTTGGCTTCCAGTTCAGCGCGACGTGCTTCGAAGAATTCAACGTTTTTCTTGGTAGCTGGAACAGCTTTACCCTGTGGAACCAGGAAGTTACGAGCGTAGCCCGCTTTAACGTTAACCTGATCACCCAGGCTGCCCAGGTTTGCTACTTTATCAAGCAGAATAACTTGCATTACCTTATCCTCTTAAAGTCGTTAATAGACGGCGGCCGATTACTGATGACGATCAGTGTATGGCAGCAGAGACAGGTAGCGAGCGCGCTTGATGCAACGAGCGAGCTGGCGCTGGTATTTTGCACGAGTACCGGTGATACGGCTCGGGACAATTTTACCGCTTTCGGTAATGTAGTTTTTCAGCGTAGCGATGTCTTTGTAATCAATCTCTACAACGCCTTCCGCGGTGAAACGGCAGAACTTGCGACGACGGAAATAACGTGCCATTTGGCTAGTCTCCAGAATCTATCAATTCAATCTGCTCGGCATGCAACACCATTTTGCTCAGACCATTTCGCGCCTTGTGGCAGCTGATAAAGCCCTGAACGGTGATTTGCGTGCCGACCGTTATACTGTGAGTAATGGCCTGGTTCTCTTGCCCGCTAATAATAACCGGCATTTGACACCACGCCTGCCGGTGAAAACCGGCTTCCTCCTGCACAGAACGGTGCTCAAGCACGAACTGGCAGTGAGGAATTCCTGATGGGCTGACCTTTCGAAGGGGCGCCCTGCACACTGTGCCGGACAACGCCAGACGGTTGGCCATCAGCAATTACTCTTCAGAATCCCCAGCTTCAGCATCATCTGTGGTTTCGTTTGCGAAATCATCGCGACGCTCACGACGCTCGTCTTTCGCTTTAACCATTGGAGATGCTTCAGTCACAGCGTGTTTGGTACGCATAACCATGCTGCGGATAACGGCATCGTTGAAGCGGAAGTTTGTTTCCAGCTCATCGATCACTTCCTGCGGTGCTTCAACGTTCAGCAGAACGTAGTGCGCTTTGTGCAGTTTGTTGATCGGGTAAGCCAGCTGACGGCGGCCCCAGTCTTCCAGACGGTGGATCGTACCTTCTGCTGCAGTGATTGCACCAGTGTAACGCTCGATCATACCCGGAACCTGTTCGCTCTGGTCAGGATGGACCATAAAAACGATTTCGTAATGACGCATCGAATTGCTCCTTACGGATTATTCAGCCTCCTGTCTGGGTCAGCCGCGGCCCATGGAGGCAAGGAACGTGTTAAAGGGCGGCTGAAAAATTGACGCGTAATCATACTTGCGGGCAAGGGGAAACTCAAGGTGATTGCGCAAATAATTCGCACGAAGGGCAAAGCGAAGGGAAGTCAGTGGCTTAAAATTAATCAGTAATGGATGCGCCAAATTTTTGAACAACTGCATCAGAAATGGTCGTGATGGAATCGAAAAGGAGCGATTACACTTACATCATACCTCAGCGGAAGACAGCAGGAGACTTCAGTTTAACGCAGCAGGCTGTATGGAGTAACGCACATGAAAAACATCGCAATCGCCGTAATGGCTACCCTTTTGCTCACAGCAAACGCGATGGCAGCCATCAAAATCGACGGCCGACAGGCCAGAAATATGGACGATGTGCAGAGCTTAGGCGTCATATACATCAATCATAACATCGCCACCGAAAGCGAAGCAGATCAAGCCTTGAGTGAAGAGAGTGACGCCCACGGCGCCAAATACTATCACCCAATCCTTCTTCATGAACCCGGCAGCAATGGCCTTATTCACGCCAGCGCTGACGTTTACCGCTAGCACCAGGAAAACCACTGAACGTATTTGCCCTAATCCACTCTGCCCCCGGCTCCGGGGGCTTTTTTTCACAAGTGTTTCTGGAAAAAAGCCACCGTCGCGGACAGCGCTTCTGGCGTGATGCGGTGACGCACGCCAGTCTGCCACTCACAGGTAAGCTTTGCGTCAAGCCCGGCCTTCCGCAGCGCCTGCTGTAAGCGGAACGTTTCTGCCGCGGGCACAACGTCATCGTCTTCACCATGCCACAGTAACAAAGGCTTCAAGGCGAGTTTTTCCAACTGATGCGTAACGTCCCACTCCGCAAGCTCAGTGGGAAAATCTGGCGACGGAAAGAGCGTACGGGAGAGCGACATAAAATAGCCCGATCCCATCAGGCTTGCGCCACATTTGATGTCCGGATGCCGGGCAAGAATACCCAACGCCGTCATGCCGCCCATCGACGCCCCCGCCACTGCCAGTCGTTCCTCTTCCAGCCAGCCCTGCTCAATGATGGCTTCGCGCAGCGCAGCAAATTCCTGGCAGCTGTTCAGCAGGATTGGCCAGAAGCGCTGCATCCGGGCGTTCTCGTCGCCTTCAAAGCGTGACCCGTGATCGGGCGCATCCGGCATAATGACCCGGAAACCAGCCTGCGCCAGCGCCACGGCAAAATAACTGTAGACCAGCTTCGATGAGGTAAAGCCATGATAAAAAACGACACACGGCAGTGGAGAAGCGTTCTTTCCCTGGGGACAGGCCTGCAAAACTTCCCTGCCCGCCAGCTTGCGCACGTCAAGTTCAATCATTACTCTTCTCCTTCTCTCTCTTTAGCCGATAGCGCGCAGTAATATTACCTGCAAATTGCACTGACATTGCGTCCGCCGAATGTTGCGACATGGATTACGCTTTTAGAAAGATTTCATTCGAAAATCGCGCCAGAGATAACAATTCGGGAACATTCCCCCTAAAGGCAAATTATTAGTCACTACACTCATGATTATCAGGAAACGGGATATGGCTATGCAACGTATTACGCCACTGCTTCTGGTGCTGTTGTTATGTGGATGTAGCGTGCTTCAGGGAACACCTGCGGCGCCGCCGCCGAAAACCGACTATCCGCAGGAAATCCAGCGAAACCAAACGGAAGGCCTGCAAAAAATCGGCACAGTCAGCACTATGGTTTACGGTTCACCGATGGACGCAGAAGCGGATATTAAGGCGAAAGTGACTGCCGCCAAAGCGGATTACTACGTGATCGTAATGATTGATGACACCGTGGTTCCGGCGCAATGGTATTCACAGGCGATAATGTATCACAAGCCGTAAGCGAGGATTATTTAATCCGCTTTACATTGCTTTTCAGCCCTTCACGTTTCCCGATGCACAATGGCGTCATGCCGATTTACGACGGGATGATTGTCCGCGATGGATTGCCCAGGGCTACCTCGGGTTACGTGAAATGGAGCTGACGACGATGAAACACGCCTTTGCCTTCTCTTTAGGATTTTCAAACACGACGGCGCAGCCTGCGGAGTTTGCCAGCGCCGATTGTGTTACCGGACTGAACGAGATCGGTCTGATTTCCGTCAATAATATTTCCGGCACGCTTCAGGACGTCGAATACGTCATCGCCCGCAAAGCCGATGAGCAAGGGGCCAGCTGGTACCGTATTATTCAGATGTATGAGGAACAGCACGCCGATAACTGGCGCGTACAGGCGATTCTTTACGCCTGAGCACACGGGCAGATTTCATCAGTCTGCCCTTTCGTCTTACCCGACGCCGCCCGTCGCTCTGAGTAATAAGTCGTCCTGAACCTGCCCGTCCAGCAGTACGCCTCCTCGCGTATCCAGCATCATGCGGCACCACGCCTGCGCTATCGGTGGCGTCGCCGTTTGCAGCATTTGCGCGCCGCAGCCCAGCAGATAAAGCTGCTGAGTGATTTCCCTTCCCTGCGCTTCTGAAGGCTTATGTAGCCGCTGAGCTAGCTGCCGCCAGGCCCTGTCGAAGTGTCTGTCCTGACCTTTGACTTCATTGCATTCGGCGCTGAGTAAATCAAGCACGCCGGGTTGTCGGGTCAGCACCCGAAGTACATCAAGGCACATAATATTGCCCGAGCCTTCCCAGATGCTGTTCACCGGCATTTCGCGATACAGACGCGGCAGTTCGTTATCTTCGCAATAGCCCACGCCGCCAAGCACTTCCATCGCCTCAGCCACAAATGGCATACCCACTTTGCAGACGCCGAATTTCGCCGCTGGCGTAAACAAACGCGCCCATAGCGTCGCTTCCGGGGAGGTGCGGTTATCCCAGGCCCTCGCCAGACGGAACAAAAACGCGGTCTGCCCTTCCAGCTGCAAAGCCATACGGCTGAGCACCTGGCGCATCAGAGGCTGCTCAATAAGCGGCTTGCCAAAAGCCTGGCGCTGATGAGCGTGATAGAGCGCCACCGAAAGCGCACGCCGCATCAGGCCGTGGCTGCCCAGCGCGCAGTCAAATCGCGTCAGGCCACCCATTTTCAGAATAAGCCGGATACCCTCGCCCTCTTCACCCAACAGCCAGCCGGTAGCATCAGTGAACTCAACTTCGCTACTGGCATTCGAACGGTTGCCAAGCTTGTCTTTCAGGCGTTCGAGCCGGATCGCGTTGCGTTGCCCGTCGGGCAAAAAGCGCGGCACAAAAAAGCAGGAGAGCCCGCCTTTGGCCTGGGCAAGGACCAGATGTGCGTCGCTTTGCGGCACCGAAAAAAACCATTTATGCCCCACCAGCCGGTACAGCTGGCCGTCAATTTTCTCTGCCCGGGTCGTGTTGCTGAGCACGTCTGAACCACCCTGCTTCTCGGTCATCCCCATGCCGATCAGCAGCCCACGCTTCTGGCTTCCCGGCAGCAGATGCGAGTCATAACGATCGCTCATTAACGGCGTCAGCCAGTCGGCGAAGGGCTTTGGCATCAGTTGCTGTAACAGCGGTGTCGCCGCAAAGGTCATGGTTATCGGGCAAAGCGTCCCCGCTTCCACCTGAGCATGCAGAGTAAAGCGTGCGGCACGCGCCACAAACGTCCCCATCCGCGCATCCTCTTCCCAGGCAAGATTGTGTACCCGATTGGCGCAAAGCCCCTGCATCAACAGGTGCCACGCGGGATGGAAGCGTACATCGTCCAGCCGCTCGCCCGTAGCGTCATAGCGCAGCAGCTCCGGTGGATTGACGTTTGCCAGCCGCCCGAGTTCCAGCGATTCCGCCGTACCAAGCTGCTGCCCGATGCTTGCCAGTAAATCACCATCCCAGCCCGCCCCCTCACGCTGCACGGCCTCCCGTAGCGCCGTATCCGAAAGGAAGAGGTTGCTGTTGTTCAGGGGCGCTGGCTGGTTGAACACGGTATGCGTTTGCCAGGACATGACGTCTCCTTACTGTCAGGGATTAAGCGATAAGTATGGCCAGCGCACGGCGACTCTGCCTGTTAAAGGCCGGACAAAAAAGAATCGGCGCTGGCTTCGTGAGGCACATCACAGGCATAAGAATTTTAAATTTTCTTCTCATTTTTGTATGGAATAATTTATTCACACGTTAATACGCTGTACAAACCGGGAAAGAGTATGCAAACAGGGTCAGTGGCTGGCGCAGCGCACAAGCGCGCGCTTATTGCGGGTTCAATTGGCAACTTTATCGAATGGTATGAGTTTGCCGTGTACGGTTTTCTGGCAACGGTTATCGCCAAAAACTTCTTTCAGCTGGCGGGAGAAGCGCCGCTCACCAGCCTTATCCTCACCTACGCGGCTTTCGCCGTCGCCTTTTTCTTCCGCCCGTTAGGCGCAGTGGTTTTTGGTCGCATTGGCGATCGCATCGGGCGTAAGCCAACGCTGATTCTGGTGCTGGTGATGATGACGTTCGCCACCACGGCGATTGGCCTCGTGCCGGTTTATGCCTCGATTGGCGTAGCGGCCCCGCTGCTGCTGACGGCGCTGCGCATCCTGCAAGGCCTGTTTGCCGGTGGCGAATACGGTGGTGCAGTTTCGCTAATGACGGAGTTTGCCCCTCGCGGAAAACGTGGCCTGTACGGCGCCTGGCAGTCGTTCACCGTGGCATTGGGCCTGCTGGCGGGCGCGGGAATTGTCGCGCTGATGTCGGCCCTGCTGACGCCAGAAGCTATGCTCGACTGGGGCTGGCGCGTCCCGTTCTATTTAGCGCTGCCGATGGGTGCTGTCGCGCTCTGGCTGCGCATGCATATGGAAGAAACGCCGAGCTTTGTACGCCAGCAAAAAACCGATATGCCAGCGGTTAAAGCCAGCGTCAGCGGCACTTTTAAAGCAATTGTGACCGGCATTGGCCGCCTGATGGTGTGGTCCGCCGCAGGCTACACCTATCTGGTGATCATGCCTTCGTACCTGCAATCGGCGCTGCATACCGGCTTTAACCAGGCGCTGCTGATCGCCGTTATTTCCAACATTGGTTTTGCGGTCACCATTCTGCCGTCAGGCATGCTCAGCGATAAAATTGGCCGTCGCACGGTGATGGTTATCGCCGCGGTGCTGCTGCTGGCGCTGGCGCTGCCGTTGCTGAAGATTTTGCAGGCAGAGTCGAGCACGCTGCTGGTAAAAGCGCTGGTTGTGCTGGTGGCTGGGGGATTAGTCGGCATGCTGGCGGGCCCAGGGCCTGCGATGCTGTCAGAGATGTTCCCGACCAAAGTGCGTTACACCGGGCTTGGGCTGGCGTATTCGCTGTCGAACGCGATTTTCTCGGGATGTGCGGGGCTGATTATCACCGGCCTGATTAAGCAGACGGGGAATCTCGATATTCCGGCTTATTACGTGATGGCAACGGCGGTGGTGAGTATCTTCGCGCTGATGACGCTGAGAAAGGACGACCATCTGCGGTCGCTGGATGAGTAAGAGTTCAGCGCCGTCTGGTGCCCTCACCCCGCCCCTCTCCCACAGGGAGAGGGAGCACAGACTAAAAACCTTCTCCGAAGAGAAGGTTTTACTGTTTATACCGCGCGCTGGCGAACGGCTTCGAAAAGGCAAATGCCCGTCGCAACAGAAACGTTCAGCGACGACACGCTGCCCGCCATCGGAATACTGATCAGCTCATCGCAGTGCTCGCGAGTCAGGCGACGCATGCCTTCCCCTTCGGCGCCCATCACCAGCGCCATGCGGCCCGTCATTTTGCTCTGATAGAGCGTGTGATCGGCTTCGCCAGCAGTCCCTACAATCCAGATATTCTCTTCCTGCAGCAGACGCATAGTGCGCGCCAGGTTGGTCACGCGGATCAGCGGCACGCTTTCAGCGGCACCACAGGCCACTTTCTTCGCCGTTGCATTGAGCTGAGCCGAGCGATCGCGCGGAACAATCACCGCGTGGACGCCTGCGGCATCGGCGCTACGCAGGCATGCGCCCAGGTTATGCGGATCGGTAACGCCGTCGAGGATCAGCAGGAACGGATTCTCGAACTGAGCCAGCAGATCCGGCAGATCGTTTTCCTGATACTGACGGCCCTCTTTCACGCGGGCGATGATCCCCTGATGCACGGCGCCGTCGCTCTTCTCGTCAAGGAACTGGCGGTTCGCAACCTGGATCACCACGCCCTGCGCTTCCAGCGCGTGGATAAGCGGCAGCAGACGTTTGTCCTCGCGGCCTTTCAGAATAAAGACTTCCTGAAAACGTTCCGGAGCACGCTCCAGCAGGGCCTGCACCGCGTGGATGCCGTAAATCATTTCACTCATGAAGGGTACTCATTACCTGTTAGTTCAAATATTGTTTTCCCCTCTCCCTAACCCTTTCCCACAGGGAGAGGGAACAGCCCTGAGCTTCGTTCTGGAAAGCTCGCTGTATATTTTCTCCCTCTCCCTACGGGAGAGGGCCGGGGAGAGGGGCTTATCTCTTACTCTGCCGCTTGCTTCTTCACTGCGCGTTTGGCTTTTGTCGCAGCGGCGATTTTAAGCGTTTTATCAGACGGTTTTTTGGCTTTTTGACTGGTCGCCGCCTTCTTCGCCGCTTTTGGCTTCACTTTTTTGCTCTGGCCTTTCTCACCGCGGAAGGCGCTGTCTGGCTCAAAGTTGACCTTTTTCCCGGCATCGCGGCGTTTACCACCCGCTTTACCATTTGCCGGTTTCTTCGCTTTCTCGCGCGCGGTTTTGCCTGGGTTACGCGGGCCACGCTCGCTGGAAATCAGCGAGAAGTCGATTTTACGCTCGTCCATGTTGACGGCTTCAACCTTCACTTCCACGCGATCGCCAAGACGATAGGTCTGACCGCCGGATTCGCCAATCAGGCGCTGGCCAATCTGGTCAAAGCGATAGTAGTCGTTGTCCAGAGACGATACGTGCACCAAACCGTCAATAAACAGATCGTTAAGACGCACGAAGAAGCCGAAGCCCGTAACGCTGGCAATGACCCCGGAGAACACGTTGCCGACCTGATCCTGCATAAAGTCGCACTTCAGCCAGTCGGATACTTCGCGGGTCGCCTCGTCGGCACGGCGTTCGGTCATCGAACAATGCTGACCGAGCTGCAGCATCTCTTCCATGCTGTAGTGCCAGCCGCCGGTCTCCGTTGAGTTTCCTTTGTGACCTTCATCTTTCGCCAGTAAGTATTTGATGGCGCGATGCAGCGACAGGTCCGGGTAACGACGAATCGGTGAAGTAAAGTGGGCGTAGGACTGCAGCGCCAGGCCAAAGTGGCCGCGATTTTCCGGGTCGTACACCGCCTGCTTCATTGAGCGTAGCAGCATGGTTTGCAGCATTTCCGCATCCGGACGATCGGCAACGGACTCCAGCAGCTTCGCGTAGTCACGCGGCTCCGGTTTGTTGCCGCCTGGGAGCTCCAGACCAAGCTCGGCCAGCACGGTACGGAAAGAGGTGATCGCCTCTTCGGTCGGCTTGTCGTGAATACGGAACAGCGCAGGCTCATTCTCTTTCTCGACGAAGCGCGCCGCCGAGATATTGGCGAGGATCATGCACTCTTCGATAAGCTTATGCGCATCATTACGCTGGGTTTGCTCAATACGTTCGATGCGACGCTCAGCGTTGAAGATAAACTTCGCCTCTTCGCTTTCAAACGAGATCCCTCCGCGTTCGGCGCGGGAGGCATCAAGCACTTTGTAGAGGTTATGCAGCTCTTCGATATGCTTGACCAGCGGCGCATACTGCTCGCGCAGATCCTGATCGCCCTGCAGCATATGCCAGACCTTGTTGTAGGTCAGACGCGCATGGGAACTCATCACCGCTTCGTAGAACGTGTAGCTTGTCAGGCGGCCCTTCGCTGAAATGGTCATTTCGCAGACCATACACAGGCGGTCGACCTGAGGATTCAGGGAACACAGCCCATTGGACAGCACTTCCGGCAGCATCGGGATGACCTGAGACGGGAAGTAAACCGAGGTGCCGCGGTTGCGGGCTTCGGTATCCAGAGGCGTTGGCGGACGGACGTAATAGCTGACGTCCGCAATGGCCACCCACAGACGCCAGCCGCCGCCGCGTTTCTTCTCGCAGAAAACGGCGTCATCGAAATCGCGGGCGTCTTCGCCATCGATGGTAACCAGCGGTAAATCACGCAGATCCACGCGACCGATTTTCGCTTCTTCCGGCACCTGCTCTTTCAGGTTCGCAATCTGTTTTTCAACTTCAGGCGGCCAGACGTAAGGGATTTCATGGGTGCGCAGCGCCATGTCCACGGCCATACCGGTGCCCATGTTATCGCCAAGGACTTCGACAATTTTGCCGACGGCCTTGGTGCGGCGGGTTGGGCGCTGGGTAAGTTCAACCACCACCACAAAGCCCATGCGCGCGCCCATGAGTTCTTCCGGCGGAATGAGGATATCGAAGCTCAGGCGGCTATCGTCCGGCACCACAAAGCCGATGCCAGCGTCGGTGAAATAGCGCCCCACGATTTGCCCGGTTCTTGGTTCAAGCACGCGCACGATGCGCGCTTCGCGACGACCTTTTCGATCGGCGCCCAGCGGCTGTGCCAGCACCAGATCGCCGTGCATGCACATTTTCATCTGCTCGGATGAAAGATAGAGATCGTCTTTGCGCCCTTCGACGCGCAGGAAGCCAAAGCCATCACGATGGCCAATGACTTTGCCTTTCAGCAGATCGAGACGTTCCGGCAGCGCATAGCACTGACGGCGGGTGAAAACGAGTTGCCCGTCGCGCTCCATGGCGCGCAGGCGGCGACGCAGGGCTTCCTGCTGTTCTTCACCTTCGATTTTCAGTTCGATTGCCAGCTCATCTCGGCTGACCGGTTTTTCGCGTTGGGTGATGAAATCGAGGATGAACTCCCGGCTCGGGATAGGGTTCGCGTATTTTTCGGCTTCGCGTTGCTGGAAAGGATCTTGTGACATAGCGGTTCCTCCGTTGTCAGCTCCGGTGAAGTGACGAGTCACTCCACCAGCAATAATTTATAAAGCGGTTGATTCTCTTCAACCAAATCGGCCAGCGTGTAGTTATCCAGCTCCTTGAGAAAACTGTTTACGGCCTGAGAAAGTGCCTGTTTTAAACGACAGGCGGGCGTTATATGGCAAAACTCGCTGCTGCAGTTCACCAGCGATAATGGCTCAAGTTCACGAACAACGTCGCCGATGCCAATGGTATGGGCCGGTTTGCCCAGGCGAATACCACCATTTTTACCGCGCACGGCATCAACAAAGCCTGCACGACTTAACTGGTTGATAATTTTAACCATATGATTACGGGACACGCCATACACCTCCGTCACCTCAGAGATACTGGTCATTCGGCCGTCCGGCAGCGATGCCATATAGATTAGCGCACGCAATCCGTAATCGGTGAAACTCGTTAACTGCACATCAACCTCAAAGCGGAAAAAAACGGGGGATTATTACCATTGATGATAAACCAGCCAGCCAGGTAGCGGTTAATTAATTTAAGCGGAGGAAGGCGGAAAGCGGGAACAGAGGGGCGCAATGAATGCGCCCCTGGCATGATTATGCGTCGAACGGGTCGCGCAGGATCATGGTTTCAGAACGGTCCGGGCCGGTTGAAATAATATCAATCGGTACGCCGGTCAGTTCTTCGATGCGTTTAATATAGTCCAGCGCCGCCTGCGGCAGGCCGCTGCGGGTTTTCACGCCAAAGGTGGTTTCAGACCAGCCCGGCATGGACTCATAAATCGGCTCGATGCCTTCCCAGTCGTCGGCAGCCAGCGGCGTGGTGGTCACTTCGCGGCCATCCGGCATACGATAACCGACGCAGATTTTCACCTCTTTCAGGCCGTCCAGCACGTCCAGCTTGGTCAGGCAGAAGCCAGACAGGGAGTTGATCTGCACGGCACGGCGTACCGCAACGGCATCCAGCCAACCGCAGCGACGACGACGACCGGTGGTCGCGCCGAACTCGTTACCCTGCTTGCAGAGGAACTCGCCGGTTTCGTCAAACAGCTCGGTCGGGAACGGACCTGCGCCAACGCGGGTAGAGTAAGCTTTGATAATACCCAGAACGTAATCCACATAACGTGGGCCCAGGCCGGAGCCGGTCGCCACGCCACCTGCGGTGGTGTTGGAGGAGGTTACGTACGGATAGGTACCGTGGTCGATGTCCAGCAGCGTGCCCTGGGCACCTTCGAACATCACGAAATCACCACGCTGACGCGCCTGATCCAGCAGGTCGGAAACGTCAACAACCATCGCGGTGAGGATGTCGGCAACGGCCATGACGTCATCCAGCACTTTCTGGAAATCAACCGCTTCGGCTTTGTAGAAGTTCACCAGCTGGAAGTTGTGATATTCCATCACTTCCTTCAGCTTGTCGGCGAAGGTCGCTTTGTCGAACAGGTCGCCAACGCGCAGGCCGCGACGGGCCACTTTGTCTTCATAAGCCGGGCCGATACCACGACCGGTGGTGCCGATAGCTTTTGCACCGCGCGCTTTTTCACGAGCCACGTCGAGCGCGACATGATAATCAAGGATCAGCGGGCAAGCTTCGGAAAGCAGCAGACGTTCACGAACCGGGATACCACGGTCTTCCAGTTCTTTCATCTCTTTCATCAGCGCAGCAGGCGACAGCACAACGCCGTTACCGATGATGCTGGTCACGTTGTCACGAAGAATGCCTGATGGAATAAGATGGAGGACGGTTTTTTCACCGTTGATTACGAGAGTATGGCCTGCGTTGTGACCGCCCTGGTAGCGTACAACATATTTAGCCCGTTCAGTCAGAAGATCGACGATCTTCCCTTTACCTTCGTCACCCCATTGGGTGCCCAGTACGACGACGTTGTTACCCATTTTTCAAAATCACCGTTTGCTTAAAAATGGATTCTACCATCGGTTTCGATGATGACCAGCACTTTTTGCATCCTAAAAATGATGATTCCGCCGTTTTTTTATTCAGCCAATCGTTCTCGTCAACATGTAGTAGATCACTACGCCTGCGACCACAAGGCCACCGCCAAAACGACGCAAAAGATGGTCCGGAAGCTGTGAAAGTGCCGCCACCATTTTGCGCCAGGCCTGAGGATAGAGCATCGGTCCAAGACCTTCGAGCACCAGTACCAGCGCAAGCGCCAGCCAGATTGTTGAATTCATCATTCATCCTGAGAAAAAGAAAACCACCGCAAGAGCGGTGGTTTTTCACAAAACTATGGGAGAGTTTAACGCGCGGTACTGGTCGGCGTCTTCATGTAACGGAAGAAATCGCTGTCCGGACTCAGCACCATCACGTCCTGATTGCTTTCGAAGCTGTTCTCGTAAGCACGCAGACTACGGATGAAGGCGTAGAAATCCGGATCCTGGCTGAAGGCATCGGCAAACAGTTTCGCCGCTTCGGCATCACCTTCACCGCGCATGATGCGACCCTGACGCTCGGCCTCCGCCAGCGTTTTGGTCACTTCATAGTCGGCGGCCGCACGCAGTTTCTCTGCCTCTTCCTGACCCTGTGAACGGTGGCGACGGGCTACCGCTTCGCGCTCGGCGCGCATACGGTTGTAGATAGCTTCCGACACTTCCGCAGGCAGGTTGATCTGCTTGATGCGGACATCAACCACTTCAATACCCAGCGCAGCCATACTGTTCGGATTGATCACCGGCACTTTACCGTTGGTTTCCGCAACGACACGTTCTGCCGCTTCCGCGATAGCGCTGTCAGCTGCAGGCGTTGCCACTTCTTCGTCACCGCCGGAGGTACCGGAGTTCAGGGCATCGCGTACTTCGATAGTCAGACGACCGCGGGAATCCGTTACGATATCTTTCACATCCAGACGACCAATTTCAGAACGCAGACGGTCAGAGAATTTGCGCTTCAGCAGCACTTCGGCCTGAGAGACGTCTCCGCCACCGGTTGCCAGGAAGTAACGGCTGAAATCACTGATGCGCCACTTGATGTAGGAGTCAACGATCAGGTCTTTCTTCTCTTTAGTCACGAAGCGATCGGCCTGGTTATCCATGGTCTGGATACGCGCATCCAGCGTTTTCACCGACTGGATAAATGGCACCTTGAAATGGAGGCCCGGCGCATAAATCACCGGCTTCTTGTCGCTGTCACGCACCACGCTGCTGAACTGGAATTTAATTCCGCGTTCACCTTCTTTCACCACAAAGACTGAAGCGTAAAGGCCTACCAGCACGATGATAATTATTGCAATAACTGACTTACGCATCGTTATTCCCCCTGACGCTGGTAGTCGTTACGCTGCGCGTTAGCACGGCGTTGGTCCATGATATCGCTGTCGCTTGTGGCCGGTGCGGCGCTGTTGCTGTTGGCGCTGCTTGAGCTGGATGCAGGCGGCAGGCGCAACAGGCTGCTGGCGCCGCTGCTGTCACTCTTTTTTGCCGGCGCTGCACTGCCACCCTTCAGCATCTGGTCGAGCGGCAGCACCATCAGGTTGCCCCCTTTATCGTTGACCAGCACTTTACGGGTATGGCTCAGCACTTTCTCCATGGTTTCGATATACAGGCGCTCACGGGTAATTTCCGGCGCCGCTTTATACGCAGGCAGAATCTTGACGAAACGCGCAACTTCACCTTGCGCTTCGAGGATAGTCTGCGTCTTATAAGCGCGAGCTTCTTCGAGGATACGCTGCGCCTGACCGTTGGCACGCGGCTGAACTTCGTTGGTGTACGCTTCCGCTTCACGAATGTACTGCTGTTCGTTTTCACGAGCGGCAATGGCATCGTCAAACGCTGCTTTTACCTCTTCCGGCGGACGAGCAGCCTGGAAGTTGACATCCAGCAGGGTGATCCCCATGTTGTACGGGCGAATCGTCTCTTCCAGCTCACGCTGGGTATCGCTACGAATAACGGTACGGCCTTCGGTCAGAATACGGTCCATGGTGTATTTACCGATCACGCCGCGCAGGGCGCTGTCCGTCGCCTGACGCAGGCTGTCGTCCGGGCTGGTCACGCTGAACAGGTATTTCTGCGGATCGGTGATGCGGTACTGCACGTTCATTTCAACGCGCACCACGTTTTCATCAGACGTCAGCATCACACCAGAAGCGGCAAGCTCGCGAACGGCTTCCACGTTGACCGGCGTCACTTCGTCGATAAACGTCGGCTTCCAGTTCAGGCCAGGCTCAACCAGATGGCTGAATTTACCCAGACGAGTGACCACACCGCGCTCTGCTTCTTTAATGGTGTAGAAGCCGCTCGCCGCCCAGATAATGACGACCGCTGCGGCCGCAATACCGACAATACGCCCACTCATTGGCGCACGAGGCCCCTGCGAAGCGCTGCTGCCTCCGCCCGAGCCACCTTTACCACCGCCTAAGCCGCCGAGCTTTTTGCTCAGCTTGCGGAAGATATCATCCAAATCAGGAGGCCCCTGATCGCGACCACCTTTGTTTCCATTTCCCCCAGAGTTGCCGCCTTGATTATTGCTGCTTCCCCACGGGTCGCGGTCCTGTCCGTTATTACCGGGCTGATTCCACGCCATGTATATGCTCCATTTGTTATGCGGTGTATACCCGGCACGCCGGGTATAAAGGCGAATAATCTTCAGGCCAACTGGCTATCAGACAACGTAGTCTGCCAGCGCAGGTTCTTGCTTACAGAGGCGACGCCAGTCAACTATCGGCATCCGAACTTCCAGACCAACGCTGCCGTCATCCTCCATCCACTCTTTTTCTATCGCCTGAAGCTGATAAAACCGGCTTCTGAGACGCCCTTCCTGCGGCGGCAGGCGCAGCGTGTGCTGTGCCACCTCACCGGAAAGTCGTTCCGTTAAAGCCTGGAAAAGCAGTGGTACGCCGACGCCGGTCTGAGCAGAAAGCCAGACCCGAATCGGTTTGTTTTCATCATCTCTGTCGATACGCGGTTCGAAATCGTCCAGCATATCTATTTTGTTCATCACCAGCAGGGTTGGGATCTCGTCGGCCTCTATTTCATCGAGCACGACATTCACCGCATCAATGTTTTCCTGCAAACGCACATCGGCGGCGTCAATCACATGCAGCAGGAGCGTCGCCTGACGTGTTTCCTGCAGGGTCGCCTTAAATGCGGCCACTAAATCATGCGGCAAATGGCGAATAAACCCAACGGTGTCCGCCAGTACGGTTTCGCCTACGTCAGCGACGTTAATCCGACGCAGCGTCGGGTCGAGCGTCGCGAACAGCTGGTCGGCCGCATACACCTGCGCTTCAGTAATCTGGTTAAACAGCGTCGACTTCCCGGCGTTGGTGTAACCCACCAGCGACACGGTCGGAATATCGGCTTTGGTTCGCGAACGGCGCCCCTGTTCGCGCTGCTTCTCAACTCTCTCCAGACGGGAGAGGATCTGCATAATACGGTTACGCAGCAAACGGCGGTCAGTTTCGAGCTGGGTTTCACCCGGGCCACGCAAACCAATCCCGCCTTTCTGACGTTCCAGGTGGGTCCAGCCTCGCACCAGGCGTGTTGCCAGGTGACGCAGCTGCGCCAGCTCAACCTGCAGTTTCCCCTCGTGGGTACGCGCACGCTGAGCAAAAATATCGAGAATAAGACCGGTACGATCGATAACCCTGCATTCGCACAAACGCTCCAGGTTTCGCTCCTGGGCCGGACTTAATGCATGGTCGAATAAGACAACAGAGGCCCCCGTTGCTTTCACGGCTTCCGCAATTTCGACAGCCTTACCTTCACCAACAAAATACTTTGGGTGCGGCGCTTTACGGCTACCGGTAATCACCTGCATTGCTTCGACACCGGCGGAAGAGACCAGGGATTCAAACTCCTGAAGGTCTTCCATATCTTTGTCTTGCGAAAAATAGATGTGTACCAGCACCGCCTGCTCACCGGCGTCATAACGGTCAAACAAGCGAAAAATCTCCTAAAAGACCAGCGGGGAACCGAATAAACTGGCTCCCCGACATGGAAAAACAGCCATCAACCTTATTCGGTTTCGTCGCTGTCTTGCGGCGCAGATGAAGACTGCGCGTTGCTACCATGATGGTAGTTACTACCCGTACCGCCGCCAGCGTTGTTGCTATGATGAGAGACCGGACGAGACGGAACAACGGTAGAAATTGCGTGCTTATAGACCATCTGGCTGACCGTGTTTTTCAACAGGATCACGAACTGATCGAAAGACTCAATTTGACCTTGCAGCTTAATACCATTCACCAAATAAATAGAAACCGGAACACGTTCCCGACGAAGTGCATTCAGAAACGGATCTTGTAAAGATTGCCCCTTAGCCATTCTCTTTTCCTTATATGCTTGTTATACCCACGGTTTTCAGGGTGTTACCCACAAACTTCGGGCTTGTACTTAGAACCTTTCGATTCTGAAAAATTGCGCACGATACGTCTTAATTTTACACGTTCAGCCCAGGCTCGCATCAACAACCTTTAACACATCGTTGAACGCTTGTTCAGGTTGTTCACTGTCTAACCAATGAACCCCTTCCCAACCGCGCAACCAGGTCACCTGACGCTTGGCCAACTGTCTCGTGGCGCAAATACCTCTATAAACCATTTCATCATATGAGATTTCGCCTTCAAGGTATGACCACATCTGGCGGTATCCCACACAACGAATGGAAGGCATGTCCGTATGCAAATCTCCACGGGCAAAAAGCGCCCGCACTTCTGCTTCAAAACCTGAAGCCAACATCTGATGAAAACGCTGCTCAATGCGCTGATGGAGCAGTTCACGGCTCGCCGGGGCGATGGCGAACTGATGCACCTTGTACGGCAGAGCGTCTCCTGACGTTTGCGTCAGTTCCGTTAAAGTTTTACCCGAAATGAAAAAAACTTCCAGTGCCCGGGAAAGTCTTTGCGGATCATTTGGATGAATACGCGCACCGGCAACCGGGTCAATCTCCAGAAGTTGCTGATGCAGTGCATTCCATCCCTGCTCTGCTGCCTGTTGCTCAATCCTGGCCCTGACGGCGGGATCTGCCGACGGCAAGGGCGAGAGTCCTTCCAGCAACGCCTTGAAATATAACATTGTACCGCCCACCAGCAGCGGGATACGCCCGGCAGCGGTGATTTCGGCCATCTCGGCCAGCGCATCGCGGCGGAAATCCGCGGCAGAATACGCCTGCGCCGGATCGCGAATATCCAGCAACCTGTGAGGGGCTAAGGCCTGCTCACGGGCATCTGGCTTCGCGGTGCCGATATCCATCCCCTGGTAAATGAGGGCGGAATCCACACTAATCAACTCAACGGGCAAAACTTTGCGTAGCTCAATCGCCAGCGCGGTTTTACCGGAGGCCGTTGGCCCCATCAAAAAAATGGCCTGAGGCAGGCTCTGTGTTACGTCACTCATGTTTAAGGGCATTCATCGCCGTATGTAAATCAACGGGTTGTAACAGGCCACCCGGCGGCGCTTTCACCAGCTGTGGACAAAGACGCTCTAAGTCCGTCAGCAGGGCAATCGCCTGCGCCATATTCCACTGCGCATGTTCGCTTGCAAGATTGCGCGCTAACCACTGCGCCAGCGTCACCGCATCGAACGTCGATTGCTGCGCGAGGTAGCCTATCAGTTCAGGAATCAAGATTTGTAAATTTTGTTGTCTTAAGGGTAAAGGCACCGCCCGCACCGTTACATGCTGCGCTTCTGATTGAATTTCAACGCCTAATTGCCCCAGTACGGGAAGGGATTTAGCCAACGCCGCCTGCTCTTCAGCGCTTATTTTTAAGCGCAGCGGAATCAGCAGAGGCTGCGCGCAAACCGGGGACGTTTCCGGCGAAAGCTGCGCCTGTTTCAGCCAGCGTTCCGCAACGGGCAGCGCCATCAGGTTGAGCTTGCCGTCGCGTTCGAGCAGTGCAAGATCGGCAGCAATAATCGTCAATACCCGGCCAAAGCTGTTGCTGTGTCCGGACAAGCTTTCCGGCGCGGCAGGCATAACAGGCCTGCGTTCTGCAACCGGTGTCTCCAGCAGTTGTTTGTATAAAGCCCCCTGCTGTTTCTGGTAACCCGGTTGCGCATTAGGCCAGCTTTCATGACGCGAACTGCCGCCGGATGGCGAGCTATAGCGCGGCGCGGCAGGCTCGCGTACAACGGCAGGTTCAGCAAAATGGTTACGTCCGGCGGCTACGCGGTTTTCCGGTAATGTGCGCAGCGCGGGTTCTTCAGCTTCTTCCGCCAGCGGCAAAGGCGTATCCATCTGCTGCTGCAACACGCTCAGCACGCCCTGATAGATAAAATCATGTACCAGCCGCGACTGATGAAAGCGCACCTCATGCTTCGCCGGATGCACGTTCACATCGACCTGGTGCGGGTCGATAGTCAGATAAAGCACGAACGCAGGCTGTTCCCCGGCTCCGAGCTTGTCTTCACAGGCCTGGCGAATCGCGTGATTGATAAGCCTGTCGCGCATCATGCGCCCGTTCACGTAGCAGTACTGAATTTCCGCCAACTGCGCATTGCTGAGTTTCGGATCGGCCACCCAGCCGTGCAGGGCCAAATCGCCATGCTGCCATTCAATCGCCAGCGCCTGTTCCATAAACGGCGTACCGCAGATGGCCGCCAGACGGCGTTCTTTCTGGCCGCCTTCCGCCACCGCACGGTACTGCCGCACCGCTTTGCCGTTGTGGCTGAGGTTAATGGTGACGTCAAATCGCGCCAGAGCAATGCGGCGAATAATTTCATCGATGTGGCTGAATTCGTTTTTTTCGGTACGCATAAATTTGCGGCGTGCCGGCGTGTTGTAAAACAGATCTAACACTTCGAGAGTTGTGCCCACAGGATGCGCCGCAGGTTTTACGGTCACGTCCATATCGCGCCCTTCGGCGTACGCCTGCCAGGCTTCAGGCTGTTCGGCCACGCGGGACGTTAAGGTCAGACGGGAAACGGAGCTGATACTCGCCAGCGCCTCCCCGCGAAAACCGAGACTGATGATCGCCTCAAGGTCGTCGAGCGACGCAATCTTACTGGTGGCGTGACGGGCCAGCGCCAGCGCCAGCTCATCTTTTTTGATGCCGCAGCCGTTATCGCGAATGCGGATAAGCTTTGCGCCACCGCGTTCGATATCGATATCAATGCGGGTCGCGCCCGCATCAAGGCTGTTTTCGACCAGCTCTTTCACTACCGATGCGGGCCGCTCCACCACTTCGCCAGCGGCAATCTGGTTCGCAAGCTGCGGGGGCAAAACCTGTATCGGCATGAAGCGCTCCTTAGTTAATTAACGTTCCGTTTGGGCCTGCTGCGCTGGCCGTTTGTGACGCTTCGCCGCGCGGCCCGCTTTGTAACGGATGCGCTTCAAAGTACTTCCGCAGACCGTTATAAATCGCTTCGGCGATCTGCTGCTGATAGCTGTCGCTGCCGAGCAGGCGTTCTTCACCGCCGTTGCTGATAAAGCCGGTTTCAACGAGGATCGACGGGATATCAGGCGAGCGCAGCACGCCTAAACTTGCATGCTCAGGGCGGCGCTTGTGAATATTGCCGACACGCTGAAGCTGACCCAGAACGTCAACCGCCACATCATACCCGACGCGCTGCGAATGGCCGAACTGTAAATCCAGCACCGCCTGACTCAGGTAAGGGTCGGCCTGACTGTTCGCCAGCACATCGCCTGCGCCGCCGAGCAGCTCAGACTGCTTCTCGTGCTGCTCCAGCCAGCCCGCCATTTCGCTGTTGGCACGGCGGTTGGACAGCACCCACACCGATGCGCCCGTGGCGTCGCGGTTTGGCGCAGCATCCGCATGGATGGACACCAGGAAGTTAGCGTTCTGCTTACGGGCTACGTCCGAACGCCCCATCACTGAAATAAAGTAATCGCCGTCTCGCGTCAGCACGCCTTTAAACATCGGGTCGTCATTCAGCAGAGCGCGCAGCTTACGGGCAATGGAGATAGTGACGTTTTTCTCTTTGGTGCCGCCCGGGCCGATTGCGCCGGGATCCTGGCCACCGTGCCCGGCATCAATAGCAATAATGACCTTGTCACCGCTGGCGCTTGCCGTACGCGTTCTCGCCGCCGGTCGGGTTTGCGTATTGCTGCTGGTCACGCTTGTCATGCGGTCATTTTGCGTTTTGAACGGATTGCGCGCTGGTTCAACAGGACGAGGTGCGGGAGTCACCATCGGGGCTTCCACACGTTTCGCTACCGCCGGTGGCGGAGGTGGCTCATCTGCGTTGATGGTGAAGACCACAAGGGTGCTCGCACCATTTTGCTGTTTCACCGCGCGAGTTTTGCCGTCGCCGGTAAGATCAACCACCAGACGTAAAGACTGGTCATCTTTTGGCGTGCCGGAACGAATGCTTTTGACCAGGTTATTACCGCTGAAGTTGAGCGGCAACCCCTGAATCACGCCGGTTTGCTTGATATCCAGCGCGACGCTGCGTTTGCCTTCCTGCGAGAAGGAGTAGTCAGGATCGCCCAGAAAACTGAACGTAATGCGGGCCTGTTTATCTCCGTTAGAGACCTGGATATCGGATAAACTTGCCGCCGTCGCCTGAAGGCAAAAAAGCATCAGGCATGCCACCCACCAACTTTTAACGCGATACATCATCCCGTCATCCCTCAGGTTAACCGGCTAAGCGCGCCAGTAAAGACTCACCCAGTGAGGAGACTGCCGTCACGCGCGCCTCTCGCCCTTGTGCCTGGTATTCGAGGTGAATTTCGACATCCGGTTCAGGCAACACACCCGCGCCCTGTTGCGGCCATTCCACCAGGCAGATGGCATTGTCAGCGAAGTAATCGCGGATCCCCATGAATTCAAGCTCCTCAGGATCCGCAAGGCGGTACAAATCAAAGTGGTAAACCATTAAATTGTCGAGCGTGTACGGCTCAACCAGCGTATAGGTCGGGCTTTTGACGTTGCCTTTATGGCCCAGCGCCTGCAAAAAACCGCGACTAAACGTGGTTTTCCCGGCGCCCAAATCGCCGTAGAGATAAATGACGGTCGCGCCCGTGCAGGCCCCGGCAATACGATTGCCCAGCTCTAATGTGGCCTGCTCATGGGGTAAGGGAATCACTCGATTTATCATGGTTTACGTCAATCACATCCGGGTTAACAACACGCTGTAGCGTGTAAAAAAGATCGGTGGCAAGCATGCCACGGGTTCCGTAACGGGCGGCAAGCATGTCTGCCGCCGCGCCATGTGCAACACAGCCGGCACAGGCAGCATCATACGGCGAGAGATGCTGGCCTAGCAACGCGCCAATAATGCCGGAAAGGACATCGCCCATGCCGCCGCTGGCCATCCCCGCGTTGCCGACATCGGCAATGGCGATACCGCGCGTCTCACCGGCAATCACGGTTCCTGCGCCTTTCAGCACCGCGACGCCTCCGTACCGTTTTACCAGACGCTGTGCAGAAAGTAAGCGATCGCTTTCAATTTCCGCCACGCTGCAGTTCAGCAACCGGGCCGCTTCGCCGGGGTGCGGCGTCAGGATGCGATTGTGACGTTTATCCGGATTGATTGCCAGAATGTTAAGCGCGTCGGCATCCCATAACATGGGCTTTCTGACGTTTTCCACTTTTCGCAGCGCCTGTTTGCCCCAGGCCTGCTGCCCAAGCCCTGGGCCGATCACGATAACGTCCGCCCATTCCAGACTCTCATCCAGGGTTTTCGGCGTGAGCTCATGCACCATCAGTTCAGGCCGCGCCGTCACAATGGGCGCAATATTTTCTGCACGCGTCAAGACACGCACCAGTCCGGCCCCGGCACGCAGCGCGGCTTCACCAGCCATGCGAATGGCACCTGAAGTGCCATGGTCACCGCCGATAATCACCAGCTTACCGTGATCGCCTTTATGCGACGTTGGGCGACGCAGCGGCAACCAGCGGACAAGCTGACCGGCGTCGATTCGTTGAAGATCCGTGGATTGCGTAGCCAGCCAGGCCTCAAGGCCCAGCGCATGATGATGCAAAGTGCCCGTCACATCGCGGGCTTTGCCTGTCAGCAAACCCGGCTTGAGCGCAATGAAAGTCATGGTATGGGCAGCACGGATCGCTGCGCCAGGCGTTGCGCCGGTATTGGCAAGCAAGCCGGAAGGGATGTCGAGTGCCACGACGGGAGCCGAATGATCGTTCGCCTGTGCAATGAGCGTGGCGATAGGTTCGCGGGGCGCACTGTTACTGCCGGTTCCGAGCAGCGCATCAATAATCAAATCTACGCCGTCAGGCCAACCCGCATCCGCCGCATGAATAACGCCGCCCGCGTTCAGCCAGGCTTCCCGTGCTTCAGCAGCTTCGTCAGGCAGCGGTTTATCGCTTTCAACGGCCAGCAGCGTCACGGCAAGGCCTGCAGCCTGCGCCAGACGCGCCACCACGTAACCATCGCCGCCATTATTGCCGTGACCGCAAAGGATAAGCCAGTGTGCCGAGGCAGGATATCTGCCACATGCAAGCTGGAAAGCGGCTTCTCCCGCACGCAGCATCAGTTCGTAAAGGGTTAATCCGAGCGCATCAGCGGCCTCAATTTCTGCGCGACGCAGGGCATCCGCAGACCAGATGGTGTGTGGTATACTTGCGGGGTTTCTCGTCATTGTATGGTCCGTCATGTCACAGCCCCTCGATCTCAATCAATTAGCGCAAGATATCAAACAGTGGGGCACCGAACTGGGCTTTCAGCACGTCGGCATTACCGATACCGATCTCAGCGCCAGCGAACCCAAACTGCAGGCATGGCTGGACAAACAGTACCACGGCGAAATGGAGTGGATGGCGCGCCATGGAATGCTCCGCGCCCGCCCTCATGAACTGCTGCCCGGTACGCTGCGCGTTATCAGCGTGCGAATGAACTATTTACCTGCCAACGCAGCGTTTGCCAGCACCCTGAAAAACCCGTCACTCGGTTACGTCAGCCGGTATGCCCTCGGGCGTGATTACCACAAGCTGTTACGCAATCGCCTTAAAAAGCTGGGCGAGAAAATTCAGGAACGGTGTGCCTCGCTGAATTTTAGACCTTTTGTCGATTCTGCGCCCGTTCTGGAGCGCCCGATTGCAGAAAAAGCAGGGCTTGGCTGGACAGGTAAGCACTCACTTATCCTCAGCCGCGATGCGGGTTCCTTCTTCTTCCTCGGCGAGCTGCTGATAGACCTTGCGTTACCCATTGATAAACCAGTGGCAGAAAACTGTGGCCGCTGCGTTGCCTGTATGACCATCTGCCCGACCGGCGCTATTGTGGAGCCTTACACCGTCGACGCACGCCGCTGCATTTCCTATCTGACCATTGAGCTTGAGGGCGCGATCCCGGAAGCATTCCGGCCGCTGATGGGCAACCGCATTTACGGCTGCGATGACTGCCAGCTGATTTGCCCGTGGAATCGCTACTCGCAGCTCACGGAAGAGGACGACTTCAGCCCGCGCAAGGCCTTGCACGCACCTGAACTTATCGAACTGTTCGCCTGGAGCGAGGCCCACTTTCTGAAAGTGACGGAGGGGTCACCCATCCGCCGCATCGGCCATTTACGCTGGCTGCGAAATATCAGCGTGGCGCTGGGTAATGCCCCGTGGGATCCGCGCAATCTTGCGGCACTGGAAAGCCGTCAGGGTGAGCACCCACTTCTCGATGAGCACATAGCGTGGGCGATTGCGCAGCAAATTGATAAGCGAAATGCCAACGTCATTGAAGTGCAGCTACCGCAAAAACAGCGTCTGGTTCGGGTGATTGAAAAAGGCCTGCCGAGGGATGCATGATTCATTCACAGGGTGTGAATAAAAATAAAAACACATTGAAATTCAAGGGCGAAAAAATCGTCAAGTGATCGCGATAACAATTTGAAATCTATTTTTATTGTTATTAATCAGATAATTAAAAAAATTTGATTCACATTCAGAAGCAATTGACGCTCGAAGAGCACGATGCGGACCTGTGGATAAGTCTGTTTACAAGAGTGTAACTGAGACAATAAAAATCGCCCCCAGCGCGTTTATTCGCTGTGGATAAGAAGATATATTGAAAAAATTTGGAGCGGGAAACGAGACTCGAACTCGCGACCCCGACCTTGGCAAGGTCGTGCTCTACCAACTGAGCTATTCCCGCTTGGGTGGTGCGTATCTTGCGATACTACATCTGGTGATGCGCAAATTTTGGAGCGGGAAACGAGACTCGAACTCGCGACCCCGACCTTGGCAAGGTCGTGCTCTACCAACTGAGCTATTCCCGCTTGGGTGGTGCGTATCTTACGATACTTTTCAACTTGTTGCACAAATTTTGGAGCGGGAAACGAGACTCGAACTCGCGACCCCGACCTTGGCAAGGTCGTGCTCTACCAACTGAGCTATTCCCGCAAATTTGTTGCTGACGTAACGCGTAATTCTCTGTCGTTACGGGAGGCGCATTATACGAGAAATCCTTGTAGCTGCAACCCCCCTTCACGCGATTTTTTTTGATTTTTGCTCAAGTGCTGCATTAATCGCCAGATAGATTATTTTTACGGCGAATGCCCGGCGGCTCTGCGTTTGCCGGGCCTGTGCAAGCCATTTTTCGCCGTTACAGCTTAATAAAGTTCTCGCGATAGTACGCCAGCTCCGCCACGGACTCACGAATGTCGTCCATCGCCTGATGCGTGCCCTGCTTCTTAAAGCCGTCGAGAATTTCTGGCTTCCAACGACGCGCCAGCTCCTTCAGCGTGCTGACATCGAGATAGCGGTAGTGGAAGTACGCCTCCAGCTCCGGCATGTATTTAAACAGGAAGCGACGGTCCTGGCCGATGCTGTTACCGCAGATGGGCGATTTGCCCGCTGGAACCCACTCTTTAAGAAACTCAATAGTTGCCAGTTCTGCTGCGCGATCGTCCTGGGTGCTCGCCTTCACGCGATCCACCAGACCGCTGCCGGTGTGCGTACGCACGTTCCAGTCATCCATCAGCGCCAGCTGAGCATCGGACTGATGTACCGCAATGGTCGGCCCTTCCGCCAGAATGTTGAGGTTTGCATCGGTCACGAGCGTGGCGATTTCGATAATGCGATCGCGCTCAGGATCGAGCCCTGTCATTTCCAGATCGATCCAAATGAGGTTGTTTTCATTTGCACTCATGCTATTTTCCACCCTTCTCGCGTCACAACGACAGTGACTATATTCATCTAAAATAGCGTGTATCATAGAGGTTTTGCCCCCCTGGGGCGACCAGGAGTCAGCACGATTGAGTAAAAATAAACTCTCCAAAGGGCAGCAGCGCCGGGTAAAAGCCAACCATCAGCGCCGTCTCAAAACCACTGCGGAGAAGCCCGATTTCGATGACAACCTGTTTGGCGAAACGGCTGAAGGCATTGTTATCAGCCGCTTTGGCATGCATGCCGATGTGGAATCCGACGAAGGCAGCATCCACCGCTGCAATATTCGTCGCACCATTCGTTCTCTGGTAACGGGCGACCGCGTGGTCTGGCGTCCGGGTAAAACCGCGGCGGAAGGCGTCAACGTTAAAGGCATCGTTGAGGCGGTTCATGAACGCACCTCCGTGCTGACGCGCCCGGACTTCTACGACGGCGTCAAACCGATCGCCGCAAATATCGATCAGATAGTGATCGTCTCCGCCATTCTGCCCGAGCTGTCGCTGAATATTATCGACAGATATCTGGTCGCCTGCGAAACGCTGAGCGTTGAACCCATCATCGTGCTGAACAAAATCGATCTGCTGGACGACGACGGCCTGGCTTTCGTCAACGAGCAGATGGATATCTACCGCAAGATTGGCTATCGCGTACTGATGGTCTCCAGCCGCACTCAGGACGGGCTCAAGCCGCTGGAAGAAGCGCTCACCGGGCGCATCAGCATCTTTGCGGGCCAGTCCGGCGTGGGCAAATCCAGCCTGCTGAACGCCCTGCTCGGTCTGCAGGAAGAAATTCTCACTAATGACGTGTCCGATAACTCGGGCCTCGGCCAACACACGACGACCGCTGCGCGTCTGTATCACTTCCCGCACGGCGGCGATGTGATTGATTCTCCTGGCGTGCGTGAATTCGGCCTTTGGCACCTTGAACCGGAACAAATCTTCAACGGCTTTGTCGAATTCCACGACTATCTGGGCGCCTGCAAATACCGCGACTGCAAGCACGATAACGATCCGGGATGCGCCATCCGTGAGGCGGTGGAAAAAGGTGAGATTGCCGAAACGCGCTTTGAAAACTATCACCATATTCTCGAAAGCATGAAGCAGGTACAGGTAAAAACGCGTAAAAGCTTTTCTGAAACCGATGACTGACATTTAAGCTGAACGTCGCTAGAATCAGCCCCTTTTTTGAAAAAGGCTCCGTCGAGAGCCTGAAACAATGAATATGGCCTGGAGGCTATCTTGTTAAATTCATTCAAACTTTCGCTTCAATACATTCTGCCGAAACTGTGGCTCACGCGCCTCGCAGGCTGGGGCGCAAGCAAACGAGCGGGCTGGCTGACGAAGCTGGTGATTGACCTGTTCGTGAAGTATTACAAGGTTGATATGAAAGAGGCGCAGAAGCCGGACACCGCCAGCTACCGTACCTTCAACGAATTCTTTGTGCGTCCTTTGCGCGATGAAGCGCGCCCACTCGACACCGATCCGAGCGTATTGGTGATGCCAGCCGACGGCGTGATCAGCCAGCTGGGCAAAATTGAAGAAGACAAAATTTTGCAGGCCAAAGGGCATAACTACAGCCTGGAAGCACTGCTGGCGGGCAATTACCTGATGGCGGATCTGTTCCGCAACGGTTCTTTCGCCACCACATATCTTTCACCGCGCGACTATCACCGCGTACACATGCCGTGTAACGGCATTCTGCGTGAAATGATTTACGTGCCGGGTGACCTGTTCTCCGTCAACCACCTGACCGCGCAGAACGTACCGAACCTGTTTGCCCGCAACGAACGCGTCATCTGCCTGTTTGATACCGAATTTGGCCCAATGGCGCAGATTCTGGTCGGCGCAACCATCGTTGGCAGCATCGAAACCGTCTGGGCTGGCACCATCACGCCACCTCGTGAAGGCATCATTAAGCGCTGGACATGGCCGGCAGGCGAAAGCGAAGGCTCCGTCGCGCTGCTGAAAGGTCAGGAGATGGGCCGCTTTAAGCTGGGTTCCACCGTGATCAACCTGTTTGCGCCGGGCAAAGTTCAGTTGGTTGAAACACTGGCCAGCCTGTCAGTCACCAAACTGGGTCAACCGCTGGCCGTTTCAACTGAGACCTTCGTCGCTCCAGCCGCACAGCCTGCGCCGCTGGCAGAAGAAGAGATCAAAACTGAGCACGACGCCAGCCCGCTGGTTGACGATAAACAAGACGAAGGCTAATTACAGAAGGATCGCTGACGTGCGCCTGATTATCACTTTTCTGATGGCCTGGTGCCTCAGCATGGGGGCGTACGCAGCAAGCGCCCCCGACGCCAGACAGATCGCCCAGGAGCTGGAACAGGCAAAAGCGGCGAAGCCCGCCCAGCCGGAAGCCGTTGAGGCGCTTCAGTCTGCGCTGAACGCGCTTGAGGAACGAAAAGGTTCTCTTGAGCGCGCCGCACAATATCAACAATCCATTGATAACTTCTCTAAGCTCTCGCAAACCCTGCGCGCGCAGCTTTCCCGCCTGAGCGATGAACCACGCCAGGTGCCGACGGCACTGACCACGGATGCCCTGAATCAGGAGATCCTTCAGGTCAGCAGCCAGCTGCTGGAAAAAAGCCGTCAGGCACAGCAGGAACAGGAGCGCGCACGCGAGATCGCCGACTCCCTCAATCAGCTGCCGCAACAGCAAACCGATGCTCGCCGTCAGCTCAATGAGGTCGAACGCCGCGTCGGCACGGCGACGGGCAATACGGCCCAGGCGCAAAATCTGAGTTTGCAGGCAGAATCGGCCAAATTAAAGGCGCTGGTGAACGAACTTGAGCTGGCCCAGCTTTCGGCAAACAATCGCCAGGAGCTGGCGCGTATGCGCTCTGAGCTTGCGCAAAAGCAGAGCGAGCAGCTGGATACTTATCTGCAAGGCCTGCGCAATCAGCTCAATAGCCAGCGCCAGCGCGAAGCTGAAAAAGCGCTGGAAAGCACCGAATTATTAGCCGAAAACAGCGCAAACCTGCCGCCGCACATCGTAAAGCAGTTCGCCGTCAACCGTGAGCTCTCCCAGGCGTTAAACCAGCAGGCTCAGCGGATGGATTTGGTGGCCTCCCAGCAGCGTCAGGCTACCAATCAGACGTTGCAGGTGCGACAGGCACTCAATACTTTGCGTGAACAGTCGCAGTGGCTCGGCTCCTCCAATCTGTTAGGCGAAGCCCTGCGCGCGCAGGTGGCCCGACTGCCGGAAATGCCCAAGCCGCAGCAGCTTGATACCGAAATGGCGCAGCTGCGCGTACATCGCCTGCGCTATGAAGATTTACTCAGCAAACAGCCGCAGCTGCGACAGGCCAATGGGCAGCCGCTGTCGGCGGAAGAAACCCGTATTCTGGATGCCCAGCTTCGCACCCAGCGCGAATTACTCAATTCCCTGCTGCAGGGCGGCGATACGCTGATCCTCGAACTGACCAAGCTGAAAGTCGCCAACGGGCAGCTGGAAGATGCGCTGAAAGAAATTAACGAAGCAACCCACCGCTATCTGTTCTGGACCTCAGACGTCAGCCCCATCACCTTCGCCTGGCCGCTGGAAATTGTGCAGGATCTGCGCCGCCTGATTTCGCTGGATACCTTCAGCCAGCTCGGCAAAGCCTCAGTGATGATGCTGACCAGCAAAGAGACGCTGATCCCGCTGTTTGCGGCGCTGATCCTGGTCGGTTTCAGCATCAGCTCCCGCAAGCACTTTACCCGCTTCCTGGAACGCTCCAGCAACCGGGTGGGCAAAGTCACCCAGGATCACTTCTGGCTGACGCTGCGCACGCTCTTCTGGTCGATTCTGGTGGCCTCACCGCTGCCGGTGCTCTGGATGACGCTGGGCTATGGGTTGCAGGAGGCCTGGCCCTGGCCGCTGGCGGTGGCCATCGGGGACGGCGTCACCGCCACGGTGCCGCTGCTGTGGGTGGTCATGATCTGCGCCGCCTTTGCTCGCCCTAACGGTCTGTTCGTGGCGCACTTCGGCTGGCCACGGAACCGCGTTGCCCGCGCGATGCGCTACTACCTGATGAGCGTTGGCCTCATCGTGCCGCTGATTATGGCGCTGATCATGTTCGATAATCTCAGCGATCGCGAATTCTCAGCATCGCTTGGCAGGCTCTGCTTTATGCTGATCTGCGGCGCGCTGGGCGTGGTCACGCTCAGCCTCAAACGCGCAGGGATCCCGCTGTATCTCGATAAAGAAGGCTCCGGCGATAACGCAATCAACCGCATGTTGTGGAATTTGCTGATGGGCGCGCCCCTGGCGGCAATCCTTGCGGCCGCCGTCGGTTATCTGGCTACGGCCCAGGCGCTGCTTGCCCGTCTTGAGACCTCCGTCGCCATCTGGTTCCTGCTGCTGGTGGTCTATCACGTCATCCGCCGCTGGATGCTGATTCAGCGCCGCCGTATCGCTTTCGATCGCGCTAAGCACCGTCGTGCCGAGATGCTCGCTCAGCGTGCGCGCGGTGAGGACGATCCCTACCACACCACCAGCCTGGAAGGAGCGACGGAAGTGGACATCGCCGAAGTGGATCTCGACACGTTAAGCGCCCAGTCGCTACGGCTGGTACGATCGATTCTGATGCTGATCGCGCTGGTGTCGGTGATCGTGCTGTGGTCGGAAATCCACTCGGCGTTTGGCTTCCTTGAAAACATCTCGCTGTGGGATGTGACTTCAACGGTGCAGGGCGTCGAGAGTCTCGAGCCAATCACCCTCGGCGCCGTGCTGATTGCGATTCTGGTATTTATCATTACGACGCAGCTGGTACGCAACCTTCCGGCGCTGCTGGAGCTGGCGGTGTTGCAACACCTGAGCCTGACGCCCGGCACCGGCTACGCCATCACCACCATCACCAAATACCTGCTGATGCTGATCGGCGGCCTGGTCGGCTTCTCGATGATTGGTATCGAATGGGCAAAACTGCAGTGGCTGGTGGCGGCACTCGGCGTCGGGCTCGGCTTTGGCCTGCAGGAGATCTTCGCTAACTTTATCTCCGGCCTGATCATCCTGTTTGAAAAACCGATCCGCATCGGCGACACAGTGACGATCCGCGATTTGACCGGCAGCGTCACGAAGATCAACACCCGAGCGACGACGATCAGCGACTGGGATCGCAAAGAGATCATCGTGCCGAACAAGGCGTTTATCACGGAACAGTTTATCAACTGGTCGCTGTCGGATTCCGTCACGCGCGTGGTGCTGACCGTTCCGGCCCCGTCCGACGCCAACAGCGAAGAGGTGACGCAGCTCCTGATGACCGCCGCCGAACGCTGCTCGCTGGTCATCGATAACCCGGCGCCGGAAGTGTTCCTCGTCGATTTGCAGCAGGGTATTCAGATTTTTGAACTGCGTATCTATGCCGCCGAGATGGGCCATCGTATGCCGCTTCGCCATGAGATCCACCAGCTGATCCTCGCCGGTTTCCGCGAGCACGGAATCGACATGCCGTTCCCGCCTTTCCAGATGCGACTGGAAACGCTGGACGGGCGTAAGACGGGCAGAATGATGACGTCGGCAGGGCGCGGACGTACGGCGGGAAGTTTGTAATTTTCAGGGGAGTGCGGCCTGATGCCCTCTCCCCCGGCCCCTCTCCCACAGGGCGAGGGGTGCAAACACTAAAAAACCCTCTTGATGAGGGTTTTTGCTTTTTACCTTGCTGCCGGGCAATGCCTGAAATCAGGCCCGATCGACCGTAAAAGCGATAACATCACTGATTTGTTCTGCGCCAAGCGCCAGCATCACCAGACGATCCACGCCCAGCGCCACGCCGGAGCAATCCGGCAGGCCTGCCTTCAATGCTTCCAGAAGGTTCACATCTATCGGCTGCTGCGGTAAATCACGCGCAGCACGCTTGCGGTTGTCCTGCTCAAAGCGCTGCTGCTGCTCACGGGCATCGGTCAGCTCATGGAAACCATTCGCCAGCTCCATGCCTTTGTAATAGACCTCAAAGCGCTCCGCCACGCGGTGATCTTCGGTGCTGATTTGCGCCAGAGAAGCCTGACTGGCCGGGAAGTGGTAGATAAAGGTCGGGCGATCTTTGCCAATATGCGGCTCAACGCCGAAGGTAAAGAGCATCTGCAACAGCGTGTCGCGGTCTTCTTCCGTATCGGCAATATTGCTGAGATCGAGCTTCGCCGCTGCTTCGCGCAGCAGCGCTTTATCCGCCGACAGCGGATCGATTTCCAGATGACGCTGGAACGCCTGCTGATAGGAGAGGCTTTCCGCCGGCTGGCACTCCAGCACCTGCTGCATTAGATCGTCCACTTCGTTAATCAGACGATACATGTCGTAATGCGGACGATACCACTCCAGCATGGTGAATTCCGGGTTGTGGTGGCGCCCCATCTCTTCATTGCGGAAGCTTCTGCACAGCTGGAATACCGGGCCACAGCCCGCAGCGAGCAGCCGCTTCATGTGGTATTCGGGGCTGGTCATCATGTAGAGATTGATACCCTGAGAGTGGCCCGGGCCGACAAAACGCGTCTCAAACGGCACCAGATGAATATCGGTCACCGTCGCCTGACTCATGCACGGCGTTTCCACCTCCAGCACGCCGCGGTCGGTAAAGAAGCGGCGGATCTCCGCCATAATAGCCGCGCGTTTTAACAGATTGGGGATGGAGGCGCTCGGCTGCCAGGTGGCCGTTTCGCTCATGGTAACTCTCTCCGAATGCAAACAAAGGCCCGAAGTCTACCCGCAAGCGGGACACGAGACAAATTTTGCCCGGTGAAATTCGGGGTTTCCGCCGCAAAGCGCATTTCGTGATGCAGTCCATCAATTTCGATGATAAATGCGCAGGCGGATCAGCAAAAAAATCGAACGCGTCAAATTTCCCTCCAGATCATAAGGCTATACTACGATACCCATAAAGGAGCAGTGGAAACGCTTTCGTCATCTCCCGGGTTCGACCCGGTGAACTACCTTTAGTCAGGCGGGTGACGAAATAACAACAATTCTGGAGGAATGTCGTGCAAACCTTTCATGCCGATCTGGCCGTTATAGGCGCTGGCGGGGCGGGATTACGCGCTGCAATTGCCGCAGCGCAGGCCAATCCCAACGCTAAAATCGCACTGATTTCAAAAGTCTATCCAATGCGTAGCCATACCGTTGCCGCAGAAGGCGGTTCGGCAGCTGTCGCACAGGATCATGACAGCTTCGAATACCATTTTCACGATACCGTCGCCGGTGGCGACTGGCTTTGCGAGCAGGACGTGGTGGATTACTTCGTCCACCACTGCCCGACCGAGATGACCCAGCTTGAGCAGTGGGGTTGTCCGTGGAGCCGCCGCGAAGATGGATCCGTTAACGTGCGCCGCTTCGGCGGGATGAAAATCGAGCGTACCTGGTTTGCCGCGGATAAAACCGGCTTCCATATGCTCCACACCCTCTTCCAGACTTCCCTGCAGTTCCCGCAAATCCAGCGCTTTGACGAGCATTTCGTCCTCGATATTCTGGTCGACGACGGCCAGGCTCGCGGCCTGGTAGCGATGAACATGATGGAGGGCGAACTAATCCAGATCCGCGCCAACGCGGTGGTGATGGCGACCGGCGGCGCGGGCCGCGTGTATCGCTACAACACCAACGGCGGTATCGTCACCGGCGACGGCATGGGTATGGCGCTGAGTCACGGCGTACCGCTGCGCGATATGGAATTCGTCCAGTATCACCCGACTGGCCTGCCGGGCTCCGGCATTCTGATGACCGAAGGCTGCCGCGGTGAAGGCGGTATTCTGGTCAACAAAGACGGCTACCGCTATTTGCAGGACTACGGCATGGGCCCGGAAACGCCGCTTGGCGAGCCGAAAAACAAATATATGGAGCTTGGCCCGCGCGACAAAGTTTCGCAGGCGTTCTGGCACGAATGGCGCAAAGGCAACACCATCTCCACCCCGCGCGGCGACGTGGTGTACCTCGACCTGCGTCATCTGGGCGAGAAAAAACTGCTCGAACGTTTGCCGTTCATCTGCGAACTGGCGAAGGCCTACGTCGGCGTGGACCCGGTTAAAGAACCGATTCCGGTTCGTCCGACCGCGCACTACACCATGGGCGGGATTGAAACCGATCAGCAGTGTGAGAGCCGCATTAAAGGCCTGTTCGCCGTCGGCGAATGTTCTTCTGTCGGCCTGCACGGCGCTAACCGTCTGGGCTCCAACTCGCTGGCTGAGCTGGTGGTCTTCGGCCGAATGGCGGGTGAACGAGCCATGGAGCGCGCCTCAACTGCGGGTGAAGCCAACGGCGCGGCGCTGGATGCACAGGTCGCCGATGTCGAAAAACGCCTGAAAGCGCTGGTCAATCAGGAAGGCAACGAGAGCTGGGCGAAAATCCGCGACGAAATGGGTCTGTCGATGGAAGAAGGCTGCGGCATTTACCGTACGCCGGAGCTGATGCAAAAAACCATTGATAAGCTTGCAGAGCTGCAGGAACGCTTCAAACGCGTGCGCATTACCGATACCTCCAGCGTCTTCAACACCGACTTGCTGTACACCATCGAACTGGGCCATGGACTGAACGTTGCCGAATGTATGGCGCACTCTGCCCTGGCGCGTAAAGAGTCTCGCGGCGCCCACCAGCGCCTTGACGAAGGTTGCACCGAACGCGACGACGTTAACTTCCTCAAACACACGCTGGCGTTCCGCGATGCAGACGGCACCACGCGTCTGGACTACAGCGACGTGAAAATCACTACGTTGCCGCCGGCAAAACGCGTGTACGGTGCGGAAGCGGAAGCCGCTGAGAAGAAGGAGACGACCAATGGCTGAGATGAAAAACCTGAAAGTCGAGATCGTGCGCTACAACCCGGAAGTGGACACGGCCCCGCACAGCGCGTTTTACGAAGTGCCTTACGATGAACAAACGTCGCTGCTGGACGCGCTCGGCTACATCAAAGATAACCTGGCGCCCGACCTGAGCTACCGCTGGTCATGCCGAATGGCGATTTGTGGCTCCTGCGGCATGATGGTCAACAAAGTGCCGAAGCTCGCCTGTAAAACCTTCCTGCGTGATTACGAGAAAGGCCTGAAGGTCGAGGCGCTGGCTAACTTCCCGATTGAGCGCGATCTGGTGGTCGACATGACTCACTTTATCGAAAGTCTGGAAGCCATTAAGCCGTACATCATCGGCAATCCGCGCACGCCGGAACAGGGACCGAACAAGCAAACCCCTGCGCAGATGGCGAAATACCATCAGTTCTCCGGCTGCATCAACTGCGGCCTGTGCTATGCCGCCTGTCCGCAGTTCGGGCTCAATAAAGAATTTATTGGCCCTGCGGCCATTACGCTTGCACATCGTTATAACGAAGACAGCCGCGACCACGGCAAAAAGGAGCGCATGGCGCAACTGAACGGCAAAAATGGCGTCTGGAGCTGTACATTTGTCGGCTACTGCTCGGAAGTGTGTCCGAAGCACGTCGACCCGGCCGCCGCCATTCAGCAGGGTAAAGTGGAAAGCTCGAAAGACTTTCTTATTGCGACCCTGAAACCACGCTAAGGAGTGCATCATGACGACAAAACGCAAACCCTACGTGCAGCCAATGACCTCCACGTGGTGGAAAAAACTGCCCTTCTACCGGTTCTATATGATTCGTGAAGGCACCGCGGTGCCGACGGTCTGGTTCAGTATCGTATTAATTTACGGCCTGTTCGCGCTGAAGCACGGTGCGGAATCCTGGGCAGGGTACGTGGGCTTTCTGCAAAACCCAATTGTGGTGATCCTTAACCTGATTACCCTCGCCGCCGCCCTTTTGCATACCAAAACCTGGTTCGAATTGGCGCCAAAAGCTGCAAACGTGATTGTAAAAGGCGAAAAAATGGGGCCAGAGCCGGTGATTAAGGCGCTGTGGGGGGTGACGATCGTGGTCACCGTGGTTGTCCTGTTTGTCGCACTGTTCTGGTAAGGAGACCAAGATGATCAATCCAAACCCAAAACGTTCTGACGAGCCCGTGTTCTGGGGCCTGTTTGGTGCGGGTGGCATGTGGGGCGCGATAGTCGCGCCGGTGATGGTGCTGCTGGTCGGTATACTGCTGCCGCTCGGCCTGGCACCGCATGACGCCTTCAGCTACGAGCGCGTGCTGGCCTTCGCTCAGAGCTTCATCGGCCGCGTGTTCCTGTTCCTGATGATCGTTCTGCCGCTGTGGTGCGGTCTGCACCGCATTCATCACGCCATGCATGACCTGAAAATTCATGTGCCTAACGGCAAATGGGTATTCTACGGTCTGGCGGCGATCCTGACGGTGATCACGCTTGTTGGTGTTATTTTCATCTAAAGCTGAGATGCCCGGCACGCGCTGGGCATATTTCTGTTCGCCTGCCGCACGTTTTCCCCGCACGGTTCTACACTTACAAAAAAGCCTGTAAGGACATTGCCATGCGTCTGCTGCCCATCATTGCGACTGTTGCTGCTGCGTTTTTGGTTGTTGCCTGTAGTAACCCTGTGCCACCGCCCGGCGTCACCGTTGTTTCCCCTTTCGATACTAACCGCTACCTCGGTACCTGGTACGAAATCGCCCGTCTGGACCACAATTTTGAAAGCGGTCTGGAGAAAGTCACCGTCACCTACACTTTGCGCAGCGATAGCAGCATTAACGTGGTGAACAAAGGCTGGAACCCGGATCGCGGCATGTGGCAATCCACTGACGGTGTAGCTTATTTCACCGGGTCACCAGACAGGGCCGCGCTGAAAGTCTCCTTCTTTGGCCCGTTCTACGGCGGATACAACGTGATCACGCTGGATAAAGAGTACCGGCACGCGCTGGTCTGCGGACCGGATCGCGATTATCTGTGGATCCTCGCCCGCACGCCGACCATCACTCCCGAAATGAAGCAGCAGATGCTGGACATTGCGACCCGGCAGGGCTTCCCCGTGCAGAAGCTGATTTGGGTAAAACAGACCTATTAGTGCGTGCTGAGCTTCAGGCCGATAATGCCGCAGACGATCAGCACGAGGCTGAAAATACGCGCCAGGCTTGCCGATTCACCGAGCAACAGAATACCGGTAATGGCGGCACCGACCGCGCCGATACCAGTCCAGATGGCATAAGCCGTACCGACCGGCAGGGTTTTCATCGCCCATGAAAGCAGCGCGATGCTGGCAATCATTGCCGTGGCTGTGATCACGCTTGGCACCAGACGGGTAAAACCGTGGGTATATTTCAGGCCAACGGCCCAGACAACTTCGAGTAAACCGGCAACAACCAGAATTAACCAGGACATATTTGACTCCATGATGGGGTCGTCCCCGGCTTTTGAGATACGCTTACGGGTCGTCCCGCAAGGTCGTGAAGAGTCTTTATTCTAGCCGCACTTTTTGGGGATGCAAGGAATTTAGGTTAAGTCTCCTTTCCACGATGATGAGGTGAATTGGGCGCATTTCAATGCGGAGATCGCCTTTTTATCTGCACGTAACCTTCTTTATGATGGCTTCATGGTGTATTGCCCCACAACTATGAAGTGCTCATCAACCCAGCATGTATAAAATCCTGATTATTGATCGCTGCAGTTTCACCCGCCTCGGGCTGGAGGCATGGTTACAGCAGATCAATGGCGGTTCCACGTCATTTTTAGTCACTCCACTAAATAGCCTGCTTCTGGCGAAAGCGCATATTGAAAGCTGGCAGCCGCATCTGGTGATAGCCGATTTCGCCGCCTTCCAGCACGATCTTCAGCAGTCACATTTTCTTCCCGCGCTGCTCGCCGTTTGCGAACAGCGCTCGCGCCTGATACGTCTGCAAAGCGAACCGCTGACGTTTAAAAACGTCGGCGAAGAAGTTGCTAAAAACGCGCCAATCGAAAAGCTGGAACGCCGGATCCTGGCCGTTTTACACAGCTGGCCTAAAGCTCATCCGGCCCGTATCGCCACGCCGCTGTTAACGCGTCAGGAAGAAAAAGTGTTGTCGCTGTGGATGGAGGGTGCCAGCAATCAGGCCATTGCCAGCGAAATGCAGATTACCGGGAAAACCGTCTATACCTATAAGCGCAATATTCGCGTGAAGCTGAAAGTCGAAAATCGCTTTTCGCCATTTATTCCTTCAGCCGAGTGTGTGGAATAGCGGTACGGCCGCAAAGCCGTACCGAACAGCTTAGTTCTGAGCTTTAGTCGCAGCACCTGAAATAGCCTGGCCGCCACTGGAAATGTCTTCTCCGACGCCCTTCGTCGTATTACAACCGGAAAGCACGGACGAAAGTACCAGGAGAGTAAAAAACGCAGCAATTGTCTTCTTAATCATGATCTCATCCTTTTATTGCCAGTGAGTATTTGTGCTGTAGCAACATAAGCATAGACAAGATCCCCGCAGATGGACGGAAAAGGCACATTTTTTAAGACGATGGGAGATTATTTGCTGGCCGCGTGGGAAATAGAGTTCCCCAGATGTTCGACATCCTGACCAAAACCACGAAAGGTGTTGCAGCCGGAAAGCAGCGTTCCGCCTAACAGCAGTACAAAGAAAAGTTTGACTAAACGGTTCATCATCCCTGCCCCTGAAAAAAAATCGACACAGCGAACGCCGTGCCGATTTTTTATAGCATGAATTACTTCACGCGAGAAACGTATTCACCAGAGCGGGTGTCAACTTTGATCACTTCGCCAATCTGAACGAACAGAGGAACTTTAACCACGGCGCCGGTGCTCAGGGTCGCTGGCTTGCCGCCGGTACCTGCGGTATCACCTTTCAGGCCTGGATCGGTTTCAACGATTTCCAGCTCAACGAAGTTTGGCGGCGTCACGGAAATTGGGCGGCCGTCCCACAGGGTCACGATGCACTCAGCCTGGTCCAGCAGCCATTTAGCGTTATCGCCAACCGCTTTCTCATCGGCAGCCAGCTGCTCGAAGGTTTCGTTGTTCATGAAGTGCCAGAACTCACCGTCGTTGTAGAGGTAAGTCAGGTTCATGTCCACAACGTCTGCGCCTTCGGCAGAGTCGGTGGATTTGAAGGTTTTCTCAACGCGGGTGCCGGTCAGCAGACGGCGCAGCTTAACGCGTGCGAACGCCTGGCCTTTGCCCGGTTTTACGAATTCGCTGGATTCGACCGCGTACGGTTCGCCATCCATCATGATTTTAAGACCGGCACGGAAATCGTTGCTAGAATAAGTCGCCATAAGGCCCTCTAAATTTGTTAACTGGTAGCTAAGCCACAAAATGGCGCATATTGTAACCCTAAACACCCCATCCAGAGAAGATTGGTTATCGCAACTTGCCGATGTAATCACCGATCCCGATGAGCTGTTACGTCTCTTAAATGTAGACGCTGATGAAAATTTGTTCGCCGGACGCGACGCTAAGCGTTTATTCCCGCTGCGTGTCCCCCGGGCATTTGCTGCACGCATGGAAAAAGGCAACCCGAATGACCCGCTGCTGTTGCAGGTGGTGACCGCTCAACAGGAGTTTGTCGCCGCCCCCGGTTTCAGCACCGACCCGCTGGAAGAGCAAAACAGCGTGGTGCCTGGCCTGCTGCACAAATACCGTAACCGGGCACTGCTGCTGGTGAAGGGCGGTTGTGCGGTCAACTGCCGCTACTGCTTCCGCCGCCATTTCCCGTATGCTGAGAATCAGGGCAACAAACGCAACTGGCAGGCGGCGCTGGACTACATCAGCGCGCACCCTGAACTGGATGAAATTATTTTCTCTGGCGGCGATCCGCTGATGGCCAAAGACCATGAACTGGACTGGCTGCTCAACGCGCTGGAGGCCATCCCGCACATCAAGCGCCTGCGTATTCACAGCCGTTTGCCGATCGTTATCCCGGCGCGCATTACGGACACCCTGGCGGAACGCTTTTCGCGATCCTCTCTGCAAATCCTGCTGGTAAACCACATCAACCACGCCCAGGAAATTGACGATAACTTCCGCCAGGCAATGCACAAACTGAAAATAGCGGGCGTAACGCTGCTGAATCAGAGCGTGCTGCTGCGCGGCGTGAACGACAATGCGCAGACGCTGGCTAACCTTAGCAATGCTTTATTTGATGCCGGCGTTATGCCCTACTACCTGCACGTGCTGGATAAGGTGCAGGGTGCGGCACATTTCATGGTGAGCGATGACGAAGCGCGAACGATTATGCGCGAACTACTGACGCTGGTTTCGGGCTACATGGTGCCAAAACTGGCCCGTGAAATTGGCGGTGAACCAAGCAAAACGCCGCTGGATTTGCAGCTGCGACAGAGCTGAACCCAACAAATCGCAGATAATAAAACGCCCTCACGATGGAGGGCGGATTCATCACATAAAGTGACTCAGTTCGGGCACTTATAGACCTGGCCGATCATTTCGCTGTCGGTCGGAACGAAGCTGGAAAGCATTCCCTGAGTCGGGCTGCTGACGCCGTAAATCACGTTGCCGCCCATTTCCGCCGCCTGGTTGCGCAGCGCATTCGCCGCACCACGCATTGAACCGCCCTCTTCACCGCGCTGGCCAGAAAGCCAGTTGCTCTGCTTGCCCGTTGCGGAGCCAATCAGATGGCATTCGGTGCCCGGCTTATCTTCAACAAAGCGAACGTTTTGCCCGCCTGCGGTCAGTTCATTGCTGGAACTGCAGCCTGCCAGCATTAAAGCGGCACCGACGATCCCTGCACAGACTTTTACGCGCATGTTATTCCTCGTTATTAGTGGGCTGGACACAACTTGTCCGAGTGAACGTTATACTAAAAAGATGACCAAAAGAAAAACCCCCGGGGCATGTTCTGCCACAGGGGTTTTCTATTTTTTGCGAAATGTTTATTTAATCGAATAATTCAAGTTGCAGAAAGGCGACAAGTGGGTGAATCCCCGGAAGCTTACTTAAGTAAGTGACCGGGGTGAACTCACGCAGTCAACGCATCTGCGGCTTGAAGAATGAAGATTAAATTACATCATGCCGCCCATACCGCCCATACCACCCATGCCGGCTGCGCCTAAGTCAGGTGCGTCGCCTTTTGGCATGTCGGTAACCATGCACTCGGTGGTGATCATCAGACCCGCCACGGATGCCGCGTACTGCAGAGCAGAACGGGTCACTTTGGTTGGATCCAGAATACCCATGTCGATCATGTTGCCGTACTCTTCGGTCGCTGCGTTGTAACCGTAGTTACCGTCGCCGCCCTTCACAGTGTTCGCCACAACGGACGGCTCTTCACCGCAGTTCAGCACGATCTGACGCAGCGGAGCTTCCATCGCGCGCAGCGCAACTTTGATACCCACGTTCTGATCTTCGTTGATGCCACGCAGTTCGCCGAGCTTAGAAGCCACGCGAATCAGCGCTACGCCACCACCGGCAACCACGCCTTCTTCTACCGCAGCACGGGTTGCGTGCAGGGCATCTTCAACGCGCGCTTTCTTCTCTTTCATTTCAACTTCAGTTGCCGCGCCCACTTTGATAACGGCTACGCCGCCAGCCAGTTTCGCTACGCGTTCCTGCAGTTTTTCACGATCGTAGTCAGAAGTCGCTTCTTCGATCTGCTGGCGAATCTGAGTCACACGACCCTGAATGGAAGCTTCTTCACCCACGCCATCGATGATGGTGGTGGTGTCTTTGTTGATCACAACGCGCTTAGCCTGACCCAGGTCTTCCAGGGTTGCTTTTTCCAGCTCCATACCGATCTCTTCAGAGATAACGGTACCGCCGGTCAGGGTTGCGATGTCCTGCAGCATAGCTTTACGACGGTCGCCAAAGCCTGGTGCTTTAACCGCAGCAACTTTCACGATGCCACGCATGGTGTTAACCACCAGAGTCGCCAGCGCTTCGCCTTCAACGTCTTCGGCAATGATAACCAGCGGCTTGCCTGCTTTCGCAACGGCTTCCAGCACGGGCAGCATTTCGCGGATGTTGGAGACTTTTTTGTCTGCCAGCAGGATGAACGGGCTTTCCAGCTCAACTGCGCCAGTTTCAGGCTTGTTGATGAAGTACGGAGAGAGATAACCGCGGTCGAACTGCATACCTTCAACCACGTCCAGCTCGTCCTGCAGGCCGGTGCCGTCTTCAACGGTGATCACGCCTTCTTTACCGACTTTGTCCATTGCTTCAGCAATGAGTTTACCTACGGTTTCGTCGGAGTTAGCGGAGATGGTACCTACCTGAGCGATAGCTTTGGAGTCAGAGCAAGGTACGGACAGGGTTTTCAGTTCTTCAACCGCAGCAGCGACAGCTTTGTCGATACCACGTTTCAGGTCCATTGGGTTCATGCCCGCAGCAACGGCTTTCAGGCCTTCAGTGATGATTGCCTGCGCCAGTACGGTCGCGGTGGTGGTGCCGTCGCCCGCAGCGTCGTTCGCTTTAGAGGCCACTTCTTTCACCATCTGTGCGCCCATGTTTTCGAACTTGTCTTCCAGCTCGATTTCACGCGCTACGGATACGCCATCTTTGGTGATGGTCGGTGCACCGAAAGATTTATCCAGAACCACGTTACGGCCTTTCGGGCCCAGGGTCACTTTCACTGCATCTGCCAGTACGTTTACGCCGCGCAGCATTTTCACACGAGCGTCGTTACCGAATTTTACGTCTTTAGCTGCCATTGTTCTTTCCCTTAAATTCGTTTGTCAGTGTGCGAATGAATTACGCTTCAACAATTGCCAGGATGTCGCTTTCGGACATGATCAGCACTTCTTCGTTGTCGATTTTCTCGGACTTCACGCCGTAGCCGTCGTTGAAAATCACGATGTCGCCCACTTTTACGTCCAGCGGCTGCACAGAGCCGTTATCCAGAATGCGACCTTTACCGACAGCGATGATTTCGCCACGAGTTGATTTACCCGCAGCGGAACCGGTCAGAACGATGCCGCCTGCAGATTTGGATTCAACTTCTTTACGTTTGACGATCACACGATCATGTAACGGACGAATACTCATTGATAGCTCTCCTTTGAGAAAGTCATTATCAGTTATGGATGACGCCGGGCCGCTGTGGTTTACCGGCTAGTGACGAGAGAGATGGGGATGGGAATTTTTCCTTCAAGGGGGGCACATCAAAAAAATCTTCAGAATTGGCCTTAATTCACGAAACGAAGCTTTCAGAAGCAAAAGGCCCGGAAGTTCCGGGCCTTTCATCTGCTTAGCGATCGTCTTTATGATCGAGGCGCTCGTGCTGCTCATCCTTGCGCTGATACTCCCCTTCAAACGTGTCGCCTCCTTTCTCAGGCGAGGTGAAACCCCCACCCGGCGTGCGCGCAAAGCGCAGGTGCGGCATCAGCTTCAGCGTCAGGTGTTTTTGCACCGGCGGTAACAGCAGAAGCAGGCCAAGGAAGTCGGTAAAGAAGCCCGGGATCACCAGCAACAGGCCAGAGATAATCAGCGATACGCTTTTAATCATCTCCGCCGCCGGGCTTTCACCCGCCTGCATTTTCTGCTGCATCAGCAGGAAGTTTTTGAAGCCCTGATGACGAATCAAAGACATCCCGATGACCGAGGTGAAAATCACCAGAATCAGCGTCAGGAAAACGCCCAGCACATGCGCGACCTGGATAAAAATCGAGATCTCGATGTAGACGTATAAAAAGATGGCAAGCAGCGGTATCCAGCGCACTGGTTTCTCCTGTGAAAACCGCCGCTCGTAGCGACGGTTTGAATGGGTTTGCGATTCGCGTATTCAGGAGATGGAGGCAAAAAAACCTTTTTCAATCCGCAGCATCACGCTTTTTTCCCGTACGGTTTTTGCGGTGATTCATTTCACAGATTAATAAATCGGATGCGGGTCGGCGCAGTTTAAGTGATCCAGGTTACGGCAATTCGCTATTATCAGCATATGATCGTGGGCATCGGGCCGATTAAGGAAATAATCGTCGGCCAAAAAACAGACAAGACCCCACTCGTCCTGTGTGTAAGATGAATTCATTAGCAGCTTAATCAAGAAGGTTCACATGTTAAACAACATTCGTATCGAAGAAGATTTGTTGGGTACCAGGGAAGTTCCAGCGGACGCGTACTACGGCGTCCACACTCTGAGAGCGATTGAAAACTTCTACATCAGCAACAGCAAAATCAGCGATATCCCCGAATTCGTTCGCGGTATGGTGATGGTGAAGAAGGCCGCCGCGCTGGCAAACAAAGAGCTGCACACCATTCCAAAAGGTGTCGCTGACGCCATTATTGCCGCATGTGATGAAGTCCTGAATAACGGCAAATGCATGGATCAGTTCCCGGTTGACGTCTATCAGGGCGGCGCAGGCACCTCCGTGAACATGAACACCAACGAAGTGCTGGCCAATATCGGCCTCGAACTGATGGGCCATCAGAAAGGTGAATACCAGTATCTGAACCCGAACGACCACGTTAACAAATGCCAGTCCACCAACGACGCCTACCCGACCGGCTTCCGCATCGCGGTGTACGCGTCCGTGGTGAAACTGATTGACGCCATCAATCAGTTAGGTGACGGCTTCCAGCGCAAGTCGGTCGAATTCCAGGATATCCTGAAGATGGGCCGCACTCAGTTGCAGGACGCGGTGCCGATGACCCTCGGCCAGGAATTCCACGCGTTCAACGTTCTGCTGAACGAAGAGACGAAGAACCTGCTGCGCACCTCTGAACTGCTGCTGGAAGTGAACCTCGGCGCAACCGCCATCGGTACGCGCCTGAACACTCCGGACGGCTACCAGCAGCTGGCGGTACAGAAACTGGCAGAAGTCGCTAACATGCCGGTGGTGCCTGCCGAAGACCTGATTGAAGCAACCTCTGACTGCGGCGCTTATGTAATGGTTCACAGCTCGCTGAAACGTCTGGCGGTGAAGCTGTCGAAAATCTGTAATGACCTGCGCCTGCTCTCTTCTGGCCCGCGCGCTGGCCTGAACGAAATCAACCTGCCGGAGCTGCAGGCGGGTTCTTCTATCATGCCAGCCAAAGTGAACCCGGTTGTGCCGGAAGTCGTTAACCAGGTGTGCTTCAAGGTTATCGGCAACGACACCACCGTCACCATGGCCTCCGAAGCGGGTCAGCTGCAGCTGAACGTGATGGAGCCAGTGATTGGCCAGGCCATGTTCGAATCCATCCACATTCTCACCAACGCCTGCTACAACCTGCTGGAAAAATGCATCAACGGTATTACCGCGAACAAAGAAGTGTGTGAGGGCTACGTCTATAACTCCATCGGCATCGTGACCTACCTGAACCCGTTCATTGGCCACCACAACGGCGATATCGTCGGTAAAATCTGTGCCGAAACCGGCAAGAGCGTGCGTGAAGTGGTGCTGGAGCGTGGCCTGCTGACCGAGGCCGAACTGGACGATATCTTCTCCCCGCAGAACCTGATGCACCCGGCCTATAAAGCTAAGCGTTTTACCGATGAAAGCGAACAGTAATAATTCAGGTTAAAATCAGGCAAGGCACGTCGGCTGACGTGCCTTTTTTCTTTTCTGGAACATCAAAAAAATAACATTTAAGTATCCAACATCTAACAATCAAGGGAAGCGATCATGATAGTCATCGAACTTATCATTGTATTAGCGGCGATCTTTCTCGGCGCCAGATTAGGGGGAATTGGCATTGGCTACGCGGGTGGCCTTGGCGTTCTGGTGCTTGCCGCCATTGGCGTTGAGCCCGGCAAAATTCCGTTCGACGTTATCTCCATCATCATGGCGGTGATTGCAGCGATTTCCGCGATGCAAATCGCCGGTGGTCTGGATTACCTCGTGAATCAGACGGAAAAACTGCTGCGCCGTAACCCGAAATACATCACCATTCTGGCTCCCATCGTTACCTACTTCCTGACTATATTTGCCGGTACCGGCAACATCTCGCTGGCCACGCTGCCGGTGATTGCCGAAGTGGCAAAAGAGCAAGGCGTTAAGCCATGCCGTCCGCTCTCAACTGCCGTTGTCTCTGCGCAGATTGCGATTACCGCCTCGCCGATTTCCGCCGCCGTGGTGTACATGTCTTCGGTAATGGAAGGTCACGGAGTCAGCTACATCCACCTGCTCTCCGTGGTCATTCCGTCCACGCTGCTGGCAGTGCTGCTGATGTCGTTCCTCGTCACCATGCTGTTTAACTCTAAGCTTTCCGACGATCCGGTGTACCTCAAGCGCCTGGAAGAAGGGTTAATTGAGCTACGCGGTGAACGCCAGATGGAGATCAAACCGAAGGCGAAACTGTCGGTGCTCCTGTTCCTGCTTGGCGTGGTCTGCGTGGTGGCTTATGCCATCGTTAACAGCCCAAGCCTTGGTCTGGTTGCCAAACCGCTGATGAACACCACTAACGCGATTCTGATCATCATGCTGAGCGTCGCCACCCTGACGACGATTATCTGTAAGGTCGAAACCGACAGCATTCTGAGCTCCAGCACCTTCAAGGCGGGCATGAGCGCCTGTATCTGTATTCTCGGCGTGGCCTGGCTCGGCGACACCTTCGTCTCCCACAACATTGACTGGATCAAAGAGACGGCCGGCAGCGTGATTCAGGGCCATCCGTGGCTTCTGGCGGTGATCTTCTTCTTCGCCTCCGCCCTGCTCTATTCTCAGGCGGCGACGGCGAAAGCCCTGATGCCGATGGCGCTGGCGCTGAACGTCTCCCCACTGACTGCCGTAGCCTCTTTCGCTGCGGTATCCGGTCTGTTCATTCTGCCGACCTACCCGACGCTTGTCGCCGCGGTACAGATGGATGACACCGGCACCACGCGTATTGGCCGCTTCGTGTTTAACCATCCGTTCTTCATTCCCGGCACCATGAGCGTCATTTTCTCAGTGTGCTTCGGCTTCCTGATTGGCAGCTTCGCTCTTTAACGCCTTTCGGGATGTAAAATTACTTAAAGTCGGGCCGCTCAGCGGCCCGGGTCGTTAATGTCTCCTCCCCGCATCGTGCTATAGTGCCTTTTTTCGCCGATACGAGGTTGCCGATGACCCAGCCAGATGCCGTTGTTGTTCTCTGTACCGCCCCGGACGAAGCCACTGCCCAGGATTTAGCCGCCAAAGTGCTGGCGGAAAAACTCGCCGCCTGCGTGACGCTGCTGCCCGGCGCCACATCGCTTTATTACTGGGAAGGCAAGCTGGAGCAGGAGTATGAAGTGCAAATGCTGCTGAAGTCCGATACCGCTCATCAGCAGGCGCTGCTGGATTGTCTGAAGTCACATCACCCGTATCAAACCCCGGAACTGCTGGTTTTACCCGTTTCCCACGGAGACAACGATTACTTCTCATGGCTCAACGCATCCTTACGCTGATCCTGCTGCTGTGCAGCACATCGGCCTTCGCCGGGTTATTTGACGCACCCGGCCGCTCAAACTTCATCTCAGCCGATCAGGCCTTTGCTTTTGATTTTCAACAGAATGAGCACGACCTCAATCTGAGCTGGCAGATAAAAGATGGCTACTACCTGTATCGTAAGCAGGTCAGCATCACGCCAGCCCAGGCATCCGTGTCGCCGCTGGCGATGCCGGAGGGCGAGTGGCATGAAGATGAATTCTTTGGCAAAAGCGAAATTTATCGCCATCGGCTGACGCTGCCCGTTACGGTTAAACAGGCTGATAAAGGCGCCACGCTGACGGTCACGTATCAGGGCTGTGCCGAAGCGGGTTTCTGCTATCCACCTGAAACGAAGGTGGTGCCGCTGAGCGCTGTAGTAGCTTTGGCTGCCGAACGCCCTCTCCCTGACCCTCTCCCCCAGGAGAGGGAAAAAGAAAGCAATTCAGATGCCAGTCACTCCCTCTCCCCAGGGGAAAGTAGAAATGCTAAACCTGACTCAGAGCTTCCCTTCTCAGCGCTCTGGGCGCTGCTAATCGGTATCGGCATCGCCTTCACCCCCTGCGTGCTGCCGATGTATCCGCTGATCTCCGGCATTGTCCTTGGCGGGCAGAAACGTCTCTCCATGGGCCGGGCGCTGCTGTTGGCCTTCGTTTACGTTCAGGGGATGGCGCTCACCTACACGGCGCTGGGCCTCGTGGTCGCCGCGGCCGGCATGAAGTTCCAGGCCGCGCTTCAGCATCCCTATGTTCTCATTGGCCTGTCAGCCGTCTTTATTCTGCTGGCGCTCTCCATGTTTGGCCTGTTCAGCCTGCAACTGCCCTCGTCGCTGCAAACGCGCCTGACGCTGATGAGCAATCGCCAACAAGGTGGCTCCGCAGGTGGCGTGTTCGCGATGGGCGCCATCGCCGGGCTGATTTGCTCGCCCTGCACCACCGCGCCGCTGAGCGCCATTTTGCTGTACATCGCCCAGAGCGGAAACCTGTGGCTCGGCGGCGGTACGCTTTATCTGTACGCGCTGGGTATGGGTCTGCCGCTGATTCTGGTGACCGTCTTCGGCAACCGCCTGCTGCCGAAAAGCGGTCCGTGGATGGCGCAGGTCAAAATTGCTTTCGGGTTTGTCATCCTGGCGCTCCCCGTATTCCTGCTGGAACGCATCATCGGTGACGTCTGGGGCTTACGTTTGTGGTCGATGCTGGGTATCGCCTTCTTTGGCTGGGCATTTATCACCAGCCTTTCGGCAAATAAGCCGTGGCTGCGCGTGGTGCAGATTATTCTGCTGGCCGCCGCGCTGGTCAGCGCCCGCCCGCTGCAGGACTGGGCATTTGGCGCTGCGCAAACGCAGCAGCAGGCACATCTGGACTTCAAGCGCATCAATAACGTGGACGAACTCAGCCAGGCGCTTGCCGAGGCGAAAGGTAAACCGGTGATGCTCGATCTTTACGCAGACTGGTGCGTGGCATGTAAAGAGTTTGAGAAATACACCTTTAGCGATCCACAGGTGCAACAAGCGTTAAAAAGAAGCGTTTTATTGCAGGCCGACGTGACGCGCAACACAGCGCAGGACGTCGCCTTGCTGAAAGAGTTGCAAGTTCCGGGTCTGCCGACCATTCTGTTTTTCGATACCGCAGGCAAAGAGATCCCAGCCATGCGGGTTGCCGGGTTTATGGATGCCGCCACCTTTCAGGCGCATTTGCAGAAACAGGCCCGGTAAACGACACTTTTAAAGGGATAGACGGAGGACAAAGCCGTGCAACGCGAAGACGTACTGGGGAAAGCCCTGCAATTACTTGAGATTAAAGGTATTGCTGACACGACGCTGGAAATGGTGGCCAAAGAGGTTGCCACGCCGCTTGATGAACTGACGCGCTTCTGGCCCGATAAAGAAGCGCTGCTGTATGACGTGCTGCGCCATCTCAGCCAGCAGGTTGATATCTGGCGTCGCCAGCTGATGCTGAACGATGAGCTGAGCAATGAGCAAAAAGTGCTGGCCCGCTACAGTGCGCTCACCGAATGCGTCAGCAACAATCGCTATCCTGGCTGCCTGTTTATCGCAGCCTGTACGTTTTATCCGGACCCTGAGCACCCTATTCACCAGCTTGCGGACCTGCAAAAACGTGCTGCCCATGAGTTTACGCACGAGCTGCTGACGAAGCTTGAAGTGGACGATCCGACGATGGTCGCCAAACAAATGGAGCTGGTGCTGGAGGGCTGCCTGAGCCGCCTGCTGGTAAAACGCAGCCAGCAGGATGTCGATACCGCTCAGCGTCTGGCTGAGGATATTTTACGCTTTGCTCAATGCCGTTCAGGTGGCGCACTGACCTGAGCGCAAATTTGTCAGTGAAAATCGCAGCGAAATTATGCAAATTGCCGCAAAGTTAAGCAACCACACCCGTTTTCCTTGATTAGGGTTGACGGGCATCGCCGATTAGGGTTTAATTCGCCCCGTTGCCCGGATAGCTCAGTCGGTAGAGCAGGGGATTGAAAATCCCCGTGTCCTTGGTTCGATTCCGAGTCCGGGCACCACTATTTAAAGAACCCGCCCAAAAGGCGGGTTTTTGCTTTTGTGCTTCCGGACTCTGCATCGAATTGGTTCGATGATTCGCCGCAAGCGGCTCACCCTTCGGGCCAGCGCAAAAAACGCGCTGTTCAAACGCCTTCGGCGTTAGTCCGAGTCCGGGCACCACTCATTTAAAGAACCCGCTCAAAAGGCGGGTTTTTGCTTTTGTGCTTCCGGACTCTGCATCGAATCTGGTTCGATGATTCGTCGCATCACGAACATCGCCACCTCGGGAAGAGCCATATAACCGACCTGGGCCGCAATGGCCGGAAGCCGAGATGGCAAACGTCGATTCAGGTCACTCAGCACATGAGGGCTATGAAGTCCGGATGGCGGTCGTTGTAATCTCTCTGCTCAATATCATTAACAAAATCCATTGGGTATCAAACGGTTCAGTGGGAATATGTACCCATAAAGCAGATGGTAAATGACTAATCCTGACGTTAACAGCGTCGTTAATGTTAAAAAGGGAAAAACGCTCTCCTGGAAAAATGGCTAGCCGGTTGACTTTACGCCAATAGATTAGGATCTGAGAAACGAATAAACCATATTTCGCTCCCGCTGGAAATATCACTTCCTTCGCAAGAGGAAATAACACTTCCCACCCCCCTTAATAATGCAAAGCATTTTTATTTTACTACGCCCTCCTCCTTTCGCCCCCCATCTTGCCACCATAAAAACACAATAACACACTGATTAAAAAGGGATTTAATTTATAACCAGTCTCAGTCTCATCGATTTAGGCAATCAATTTAAATCGAACAATCGATACAACTAATCGGTTTCAACATTTTCTTAGTTTATTGATTTTATCGATCAATAATAAATATTCGATCGTTTTTGACAATCAAAATGCGAAGGCGTAGGATCTATACTCTATACGTTATTTATCATTTTCCTGTCGCCATTATCATTATTAAAACCGTAATTTATTTCCAACAATTCCTCAACATACTGTGCGATCGATACCCCACAGTCAGCATCATATGAAAGTCTGGAGTAATCTGTGATCGAGAGTTTGAATTTCAGAAGGCCAATTAACATTTGCTTCTCGGTCATAGCCGCGACGTTTATTTTAGTCGGCCTTCTGATTGCCCATTTACAATGGTCAGCATCTGAAGAGGCCCACAAAAAACAAAACAGGATATATATCAACAACATAGCTGCATTTATGGATACGTATCTGGGTGGCTATCAGAATAGCGTAAGGGAAATGGCGAGAATTGCTGCTGACCAACATAAGTTTGAAGACGACGCTGGCAGCAGTCGTGAGCTGAGAAGCTGGATGATCGAGCGCCTGCGCATCTTGCCGGATGCAATCTCAATCATTCATGCGGATAGCCAGGGGCGTTTCATTCGCTTGCCCTATATTGAAGGTACTTCCAGCTGGGATCCACGCAAGGAGCCCTGGTTTACCATCTCAATTGAGGATTCTGACGAAGCACATTTCACGATTAGCAGAGACCCTTTCGCTAACAAAGAGCGAGTGATCACCATATCTCTTCCCGTCATCAATGGCACAGATGGCTCCAATAATGGCGTGCTGGCGCTCAATCTGGATATTGATAAAAGCACAGAGATATTGAATAGCATCATCCCGCCAACGAAAAGCAGAACCTTTGTGATGAACCGTGATGGAGAAATGGTCATCAACCCAGGCTACCCGATTGATCCGGCAAAACTCAAAGCCCTCGCTCGTTACGCCCGGGATTATCGGGGTGATTTTATCATGGATTCACACTATTACGCTTACCGTTCCATCGCATCACAATCGTGGCTGGTCGTGCATGAAGTGGATGAAAAAGAGCTTAACGGTCTGCTCTGGAATCAATGCCTCAATATTTTCTGGGGGATGTTGTTTACGCTGGTGGTGCTGTTCTTCTGCTGGTGGGCAACCCGCGCAGCGATGAATACCATTTTTATGCACATTGCCACCAGCATCAGGAACGGCGCAATCAAGCCCGCGGCTGTCGAAGAGATGATATTTGAAGAAATACATAATTCGCGGCAGCGACAGGAAAAAATATCGCATGAAGCCCTGACGGACGCATTAACCGGACTGAAAAATCGACGTTCATTTGATGCTGATGTCGTGCAATATAATAACGAACCGCTGACATACCTCGCCCTCATCGATATTGATAATTTTAAAAAAGTTAACGATACATGGGGCCATGCGGTAGGCGATATGGTGCTTAAAACCGTCTCTGAATTAGGCCTGCGGTTACGCGGGCTGGAGAATATCACCCTCTATCGTTACGGTGGTGAAGAAATAGCCGTTCTGTTTAAAGGTATCTCACAGGAAAAAGCACAAAGTTATCTCGAGAAATGGCGGATAACAGTCAGCACCCGTAAGTTCAGAGAAAATGACCTGAAGATCTCTTTTAGTGCAGGGCTATCTAAAATGGGCGGTGCATCACTTCCCGAGGTGATTGCACGCGCCGATAAGCTGTTATATCAGGCAAAGAAAACGGGTAAAAACAAAATTATTGCCAGTTAGTGTCGATACATTTACTCAGCTCATTTAAGTTGGGCCGTTTTTAGGTCGTTTTACGCTTTGTTGTTGTGATCATGAGGCTGGCATGGAAAAAAGTATTCATTTTGTGATGCAATGTGTCGAAAAAAATAAACTCGATGCGGGTATCGATTTTGTCATTCAACCCATTTTCGATCTCTCACGGTTTGTCTGCATCGGGGGCGAGATCCTGGTGAGAGGAACTCATCGCCGTCATATTGTGCCTCCTCATTTATTTATCGGTGAACTGGAAATGAACGGTGGGATCGTGTCGATGGGCGATTACATCATGGCCCAGGCCTTTCGCTATATTGCTGACCAGCTGCCGGAAGTACGGGACAAACAGCTCTTCACGCTCAATATTTCCTGGGTGCAGCTGCAGGATGCCAGTTTCGCTAAACGTGCATTAAGCATGCTTGCCCGATATAACCTCACGCCGCGCCATATCGTCTTTGAGATTACGGACAGCGATCTCCAGCCCAACGAGCAGGTTAGCCTGAATCTGCACGCCCTGCATGATGCCGGAGCTAACCTGGCATGGGACGGCATCGGCAGTCTGGAGAAACTGCAATCTCGGCTGGCGCTCTATACACCTGATTATGTGAAACTGGATCGAAGCTGTCTCGCCTCCGACAAACTCGGGCATACCTTCACCATGCTGGAATATATTGCGAACTGGGATGTTGACGTCATTATCGAAGGTATCGAAAACTACACCCACGTTTCGACGATGCTACGCCATGGGGTTCAGTATGGTCAGGGCTATCTGTTTTCTCGCCCGGTTAGCAAGGAAGCGTTTCACCAGCAATATATGCAGCCAGAACTCGGATAAGGCATTCCCGATATGTTTCAAAAAACGCCTGAGTAAATAAAGAAAAACCGGGCATCAGCAGCACCGTTTGCGTTTCTCCTCCCTCTTCCACAGGCGTATCCTACACTTACAACGTTAAGTTCTTCAGGGAACCCGTACTGTTTGTATGATGCATAAGAGATAACGCCATGGAATTAAAGGATTATTACGCCATTATGGGCGTGAAGCCGACGGACGATCTCAAGACGATTAAGACCGCCTACCGCCGACTCGCCCGCAAGTATCACCCCGACGTCAGCAAAGAGCCCGATGCCGAAGCGCGCTTTAAGGAAGTGGCCGAGGCTTGGGAAGTACTCAGCGATGAACAGCGCCGCTCGGAATATGACACCCTCTGGCAGCACCGTAACGACCCGCAGTTCCACCAGCAGGCGCACGCCGGCTCCGGTCAGCAGCACGGCTACAGTCAGGAAGAGTTCGATGACATCTTTTCCTCAATCTTCGGCCAGCGCGCCCAGCAATCTCACCAACGCCATACCGCTCGCGGTCACGATGTGGAAATTGAGGTCGCCGTCTTCCTGGAAGAGACCCTCGAGGCCCACACGCGCTCTATCAGCTATAAGCTCCCTGTCTACAACGTGTTCGGCATCGTCGAGCAGGAAATCCCGAAAACGCTCAACGTCAAAATCCCGGCAGGCGTCGGCGACGGGCAGCGCATCCGCCTGAAGGGCCAGGGCACGCCGGGCGAAAACGGAGGACCAGCGGGCGATCTGTGGCTCATCATCCGCATTGCGCCGCATCCGCTATTTGATATCGTCGGCCACAACCTGGAAATCGTGCTACCGCTTGCGCCGTGGGAAGCCGCGCTGGGAACGAAAGTCACCGTACCGACGCTCAAGGATTCCATTCTGCTGACCATTCCGCCGGGCAGTCAGGCCGGGCAGCGGCTGCGCATCAAGGGCAAAGGCCTGGTGAACAAACAGCACACCGGCGATCTGTTCGCGGTGATAAAAATCGTGATGCCGCCGAAAGGCGATGAGAAAACGGCCGCGCTGTGGCAACAGTTGGCAGATGCACAATCCACCTTTGAGCCACGCCAGCAGTGGGGGAAAAATCATGGCTAATGTGACACTCACTTTCACCGTGACGGAGTTTTGTCTGCACACCGGCGTCTCCGAAGAGGAGCTCGACGAAATTGTGGGTCTGGGCGTCATTGAACCCGACACCGGCACTGACAAATGCTGGCTGTTTGACGATCGCGCAGTCACCATCGTGCATCGCGCGCTCCGCCTGCGCCGCGAACTGGCGCTCGACTGGCCTGGCATCGCCGTGACCCTAACGCTGCTCGAGGAGAATGAACGCCTGAAGCAGGAAAACCGGCTGCTGCTCCAGCGGCTTGGGCGCTATCTCTGACGGACACCCTTTGACACAAAGCCAGCCTGCGGGCTGGCCCATTTTCGCCCACCTTCCTTTATACTTCCTCCATTCCTTTGCAGACGACGCATTCTCATCATGACGACTTTTGTTGCCAGACGTGACTGGCGTATCCCGGCAGCCATGGTGCTTATCACCATACTGATAGCCCTCGCCTTCCAGCTGCACGCCCACTGGCCCGCCTTTCTTCAGTGGTGTCTCGCCACGCAAATCACGCTGCACCGCTATCTGGTGATGTACCTGCTGCAGCTAAATAACCACCAGTACAGCGGCGGCCTGTGGCTGCTGGTTGGCTCGTTCATCTATGGTGTGCTGCACGCCATCGGCCCAGGCCACGGCAAGTTTATTGTCACAACCTATCTCAGCACCCACCAGGAGAGCCAGATGGCCGCACGTGTCGTGCCGTTTATCGGCAGCCTGATGCAGGGCGTCAGCGCTATTGCGTTCGTGTTTATTCTGGCGGTAGGAATGAATCTGGCCTCCGGCGATCTCAGTGAAAGCCGCTGGTATATCGAGAAGATCAGCGCCGTGCTGATCGGCAGCTTCGGGGCTTTCGTCATCTGGCAAACGCTGAAAAGCCTTAAGCCTGAGACCATGAATATTCACAGCCTGACGCCAGTACGGGATCACGTTCACGGTGCGGAATGCGGCTGCGGCCATCATGGCGTGGGCACCGATCTCACTCATGCCGACTGGAAAACCCGTGCGGGCATCGTGCTGGCCATCGGCGCGCGCCCTTGCAGTGGAGCGATCATGATTCTGCTGTTCTCCAATGCGCTCGGGATCGTCACCTGGGGGATCATGGCCGTGATGACGATGGCGTTTGGCACTGCGCTTTCAATTTTCGGCCTGTCTCTGGCGGTTCGCTACGCCCGCGAGCGCACGGTGGCGTGGTTTGGTGAGGGTTCGGAGCAGATTCGCTGGCTGGTACCCACGGTGAAAATCATCGGCGGAGCGCTGATTATCCTCTTTGCCGTGGTGCTGTTTTTGACGGTCATTCCGATCAGCGCCAACGGCGACTACATCGCCGCAGGCTGTTAAGAGAATTGCCCGGTGACGCAGGCTTACCGGGCCTACAAAACATCACAGCATGTTGATGTTGTAGGCCGGATAAGCAAAGCGCCATCCGGCAATACAGCGCTTCAGGAAATTATTCGTTAATGCGCGGATGCTGGTCCACCAGCGTTGAGCGTTTCGCCTGCAGCTCTTCAATCTCTGCATCAATATCTTCAATTTTCTGTTCGATATTGTCGTGATGCTCACGCAGAATTTCCTTCGCTTCCTGAATATCCGATGCCGCAGGGGTTGCGCCCTTCAGCGGTCGGTTGGCGGTTTCCTTCATGGTGATACCGGTCAGCAGTCCAACAACCGCAATCACCATCAGGTAATACGCAGGCATCATCAGATTCTGCGTGAACTCCACCAGCCATGCCGCCAGCGTTGGCGTCAGACCCGCAATCAGCACCGAAATGTTGAATGCGCTCGCCAGCGCGCTATAGCGGATATGCGTCGGGAACATCGCAGGCAACGACGACGCCATTACGCCGATAAAGCAGTTGAGGATCACCGCCAGCAGCAGCAAACCGGCAAAAATCAGCGCGGTCACGTTGCTGTTAATCATAATAAATGCCGGAATCGCACAGACGAACAGCAGCACGCTGCCCACCAGAATGAACGGACGACGGCCAAAACGGTCGCTCAGCATCCCGATAATCGGCTGCACAAACAGCATCCCGACCATGATGGCGATAATAATCAGCACGCCGTGGTCTTCAGAGTAATGCAGGTTGTGTGACAGGTAGCTCGGCATGTAGGTCAGCAGCATGTAGTAGGTGACGTTAGTTGAAATCACCATCCCCACGCAGACCAGCAGTGCACGCCAGTGCTTGGTTGCAATCTCTTTAAACGAGACTTTCGGCCCTTCCTGCAGACCCTGACGATCGCCCTGCTCCATTTTATCAACGTGCTGCTGGAACGCCGGGGTCTCTTCCAGCGCATGACGCAGGTAGAGGCCGATGATCCCAAGCGGCAGCGCCAGGAAGAACGGCAGACGCCAGCCCCAGTCGAGGAAGTTATCTTCACCAACAATGGTGGAGATCAGCACCACCAGGCCGGCACCGAGCACGAAGCCCGCAATCGAACCAAAGTCGAGCCAGCTGCCCATAAAGCCACGTTTACGGTCCGGAGAATACTCCGCCACGAAAATCGACGCGCCGGTGTACTCACCGCCTACCGAGAAGCCCTGTGCCATCTTACACAGCAGCAGCAGGATCGGTGCCCAGATACCAATCGTGGCGTAACCCGGTATCAGACCGATACAGAAGGTACTGAGCGACATGATAATAATGGTGATGGAGAGTATTTTCTGACGACCGTATTTATCGCCTAACATCCCGAAGAACAGACCGCCAAGGGGGCGGATCAGGAAGGGAACGGAAAAGGTCCCTAAAGCGGCAATCATCTGAACGCCGGGATCAGCATCCGGGAAGAAGACCTTACCGAGGGCATAAGCCACAAAGCCATAAACACCGAAATCGAACCATTCCATCGCATTACCGAGCGACGCGGCGGTAATCGCCTTGCGCAGCTTGCTGTCGTCGATGATGGTGACATCGCGCAGCGTAATCGGCTTAACTTTTTTCCTTTTTAGCATGTTGTCCTCATTAACTATCGCCGTGAGCGCACACCAGGGGAGACGAACGCAAAGGTTCGCGCGGGTGCGGTAGTGGGGCGGTAAAATGGCCGGGCCCCACATTTCAAGCGTAGCAGGTTTACTTACACTGGCTGCTCACAGCCTGTACAACCGAACCTGTTGACGCCTGCTCTGGCAGTAAAAGATTCTGACCAAAACCTCTATGTATAGTGATACTTCCTTTCTTACCCTAACAGCGTTTATATGTGTGATCAACTTCACGAAAAATGTTACCCACTGTTAAGTTGATTCATGAAACGTCAAAAAGTTCAAATCAGCCCTAAGCCATTTCTTATTTTTGCCCCGATATTGCAGTTGCCAAAAACGTCGGCCTTTCCGCGCATTACGTATTACTAAGACTTTTATTTACATCTTAAACAACCGCTTTTCACCAACGTTTCTTTACATATCTCTTACCCCCAACAACCTTAAAAATACATGCTTAAGGCTTTTCTCCGAATATGTGATCAATACAACTAAAACACTGTTTTATTTTAATTGAATTACTATTCCAATGATCGCATTATAGCGCCAGAGCAACACCACAGCGCGCTGCGCATAAAACCAGACAAGCTACCTCTGCTTAGTTTTAATCATATAAACAAACAGATACCCGATCTCACGTCGGCCATTTTGTTGACCCTATTATTTATGTCTTCCCGGCCTCAAGGCTGTGGGAAGCGAGGACCGGAAATGAAAATAAAAGCCACGATTGAACGCATCCCTGGCGGAATGATGTTAGTCCCGTTGCTGCTCGGGGCACTATTAAATACCCTCGCGCCGGACGCCGGAAATTATTTTGGGTCGTTCACAAAAGGCATGATTGGTGGAACGGTGCCGATCCTCGCCGTCTGGTTTTTCTGTATCGGCGCCTCGATTGATTTACGTGCCACCGGTACGGTATTGCGCAAATCCGGCACGCTGGTGCTCACCAAAATAGCGGTCGCATGGGTGGTGGCAATGATTGCCGCAGCCTTTATTCCGGACGAAGGGATTCAGACCGGCTTCTTCGCCGGATTATCCGTACTGGCGCTGGTATCCGCCATGGACATGACCAACGGTGGCCTGTATGCCAGCCTGATGAATCAGTACGGCTCAAAAGAAGAATCAGGTGCTTTCGTGCTGATGTCTCTGGAGTCCGGCCCGCTGATGACCATGGTGATCCTCGGATCCGCAGGCCTTGCCTCCTTTGAGCCGCACCACTTTATCGGTGCCGTACTGCCCTTCCTGATTGGCTTTGCGCTGGGCAACCTCGACCACGATCTGCGCGCCTTCTTCAGCAAGGCAACGCCAGTGCTGATTCCGTTCTTCGGCTTCGCACTCGGCAACACCATCAATCTGAGCGTCATCATGGACACCGGCCTGCTGGGCATTGTGCTTGGCGTGGCGGTGATTATCATCACGGGCATTCCGTTGATCATTGCCGACCGGGTGATTGGCGGCGGGAACGGGACTGCGGGCGTCGCGGCCTCTTCAGCGGCAGGCGCGGCGGTGGCAAACCCGGTGATTATCGCTCAGATCAACCCGGCCTTTGAACCGGTTGCCGCCTCGGCAACGGCGCTGGTGGCCGCAAGCGTAATTGTCACCGCGATTCTGGTGCCGATTATTACCGCGCTCTATGCCAAACGCTTCGGCAATCTACCAACAAAGCAGCCGGAAGCTGTGGCAGCAGAATCTCTTCACCATTAATAAGACACACGCCGGGTGGCGGTTCCGCCTTACCCGGCCTACGAAACAGGCAATTTTATCGCATGCCGGGCAAACGAAGTGCCGCCCGGCAATCAAACCTCATCCACAAACAGCTCTTCGATCATCGCGTCCACCAGACGAGCCGCTGAACAAAGCCGTGGCATCCCCAGCGTCACCGGCTGCCAGGTTTGCGTCACCGACCAGCACACGGGCTGACGCACTGCATCACAGCGGCTGCCAAGCCACGCCAGCATCTCTTTATAATCCATCAGGCCAGGTGACGTGGGCGAAGCCAGCCACTGGTGGTAAAAATGGCGCGTTTCCGTCGCCGCGCCGATGCCTTCGGCGAGATACTGTGACGTCATTTTTCGCAGGCTGTCTCTCAGCAGGCCTCGCACCCCGGCATTCGCCAGCCGCCAGGCATCACCAAATGCGCCCCAGCGCAGCTCCTCCAGCACAATGAAACAGCGCCCTGCCAGCGACCAGCCGTCATACTGTCCGGCGTGCCAGCGGGTAAACACCTCGTCGCTGTGCTGGCCCGACTCAACCATCAGCCCACGCTGTGTCAGCGCACGCTGCTTGTATTCGGCACGCTGGCTAAACTGCTCGCTGACCAGGCCATATTGCTGGCGCAGCTCCGGCGAGCCGTGGCTTCTGGTCTGTAAAAGCTGTAAATAGCGGCTCATGCGCGCCAGCGCCAGATGACCGGGATCGAACTGGCTGGCGAGCTTCTCCGCAAGGCCGAGACGCATGACGGGGTTATCGCTAAACAGCCCCGCCACGGACCACGGCCGCAGATGGGTCTGCGCCACGATCTCATTCATCAGACGCTCACGAAACTGTTGCTGCTGGGGGGCGAGGGTGTGCTGCCGGGGGTTTTCTATCCCCAGCACCAGATCGACCATAAATCGGGCATGGAGGGATTCAAGCCAGCGGCCCGGCCCCTCCAGCAATCGCGTGTTCATCTCTGTTCAGCCGCAAAAAGGGTTTGAATATCATCGCGCAACAGGCGCGCATCCTCTTCAATCCAGCGTACCGTTGCCAGGCCCTGCGTGAGCTGCTGGCAAAGGGCGTTTACCGTGGACTGATGCTGCTGGCGTAACGTCAGGCTCTCCTGCAAACTTTTCTGCAAACCACCCAGGCTTTGTGAAAACTCGGCAAAGAAGGCCGTCATGCCCGCCGTAACAGAGACATCGACATCCGCCGCCAAAGCTTTAAGGATTTGTGCGCAGAAGGTCGACACGCTGTCAATAATTCGCCCCTTAATGGCATCAACATCAACGATATAGCGCGTTTTTGTCATCACCCAGGTGTCCGAGCCCCAGTTCGGATTGTTCAGCCAGCGGCTGACCGTTTCCCGCACCCCGCCGCGCACGTTGCCCATTGGCAAATCTTCGGTCGCAACGGTGCCGTTAAACCACTGCGGCATAGTGATTTGCAGGGAGCCTGACTGAAATACCGGGAGCGCTATCCGCGTGCGGAACCCGGCACGCTGCAGCTCCTCTTTTACGTGAGATTCAATCGGCCTGAGCGCGTCGTCCAGCGAGCGGCTTAGCGACGTTTCCAACTGGCCCAGGCGCAGCGACAGCTCGCGAATCAGGCTTTGCTGGCAGGTGAATACCGTGCTTTCACAATCGGCGCGAATAAGGCTAAGCAGACGGTGCGCTTGCGCCTCGTCCTCCAGAATCAACTCACCACGGTTATTCTGCTGCGACCCGTTCACCTCCACTCCGTTGGCAAGACTCATCACCCGCAGATTCTCGACGCTAAAGCAGCGCTCAATCAGCTGTAAAATTTCCTGTTGTTGCCCGCTAATAAAGGCTTCTGCGGCCTCCATCGCCTGCCCGACTTCATGACTTATCTCTTCACTGACCACGCGCTGGCGCCCCCCAAACTGCGCCATATCCTCTTCCAGACGGGCAATATTCTCCTGAAGCTGCCCGGCGGCCATCGTCAGCCCTTGCAGGCGAAACTCCAGGAAATCCCGTGCATTTTGTGAGTAGTTCAGCAGCTTATGCGAGGCCGAACGCAATGCGAACAGCGAGGCGTTGGCGTGGGCCGCGTGCAGCAGCTTATTGATCGGCTTTTCGAACAGAGAGTCTTCCCACAGCAGATCGGCGGCATGGCGAATATGAGGAACATCATCCAGATCGGCGGTGCGCCAGCGTCGCCCCAGCGCCGCCTCGGCAAAATCCTGCACCCAGCGCTGCTCCTGATGATCGGGCAGTTTTCCGTAGATATTCAGCTCATGGCGGGCACGGTTGGCCAGATAGCCCCACATCGATGACACCGGGAAAATCTGCCCCGGCGTGATAAACCCTTTCATCAGCGTGCCGGAAATCATCGCCCGAACCTGGTCTTCATCGTCGCTGTTGCGATCCTTCTGATCGAACTTATTAACCAGCGCATACAGCGGCACCGACTTGCTGATCGCGGCAATGGCCTGGCGCACTTCCTGATCGGAAATCGACTTCAGCTGGGTGTAGTCCATCACCGCCAGCACCGCGGAGGCGCGGGCCAGCTGTTCGTTGAGCATTTTTTGCAGATGTGGCTGCCCGGCCTCATTTGGCCCCGGCGTGTCCAGAAGCGTCAGTTGCCCGGCGTTTTTACCCAGCCCCGCCAGATGAACAAATTCCACCTCAATCACCGGAATATGCTCAATTGCCGCGTAGTCGGCAAAGGGAAAATCAACGTCCATTGCCCGGGAGAGGCGCACCAGATCGTTGAGGCTTTTCAGACACTGAAAAATAGGCTGCGCGCCGAGATAATGTTTTTCAAACGCGACACCGCCGATAATACGTTCGAGCAGCGCGTTCATGTCCTTATCAATTTCTAACTTAAGCGCCAGCTTTGTTCTGTCGACGTAGCCGAGTTTCTCCTGCAGCTCGTGCATTAAACGTTCTATGGGTTCCACATGAATAAAGTTCAGTACGGGTTCTTTTTGACCCGGCGCATGACGAATAAGCGTTGGTAGTGCCGTCATCGGGCGATTACGGTTGGGTAAAACCTCAGTGCCGACAATGGCATTAATGGTGGTGGACTTTCCCGCTTTCATTGTGCCGACAATGGCCAGCACCATTTCCAGACGGGTAATTTTACGCAGCTCGTTATTCAGCATGCCCTGCTGCGTAGTCAATAAATGCGTTCCCGGATGACGTTCTGGCGCCCCCGTCAGGGCCTGTACGTCGCTCAACGCATGGCCCGGAAGTCCGCTCACGGTATCGAGATGTCGTAATGCCAGCTGAAGCAAACGCTCAGCTTCCTGACTCAGTTCAAATATTGTCTGTGTGTACATGGTTAAAGTATTCCCTTAACGCAAATTTAATAACTTTTATTAGTCAGACTTTTTTATTTCCCGATTTTAATTTCTTATATAATTATCCGTACCCACGGCAGAATTCGCAGAGCGTAAACAATCAGGAGATATACAGAGTAGCGCCATACGCCACATCCGACAGGATATATTGCGTATAAACTTCCTGACGAAAGAGCAAGAATAAGATAGCGCCGGGTAATAATCAGATATGTGATCTTCACCATAACGTAAACTGCATTTGTCGGCAATTTGGAAACGGAGAAATTTGTACAGACGGAGGCTGATGTTACAAAGCCGAAGGTAAATAGTCCCGACAAGCATGGGGATATGCAGTATAATACTCATACTTTTAGCGCTCAGCGGCAGTTTCTCCGGTCTGTGGCGCATTTTCAATTATTATGAGGTTCCTATGTCTCTGCCACATTGCCCAAAATGCAACTCTGAATATACCTATGAAGACAACGGCATGTTTATCTGCCCGGAATGCGCCCACGAATGGAACGACGCCGAGCCTGCTCAGGACAGCGATGCGCTTATCGTGAAAGACGCAAACGGCAACCTGCTGGCCGACGGCGACAGCGTCACCGTGGTAAAAGACCTGAAAGTGAAAGGCAGCTCTTCGATGCTTAAAATCGGCACAAAAGTGAAGAATATCCGCCTCGTTGAGGGCGATCACAACATCGACTGCAAAATTGACGGTTTTGGCCCGATGAAGCTGAAATCCGAGTTCGTGAAGAAAAACTGATCCCTCGACACGATCGCCCGGTGGTGGCCACGCCTTACCGGGCCTGTGAGGTAATGCTGGTTTTGTAGGCCCGGCAAACAACGTGCCGCCGGGCATTTCCTCCCGCCGCCCCAACTTTTACCGCCTGGTTACTTTTCCATCACATAGCTACACTTACCGGGTCAATTCAGACCGAGGTCGTGGTTATGCCTTTAAGTCCCTACATCTCTTTTGCCGGTAACTGCAAAGAAGCCCACGCTTTTTATCAGCAGGCGCTAAACGCAGAAGTCGGTTACGTCATTACCTTTGGTGAAATGCCAAAATCGGAAAACAGCGACGAAGACTGTCCGTCCGCCCTGTCTTTTCCGCCCGAGGCTATCGCCCACTCCAACGTACGTATCGCGGGCAGCGACATCATGATGAGCGACGGCACGCCTGGCAGCGTCAGCTATTCCGGCTTCACGCTGGTACTCGACACTCAGGACGTCAACGAAGGGAAGCGCTGGTTCGATGGGCTCGCGCAGGGAGGCAAGGTCGAAATGGACTGGCAGGAAACCTTCTGGGCACACGGATTTGGCAAAGTCGTCGATCAATTCGGCGTGCCGTGGATGATAAACGTCGTCAAACAGCAGCAGTAACCTCCTTCAGGGCGAGGCCACTCGCCCTGTCACACGACTCACCTTAACTCTTCATCTCTCAGTCACCGTGCCTTAACGGCGCTGTCATATTGCCTCGTCACGATGTGGACAATTCCCCCTCACCCCGCCCCTCTCCCCGGAGGGGCAAGGGAGAAAAACCACTGCACCTTGTTATACCGAAGCACCTTACTGTTCCCTCTCCCTTACAGGGAGAGGGCTAGGGTGAGGATTACAGGCCAGGCATACGTTGAAGAGGTCTACCTTATGATCAACTTGTCCAGACATCCGACCAGTTATCCGACGCGCTACGAGGAGATTGCCGCGAAGCTCGAGCAGGAGCTGCGCAACCAGTACCGCTGCGGCGACTACCTTCCGGCCGAACATCAGCTGGCGGCGCGTTTTGAAGTCAACCGCCATACCCTTCGCCGCGCCATCGATCAGCTGGTGGAAAAAGGGTGGGTTCAGCGCCGTCAGGGCGTGGGCGTGCTGGTGCTGATGCGCCCGTTCGATTACCCGCTCAACGCTCAGGCCCGCTTCAGCCAGAACCTGCTCGATCAGGGCAGCCACCCGACCAGCGAAAAGCTGCTGTCGGTGCTGCGCCCGGCCTCTGGTCACGTGGCGGATGCGCTGGGGGTTCAGGAAGGCGACAACGTTATCCACTTGCGCACCCTGCGTCGGGTCAACGGCGTCGCGCTGTGCCTCATCGATCACTACTTTGCCGACATGCAGTTCTGGCCTGCGCTGCAGCGCTTCAACAGCGGCTCGCTGCACGATTTTCTGTATGCCGAACTGGGCCTGGGCCTGACGCGCACCCAGACGCGAATCAGCGCCCGTCGCGCCCAGGCAAAAGAAAGCAAGGTCCTCGAAATTCCGAACATGGCGCCGCTGCTGTGCGTGCGCACCCTGAACCACCGTGAAAGCGAAGCGAACGCGGCGGAGTACTCCGTCAGCCTGACCCGCGCCGACATGATTGAATTCACCATGGAGCACTGAATGCCCTTCGATACCGCAACCCGCCAGCGCTGGATGTCGGCGCTGGCCCACAGCGAGCCCGCTGCACTCGCTGCCCGCATGCAGGCGCTACGGCTCTCGCCTGAGTATGAAACCCTGCGCACGCCCGAAAGCGGGCTGGTGCAAATCCAGGCCCGGATGGGTGCCACGGGCTCCCGCTTCTTCGCCGGAGACGCCACGCTGACCCGCGCCGCTGTGCGCCTGGCTGACGGGACGATCGGCTACAGCTGGATCCTCGGGCGCGATAAAGCCCACGCCGAACGCTGCGCGCTTATCGATGCCCTGCTGCAAACCGAATCCCGGTTCCGGACCCTGATGGAAACCTTAATTGCCCCGCTGGAAGCCGAACGCGAAGCGCGCATTGCCGCGCGTCAGGCAGAAGTGAACGCCAGCCGGGTGGACTTCTTTACCTTAGTGCGTGGAGACAACGCATGACGCTTTCTACCGAACTGAAAACCGCTTTCCCGCTTCCGGTGCAGGATGCCCAACACAGTTTTCGCCGTCTGCTGAAGGCCATGAGCGAGCCCGGCGTGATTGTGTCGCTGCATCAACATAAGCACGGCTGGCAGCCGCTCTCACCTGCCACCACCAGCGTACTGCTGACGCTCGCCGATAACGATACGCCGGTGTGGCTCTCCGGCCCGCTGGACAACGACATCGCCCGTCAGAACCTGCGTTTTCACACCAACGCGCCTTTAGTGGAACAGCCGCACCACGCGCTGTTCGCCGTGACCGATGCCTCTATCAGCACCGAACAGCTGAATGCGCTCTCGGCAGGCAGCGCCATCGCTCCGGAAACCAGCGCCACGCTGATTGTGCAGCTGAACAGCCTGAGCGGTGGCCGCATGCTGCGCCTGACCGGCGCGGGCATTCAGGAAGAGCGGATGATCGCCCCACAGCTGCTGGCGTGCATTCTGCATGAGCTGACCGAACGCCCGCACCCGTTCCCGCTGGGCGTTGACCTGATTCTGACCTGCGGCGACCGCCTGCTGGCCATCCCGCGTACCACTCACGTGGAGGTTTGCTGATGTACGTTGCCGTCAAAGGGGGCGAAAAGGCCATCGCCGCCGCGCACGCTTTGCAGGAGCAAAAACGCCGTGGTAATCCGGCCCTGCCAGAGATTACCGTGGAGCAAATCGAGCAACAGCTCAACCTCGCCGTTGACCGGGTGATGACCGAAGGCGGCATCGCCGACCGCGAACTGGCAGCGCTGGCGCTGAAGCAGGCCAGCGGTGATAACGTCGAAGCCATCTTCCTGCTGCGCGCATACCGCACCACCCTTGCAAAACTCGCCGTCAGCGAGCCGATTAACACCGCCGACATGCGCATCGAGCGCCGTATCTCCGCCGTGTACAAGGACGTGCCCGGCGGCCAGTTGCTTGGCCCCACCTACGATTACACGCATCGCCTGCTGGATTTCGCCCTGCTGGCGAACGGCGAAACGCCTGGCGTTCGCCCGGGCGATGAACAGCCCGCCGCCTCGCCGCACGTGTTCAGCCTGCTGACCCACCAGGGACTGGCGAAAGCCGAAGAAGATACCGGCGCCACGCCGGACGATATCACCCGCACGCCGCCGGTTTATCCGTGCTCACGCGCTTCCCGCCTGCAACAGCTGATGCGCGGCGACGAAGGCTATCTGCTGGCACTGGCCTACTCCACGCAGCGCGGCTACGGGCGTAATCACCCGTTTGCAGGGGAAATCCGCAGCGGCCACGTTAACGTGGAAATTGTGCCGGAAGAGCTGGGTTTTGCAGTGAACGTCGGCGAACTGCTGATGACCGAATGCGAAATGGTCAACGGCTTTGTCGCCCCGGAAGAGGAAGCGCCTCACTTCACGCGCGGCTACGGGCTGGTGTTCGGCCTCAGCGAACGTAAAGCAATGGCGATGGCGCTGATGGACCGGGCGCTTCAGGCACCGGAGTACGATGAGCACGTTGCGGGCCCGGCGCAGGACGAGGAATTCGTGCTGGCCCACGCCGATAACGTCGAAGCCGCAGGATTCGTCTCACACCTCAAACTGCCCCACTACGTCGATTTCCAGGCCGAACTGGAACTGCTTAAACGCCTGCAACAGGAGCGCAACCGTGGCTAATCTCAGCGGCTATAACTTCGCGTATCTCGACGAACAAACCAAGCGCATGATCCGCCGCGCCATTCTGAAAGCCGTCGCCATTCCCGGCTATCAGGTGCCGTTCGGCGGGCGTGAAATGCCGATGCCTTACGGCTGGGGCACCGGCGGTATTCAGCTCACCGCAAGCGTTATCGGCGAAGCGGACGTGCTGAAGGTGATTGACCAGGGTGCCGACGACACCACCAACGCAGTCTCTATCCGTAACTTCTTTAAACGTGTTACCGGGGTCAATACCACGGAAAAAACCGAAGACGCGACGCTTATCCAGACGCGTCACCGCATTCCCGAAACGCCGCTGGTTGAGGATCAGATTCTGATTTTCCAGGTACCGATTCCGGAGCCTCTGCGCTTTATCGAGCCGCGCGAAACCGAAACCCGCACCATGCACGCGCTGGAAGAGTACGGCGTGATGCAGGTGAAGCTGTACGAAGATATCGCCCGCTTCGGCCACATCGCCACCACCTACGCCTACCCGGTGAAGGTCAACAACCGCTACGTCATGGACCCGTCGCCGATCCCAAAATTCGACAACCCGAAAATGGACAATATGCCCGCGCTGCAGCTGTTCGGAGCCGGTCGCGAGAAGCGTATCTACGCTGTGCCGCCGTATACCAAAGTGGAAAGCCTCGACTTCGACGATCATCCGTTCACCGTCCAGCAGTGGGATGAGCCCTGCGCCATCTGCGGCTCGCGCCACAGCTACCTCGATGAAGTGGTGCTCGACGACACCGGCAAACGGATGTTTGTCTGCTCCGATACCGACTACTGCCGCCAACAGAGCGAGGCGCTAAACCAATGAATCAGCCGCTACTTTCGGTCAATAACCTGACCCACCTTTATGCGCCAGGCAAAGGCTTCACCGACGTCTCGTTTGAGCTGTGGCCTGGCGAAGTCCTCGGTATCGTCGGCGAATCCGGCTCCGGCAAAACCACGCTGCTGAAGGCCATTTCCGCACGCCTGGCCCCGCAGCAGGGCGAAGTGGTTTACGAAAACCAGTCGCTGTACGGCATGAGCGAAGGCAAGCGCCGTCGCCTGCTGCGCACCGAATGGGGTGTCGTCCACCAGCACCCGATGGACGGCCTGCGCCGCCAGGTTTCGGCGGGCGGCAACATCGGCGAGCGCCTGATGGCCACCGGGGCGCGCCACTACGGCCACATTCGCGAAACCGCGCAGCAGTGGCTGGAGGCGGTGGAAATCCCGCCATCACGCATCGACGAACTGCCGACGACGTTCTCCGGCGGCATGCAGCAGCGCCTGCAAATCGCCCGCAACCTGGTGACGCACCCGAAGCTGGTGTTTATGGACGAGCCCACCGGTGGCCTTGACGTCTCCGTGCAGGCGCGCCTGCTCGACCTGCTCAGAGGCCTGGTGGTGGAACTGGATCTGGCGGTGGTGATTGTCACCCATGATTTGGGTGTCGCCCGCCTACTGGCAGACCGACTGATGGTGATGAAGGAGGGCCAGGTGGTGGAAAGTGGCTTAACCGACCGCGTGCTCGACGACCCGCACCATCCGTATACCCAGCTACTGGTGTCGTCCGTATTGCAGAACTGACTTTTTGTCGGGTGGCGGCTTTGCCTTACCCGACCTACAGCGCCATATATTTGTAGGCCGGGTAAGCGCAGCGCCACCCGGCAATCAGAATCACGAGGCCAACATGATTCGCGTTGAAAACCTGAGTAAAACCTTCGTCCTGCATCATCAAAACGGCATTCACCTGCCGGTGCTCTGGAAAGCCGAACTGACCGTCGACGCCGGGGAATGCGTCGTACTGCATGGCCATTCCGGCAGCGGAAAATCAACTCTCTTACGCTCCCTGTACGCCAACTATCTGCCGGACACGGGCCACATTCACGTGAGGCACGGTGATGAGTGGGTCGATTTAGTCACCGCTCCGGCGCGCAAAGTGCTGGAAGTGCGCAAAACCACCATCGGCTGGGTAAGTCAGTTCCTGCGCGTGATCCCACGTATTTCGGCGCTCGACGTCGTTATGCAGCCGCTGCTGGATCTCGGCGTACCTCGCGATGAGTGCTATGTCAAAGCCGCGAGTCTGTTAACGCGCCTGAACGTGCCGGAACATTTGTGGCACCTGCCGCCCTCAACCTTCTCCGGCGGCGAGCAGCAGCGCGTCAACATCGCCCGTGGGTTTGTCGTTGACTACCCGATTCTGCTGCTTGATGAACCCACCGCCTCGCTGGATGAAAAGAACAGCGCCGCCGTGGTTCAGCTTATCGACGAAGCCAAGGCGCGCGGCGCGGCGATCGTCGGCATTTTCCATGATGAAGCGGTGCGCTCCCGCGTCGCCGACCGCCTGTACCCGATGGGAGCCGCAGCATGATTATCAACAACGTGAAGTTAGTGCTGGAAAATGAAGTGGTTCACGGCTCCATTGATATTCAGGACGGCGTGATCCGTACCTTCGCCGAAACCCAAAGCCAGAATCCGCAGGCAATGGACGGCGAAGGCGGCTGGCTGCTGCCGGGGCTCATTGAGCTGCACACCGACAACCTTGATAAATTCTTCACCCCGCGCCCGAAAGTCGACTGGCCCGCGCATTCGGCAATGAGCAGCCATGACGCGCTGATGGTGGCAAGCGGCATCACCACCGTGCTGGACGCGGTGGCGATTGGCGACGTACGCGACGGCGGCGATCGTCTGGAAAACTTAGAGAAGATGATCAACGCCGTCGAGGACACGCAAAAGCGCGGCCTCAACCGCGCCGAGCATCGCCTGCACCTGCGCTGCGAGCTGCCGCATTTCACCACCCTGCCGCTGTTTGAAAAGCTGGTCGACCGGGAGCTGGTGTCGCTGGTTTCCCTGATGGATCACTCGCCGGGCCAGCGCCAGTACGCCGACCGTTCGAAATATCGCGAGTACTATCAGGGCAAATATCACCTGACCAACGAGCAGATGGCGCGTTTCGAAACCGAGCAAACCGCGCTGGCAGAGGAGTGGTCGTATCCGAACAGAATGGCCATTTCCGAAGCCTGCCGCGCGCGTAATATTGCGCTGGCAAGCCACGACGATGCTACGCACGAGCATGTTGTGGAATCGCATCAGATTGGTAGCGTGATCGCAGAATTTCCCACCACGTTCGAAGCCGCGCACTCTTCCCGCCAGCTTGGAATGAACGTGCTGATGGGTGCCCCGAACATCGTGCGCGGCGGCTCGCATTCCGGCAACGTGGCGGCACATGAACTGGCCTCACGCGGCCTGCTCGATATTCTCTCGTCTGACTATTACCCGGCGAGCCTGCTGGACGCCGCGTTCCGCATCGCTGACGACGATCGCAATGCGTTCAACCTGCCTCAGGCGATTCACCTCGTCACGCGCAACCCCGCGCGGGCGCTTAATCTCTCCGACCGTGGCGTGATTGCCGAAGGCAAACGCGCGGACCTGGTGCTGGTGCACCGCAAAGGCGAGCACGTGCATATCGACCACGTGTGGCGCCAGGGCAAGAGGGTGTTCTGATGACGGGAAGACTTATCTGGTTAGTCGGCCCGTCCGGGTCAGGGAAAGACAGCCTGCTGGCGGCGTTACGCCAGCAGGAACACGCACAGATGCTGGTCGCTCATCGCTACATTACCCGCCCAGCCAGTGCCGGAAGCGAAAACCATATCGCGCTCAGCGAGCATGAATTTTTCACCCGCGCCGAGCGCCAGCTTTTCGCCCTGAGCTGGCACGCCAACGCGCTGTACTACGGCGTCGGCATTGAAATCGACGTCTGGCTGCACGCCGGGTTTGACGTGGTGGTGAACGGTTCTCGCGCCCATCTGCCGCAGGCGAAGGCCCGCTATGCCAATGCGCTGCTGCCGGTGTGTTTGCAGGTGTCACCCGATGTGCTGCGCAGCCGCCTCGAACAACGCGGAAGGGAAACGCAAAAAGAGATAGCACAGCGGCTCGATCGCGCCGCACGCTACACGCCCACCGGCTGTTTAATGCTGAACAACGACGGCAGTCTGCTACAGTCTGTGGACACCTTTTTGCAGATGATCCGCACTCATGGAAACCAGAAAGAGAGCCAGCATGTCCTGTGACCTTCGCCCCGCAAGCCTCGCCGATACCGAAGCCGTTTATGGCCTGATTTGCGAGCTGAAAAAGAAAGCCTATGACCGCAACACCTTCGCGGCGGGCTTTGCCGCGAACCTTAACAACCCGCAGCAGCGCTATCAGTTGGCCGAGGTAAGCGGCGAAGTCGTCGGGCTTATCGGTATCCAGATCATGTTCCCGCTGAACCTCAACTGCTGGATTGGCGAGATTCAGGAGCTGGTCGTCCTGCCGCAGATGCGCGGCCTGAACGTTGGTAAACGGCTTCTGGCATGGGCCGAAGACGAAGCCCGCAAAAACGGCGCCAGCCTGATGGAGCTCTCCAGCGGCAAGGTCCGTACCGATGCGCACCGTTTCTACCAGCGAGAAGGGTACGAGCAGAGCCATTTTCGGTTTAAGAAGACGCTGTGAACAATTGCCCGGCGGCACTGCGTTTGCCGGGCCTACGGTTTTGTAGGCCGGGTAAGGCAAAGCCGCCACCCGGCGCTCTCTGACGAGGTGACCCATGAACCTGTCCATTCGCCTGACCGGCACCGGCGGCGCGCAGCTGGTGCCCGCCTTCGGCTGTGAATGCAAAGCCTGCCAGCGCGCACGGCTCAACTCCGATTTTCGCCGTCGCCCATGCAGCGGTGAAGTGCGCTACAACGGCGCTGTCACGCTACTGGACGCGGGGATCCCTGACCTGATGGACCATCATGCAGCAGGCAGCTTCCGCCAGTTTTTGCTCACCCATTATCATATGGATCACGTGCAGGGCCTGTTTCCGCTGCGCTGGGGCGTGGGTGATAAAATCCCCGTTTACGGGCCGCCGGACGAGCAGGGGTGTGACGATCTCTTTAAGCATCCCGGCCTGCTCGATTTCAGCCACGTCGTCGAGCCGTTTGTGGTGTTTGAACTGCAGGGCTTGCAGGTCACACCGCTGCCGCTCAACCATTCAAAACTCACCTTCGGCTACCTGCTGGAATCCGCCCACAGCCGGGTGGCGTGGCTCTCGGACACCGCCGGGCTGCCGGAAAAAACGCTGAAATTTTTACTCAACAACCGCCCGCAGGTGACGATCATCGACTGTAGCCACGAGCCGCGCACGGAGCCGCCGCGCAATCACTGCGATCTGAACACGGTTATGGCGATCAACGAGATCGTCCGCTGCCCGCGCGTGGTGCTGACGCACATCAGCCATCAGTTTGACGCGTGGATGATGGACAACCCGCTGCCGGAAGGCATCGAAGCGGGATTTGACGGAATGGACATTGTGGTGGATTAGCGGTCGTACTCTTCCCGCAGCTGATTTTCTTCGTCATCGAGCTGACGGCGCTCCTGGTCGAGCTGACGCTGCCTGTCGTCTAACTGGCGACGCCTGTCTTCAAGCTGACGGTAGCGGTCATCATACTGACGGCTGCGTTCGGTATTCTGCGGGCGATCGCTGTCATCGTCGTCGCGATCGTCGTGATAAACGCGATCGCTGTCCGGTTTGTACGCGTCGTTGATCGCCTGCTGAATGTTGCCGATCGCATCATCAATGATATCGGCATGCGCCAGCTGGCTTGCCAGGGAGAGCGTGCAAAACAGCAGCGCCGTTGCGGGTCGTTTCATCGGATCAGGCTCTGGAGTGAACTGACCTCAGCCTAATCAATGCCCATAACGGCGAGTAGCGGACGAATCTCAATTACGTCTGCGCCTGACGCAGCGCCTGTGCAAGCTGCGTTCGGGTAAAGGGTTTTCGCAGCAGCGCCACGTCCGGCAGCTGCGGGTTGTTTGCCGGACGCAGATCCTGACCGCTGATCATCAGCACGGCGACCTGCGGATGGTAAGTGCGCGCGTGATTCACCACTTCCGCACCGCTCAGCCTGCCCGGCAGCATCAAATCACTTATCAGCATCGCTATCTCTTCTGAGGCATCAAGTAGCGCGATAGCCTGATCGCCGTCGGCGGCCTCCAGCGTCAGCCAGCCCAGCTGGTGCAGCTGTTCGCACAGAGTCTGACGCACGTCGGTTTCGTCCTCCAGCACCAGCGCCAGCCGTTCGGCGGGTAGCTCATCGGCCACGATGGCTTCCGGCAATCGTTCCACTGCCTGTAGCGTCGAACGTGGCAGCTGTAGCCGTACCGTGGTGCCCTGCCCCGGCGCGCTCTCGATTTCCACCCGCCCGCCGGACTGGCGGACAAACCCGTAGACCATCGACAGCCCGAGTCCGCTGCCGCTGCCGGTCTGCTTAGTGGTGAAGAACGGCTCGAACACCTGCGTCTTTACCTCCTGCGACATGCCGCTGCCGTGGTCGATCACCTCAATGGCCACCATATCCTGCCTGCGCCCGTCGCTGCGGGTGACGCGCTGATTCCAGGTGCGAATTTTGATAACGCCGGACTGCCCGTCCATCGCATCGCGGGCGTTCATCACCAGGTTGATAATGGCGTTCTCAAGCTGACCAACGTCGATCCACGCCGACCAAGCCGGGCTTTGGGCCTCAATATCCAGCGTCAGCGTGGAGGGCAAGGAGTGGCGCATCAGTTCGCCGAGGTTCTCCAGCAGTCCCTTCATCTCAACGGCGTGCGGATGCAGCGACTGCTTACGCGAGAACGCCAGCAGGCGCTGGGTAAGCAGGGCTCCGCGCTCGGCGGCTTTCAGCGCCCGGGAGATACGCGCCTCATCGTCTTCGTTCGGCTTCACCAGCTCGAGGCTGCCGACAATCACCGCCAGCAGGTTATTGAAATCGTGGGCCAGGCCACCGGTCAGCTGTCCGACCGCCTTCATTTTCTGGCTGTGCAGCAGGGCATCCTCCAGCCCCTGGCGCTCGATGCGATCGAGCTCCATCTGCGTTGTCTTTTGCTTCAGCAGCCTTGAGGCGTGCTCAAGCGAAGCGGTGTTGCGGGCAAATACGCTGAAGGCACGCGCCAGTTCACCCAGCTCATCGCGCCGCTGCAATGCAGGCACGGAAACGTCCTGCTCGCCGTGGGCCAGCCGCGACATCGCCGAGGAGATGGCGTTCAGGTTCGAGCCCAGGTTGCGATAGATATACCAGCCCGCAAAGCCGGTGATGATCAGCGCCAGCAGGGCAAAGCTGACGATCAGGTCAACAATCGACCCCAGCTCGCGATGGCTTTCGGCCACGCGTTGTTCGGATGAACGCGCCACCTGCATCACGTACTGATTGATGTCGTCGTTGAGGATGGCGACCAGCGCTTTGATGTGGAACATGTACCAGCTGATAGCCAGATCGCTTTGCTCAAGCTTTACGGAGAGCGGCGCCAGCTTGTGCAGCTCAGCGTTAAAGTCCGGCAGGATAAAGGCGATGGGAAGATCGGCGCTTGCCTGCGGCACGCCAGCCATCACCACGTCCAGCTGACGCACCACCGAACGCGGCGTCGGCGTTTCAATTGCCGCCGTCATCAGCCGATCCATTTCCTTCAGCAGGCGCTCATCCAGCGAACCTTCGCCAGGACGCTGGTTAATCGTTTCCAGATGTCGCAGATAGCTCTGATTCTGATAGAGGGAACTTAGCAGAGCGTTACGCTCAAGATGGCGCTGCTGGCCGCGCTGTAGCATCCCTTCCACGCTTTGCTGAAGTTCATTGCTGCGCTGGATAATACGCTGCACCAGCTCCGGTTCATGGCTTGCCAGGGGTGCGGCGGCCAGCTGGTCGAGAGAGTGTTTCAGCGCGCTTTGCGTTGCCTGTAAACGCTCCGCTTCACCTTTGTATTCCAGCGCGCCAACGACCTGTGAAAGCCGCACCGCCGCCGTCGCCACGTTCGCCGTATCGCGCGCCAGGTTCATGCTGCTGGTGACGTCATCAAAGGTCTGCTGCTGCACCTGCTCCTGGATCTGACTGGCGTGACGAAAGCCCAGCACCGCCGCCGCACTCACCATCAGCGTCACCGCCACCACCAGCAGGTTGAAAAACAGCAGGCGGCCGCGGGCGCTGGTAAAGAACGAGGGTTGGCGTAGTGGCATGGTATCTCCGTTTGTGAGCTTCGTGCATACCCTCTCCCCGGCCCTCTCCCAAAAGGGAGAGGGAGAAAACCAAACCGGCTCCGGTCGCGTAAGGGAGAATGCCGATCGGTTCCCTCTCCCTCCGGGAGAGGGTCAGGGAGAGGGCTGACTGTGACCCGAATCAAATTCCCCGCACTATGACAAATATGAACGGCCTCTGACATTTTGCATTTACTTTCCTGTGATGGACTGCTGATATCGACCTTCCCTCAGGAGTTGCGCCATGAATCAGACGCCGGTACTTGAGATGCGCAATATCGCCAAAGCGTTCGGCAAGTTTTATGCGCTGAAAGGCGTGGATTTAACGGTATTTCCCGGCGAAATCCACGCCCTGATGGGGGAAAACGGCGCAGGCAAAAGCACGCTAATGAAAATCCTCGCCGGGGCCTATACCGCCACCAGCGGCGAGATCCTGATCGACGGCAAGCCCCGCGCTATCAAAGGGCCGAAAGATGCGCTGGCAGCGGGCATTACCCTGATTTATCAGGAGATGCAGCTGGCCCCAAATCTAACCGTCGCTGAGAACATTTTCCTCGGCAGCGAGCTGTCCCGGGGCGGGCTGGTACAGCGGAGAACCATGGTCGCTCAGGCGCAGGAGGTCATTAACCGCTTCGGAGCACAGTTCAAAGCCACCGATCGGGTAATGAAGCTCACCATTGCCGAACAGCAGCAGGTGGAGATCGCCCGCGCGCTGCACCGCAATAGCCGCATTCTGGTGATGGATGAACCCACCGCGGCCCTCTCCTCCCGCGAAACCCATCGCCTGTTCGAACTCATTTTGCGCCTGCGCGACGAAGGGATGGCAATCATCTACATCAGCCACCGCATGGCGGAAGTGTATGAGCTCTCCGACCGCGTCAGCGTCCTGCGCGACGGGCAGTACGTTGGCAGCCTGATGCGCGACAAGCTCAACGCCTCCGAGCTGGTGCGCATGATGGTGGGCCGCCCGCTGAGCGATCTGTTCAACAAAGAGCGTGATATTCCCCACGGCCAGCCGCGCCTCAACGTTCATCATCTGACGGACGGCGGCAAAGTACAGCCATGCAGCCTGCTGGTGCGCTCTGGCGAAATCGTCGGCCTGGCAGGCTTAGTGGGTGCGGGCCGCTCCGAACTGGCGCAGCTGATTTTCGGCGTGCGTAAAGCCACCGGCGGCGTGATTGAAGTGGACGGCGAACCCGTGCTTATTCACTCCCCGCGCGAAGCTATTGATTTAGGCATCGGCTTCCTCACCGAAAACCGCAAAGAGCAGGGGCTGTTCCTCGAACTGGCTGCGCAGGAAAACATCACCATGGCGACGCTCGAGCGTGACGCGCATTACGGCATGCTCGATCGCAAAAAGGCGCAAAGCATTTCCGACGACGCCATTAAATTGCTGAATATTCGCGTGCCGCATTCCCAGGTGCGGGCGGGCGGCCTGTCCGGCGGCAACCAGCAGAAGCTGCTGATCTCCCGCTGGGTGGCCATTGGCCCGCGCATTCTGATCCTCGATGAACCAACGCGCGGCGTGGACGTCGGCGCGAAAAGCGAGATCTACCGCATCATGAACCAGATGGCGCGTCAGGGCGTGGCCATCCTGATGATCTCCAGCGAGCTGCCGGAAATCGTCGGCATGAGCGACCGGGTGTACGTCATGCGCGAGGGCAGCATTGCCGGTGAACTGCTGAACCACGACATCACCCAGGAAAATATTATGACGCTCGCCACGGGCGTGAACGAATCCCACCACCAGGCGGTACAACCATGACCACGCAAAAAGAGAATTCCGTGCCTTCGCCGCAGCAGGTGGCAAAAACCTCGGCCCGCAAAATGCTGATGGGCGATCTGATGCAGACCGTGGGGATCCTGCCGATCCTAATCCTGATTGTGGCGGTATTTGGCTTCGTTGCGTCGAACTTCTTCACCGAAAGCAATCTGCTGAACATTACCCGCCAGGCGTCGATCAACATCGTGCTGGCAGCGGGGATGACCTTCATCATTCTCACCGGCGGGATAGACCTTTCCGTGGGTTCCATTTTGGGCACCACGGCGGTGGCGGCAATGGTGGTATCGCTGATCCCTGAATTTGCCATGCTCTCAATTCCCGCCGCGCTGATGCTCGGCCTGCTGCTCGGGCTGTTTAATGGCGCACTGGTCGCTTTCGCCGGACTGCCGCCGTTTATCGTCACGCTCGGCACCTATACGGCGCTGCGCGGTGCGGCTTATCTGCTGGCGGACGGCACGACGGTGATCAACTCCAATATCAGCTTCGAATGGATCGGCAACGACTATCTCGGGCCCATTCCGTGGCTGGTAGTGATCGCGCTGGCGGTGATCGTGGTGTGCTGGTTCATCCTGCGCCGCACCACCCTCGGCGTTCACATTTACGCGGTCGGGGGCAACATGCAGGCGGCGCGCCTGACGGGCATTAAGGTGTGGCTGGTGCTGTTGTTTGTGTATGGCATGAGCGGCCTGCTCTCCGGGCTCGGCGGGGTGATGAGCGCCTCGCGGCTCTACAGCGCCAACGGCAACCTCGGCATGGGCTACGAGCTGGACGCCATCGCGGCGGTGATTCTCGGCGGCACCAGCTTCGTCGGCGGCATCGGCACCATCACCGGCACGCTGGTGGGGGCGCTGATTATCGCCACGCTCAACAACGGCATGACGCTGATGGGCGTCTCCTACTTCTGGCAACTGGTGATCAAAGGGGCGGTGATCATCATTGCGGTACTGATCGACAAATACCGTACCCGACACCATCAAAGTGCATAAACCTGCCGGATGCGGCGTGTCCGCCTATCCAGCCTACCGATCCGTAGGCCTGATAAGCGCAGCGCCATCAGGCACTCACAACAAAAAGTACTCTACATGAGGAAAGTCATATGCGTTTGAAGCCCATTGCTATTACGCTCTGTGCGGGAGCGCTGCTAACCGCAGCGCCGTTCACCCAGGCCAAAGAGCTGAAGTCCATCGGCGTGACGGTCGGCGACCTTGCCAACCCGTTCTTCGTGCAAATAACCAAAGGGGCTGAGCTGGAAGCCCGCAAACTGGCTGGCGATAACGTGAAGGTGACGCTGGTCTCCAGCGGCTACGATCTCGGCCAACAGGTCACGCAGATCGATAACTTTATCGCCGCGAAGGTCGATATGATCATTCTTAACGCCGCGGATTCCAAAGGCATTGGCCCGGCGGTGAAGCGCGCGAAAGAAGCGGGGATCGTGGTCGTGGCGGTTGACGTGGCGGCCGAAGGGGCCGACGCAACCATCACTTCCGATAACACCCAGGCGGGCGAAATGGCCTGTAAATACATCACCGATCGCCTGAACGGCAAAGGCAACGTGGTGATCATCAACGGGCCGCCGGTTTCCGCCGTGCAGAACCGCGTAGAAGGCTGTCAGACCGAGTTCAAAAAGCATCCTGACATCAAGGTGCTGTCTGACAACCAGAACGCCAAAGGCAGCCGCGAAGGCGGGCTGGAGGTGATGACTTCGCTGCTGGCAGCGAATCCGAAGATCGACGGCGTGTTCGCGATTAACGATCCAACGGCGATCGGTGCCGATCTGGCCGCGAAACAGGCGCAGCGTAAAGAGTTCTTTATCGTCGGTGTCGACGGCAGTCCGGACGGTGAAGAAGCGCTGAAGCGCGAGAACTCGCTGTTTGTGGCAACGCCTGCGCAGGATCCGCAGGTAATGGCAGCAAAAGCGGTGGAAATCGGCTATGACATACTACAGGGCAAACCTGCGCCGAAAGAGCCCGTGCTGATCCCGGTGACGTTAATCGATAAGAAAAACATCGGAACGTATAAGGGCTGGACGGTTAAGTAAGGATTGTGCAGCCACTTCCCCTCACCCCGGCCCTCTCCCCAAAGGGGCGAGGGGAAACGTCAAAACCGCACCGTACAGTTCCCTCTCCCCTATGGGAGAGGGTTAGGGGTAACACGCCAAAGGAGAATCTATGAAACGCTCCGACATCAACGACATACTCGGTCAGACGCGGCAGTTTTTCTCCATGCACGACGTCCACCTGCCCGCGTTTGCCAGCTTCCCGCCAACGAAGTGGCACCAGCTCGACCCGGATGCCTGGCACGAAGTGTTTGCCCTTAAGCTCGGCTGGGACGTCACCGCCTTTGGCGGCACAAATTTTCTGGCGCAGGGGCTGACCCTCTTTACCCTGCGTAACGGCTCGCCCAACGGTATGCCCTATGAAAAGAGCTACGCGGAAAAAATCATGCACGTGCGCGACGGGCAGGTGACGCCGATGCATTTCCACTGGCGCAAGCGGGAAGACATTATCAACCGCGGCGGCGGCAATCTGATTATTGAGCTGTGGAACGCGGATATGAACGCGCAGACCGAAAACACCGACGTCACCGTGACGCTCGACGGCTGTCGGCAAACGCATGCCGCAGGCAGCCAGCTTCGGCTGTCGCCGGGGGAAAGCATCTGCCTGCCGCCGGGGCTTTATCACAGCTTCTGGGGCGAGCGCGGCTTCGGCGACGTGCTGGTGGGAGAAGTCTCCACCGTTAACGATGACGACCACGACAACCACTTCCTGTTTCCGCTTGAGCGCTACAGCAGCATTGAAGAAGACGAGCCAGCGCATCTGGTGCTGTGCAATGAATACCGCCTTTTCATTAACCATACCCTATAGATTTCAGGCTGCAGAAAGGCGGCAAGAGAGCAAATCCCGATGCGCTTACCTCAGTAAGTGATTCGGGTTTGCGAATGCCGCCAACGCAACTACAGCCTGAAAGATGACGGGTATGAAGGAGAACGCTATGCCTCTGATCTCCCTCGCCGACGGCCTGGCCCACGCTCGCGAGCATCGCTACGCGCTGGGCGCATTTAACGTCCTCGACTCCCATTTTCTACGCGCACTGTTTGCCGCCGCGGAGCAGGAGCGCTCGCCTTTTATCATCAATATCGCCGAGGTGCATTTTAAGTACCTGTCGCTGGAATCGCTGGTCGAAGCCGTGCGTTTTGAGGCTTCCCGGCACGACATTCCGGTGGTGCTGAACCTCGATCATGGCCTGCATTTTGAGGCGGTGGTGCGTGCGCTGCGCCTGGGATTCAGCTCGGTCATGTTCGACGGCTCAACGCTCGATTACGACGAAAATATTCGCCAGACCCGCGAAGTGGTGAAGATGTGCCACGCGGTTGGCGTATCGGTTGAGGCAGAACTGGGCGCGGTAGGAGGAGACGAAGGGGGCGCGCTGTACGGTCACGCCGACGAAGCGTTTTTCACCGACCCAAATCTGGCACGCGAATTCGTCGACAGAACGGGCATTGACGCCCTCGCCGTCGCCATAGGCAACGCCCACGGCAAATACAAAGGCGAGCCGAAGCTCGACTTCGCCCGCCTCGACGCCATTCGCGAGCAAACCGGCCTGCCGCTGGTGCTGCATGGCGGCTCCGGCATCAGCGATGCGGATTTCCGCCGCGCCATTGAGCTTGGCATTCACAAAATCAACTTCTACACCGGGATGTCGCAGGCAGCGCTCGCGGCGGTGGAGCAGCGCATAAACCATCGTCAGCCGATTTATGACGAGTTTGCCGAACTGCTGCTCGGCATTGAAACCGCGATTACCGATACCGTCGCGGAACAGATGCGCATCTTCGGCAGCGTGGGGAAAGCCTGATGGAGCGCATCGGCATTATCGCTGCCGGGAATATGCTGGTCGATCACGTGCATAAAATCGTGCAGTGGCCGGAGCGCGGCTGGCTGGCAGAGATCACCCACAGCGAGCGTTCAACGGGCGGCGCACCGCTGAACGTGCTGCTGACGCTCGCCAAAATGCGCAGCCACCTGCCGCTGCAGGCGGTCGGGCTGGTGGGCGAAGACAGCGACGGCGACTACATCATGGCGATGCTCGACCAGTATCACGTCAACCGTCAGCACGTGCAGCGCACCAGCTTTGCGCCAACGTCAATGTCGCAGGTGATGACCGATCCCAGCGGCCAGCGCACGTTCTTCCACTCACCTGGCGCGAATCGCCTGCTTGATCTGCCCGCCTTCGACAGGCTGGAAGGATCGATGAAGATCTTCCATCTCGGCTATCTGCTGCTGCTCGACAGCCTCGATCTGGCTGATAAAGAGTACGGCACCCGCGCCGCTCGCCTGCTGGCCCAGATGCGCGAGAAAGGCTATGAAACGTCGCTCGATTTGGTGTCGCGTAAGGGCGACCCGCGCTATCAGCCGCTGGTGCGTCCGGCGTTGCAGCACCTCGATTATCTGGTGATTAACGAACTGGAGGCGGGAGAATTTAGCGAACTGGCGATTCGTGCCGAAGAGGGAGAACCGATTATCGACAATATCGCCGCTGCCGCCGCGCTGCTGCTGAAAGCTGGCGTGAAGCAACGGGTGGTGATCCATTGCCCGGAGGGCGCATGGTGTGAAGCGCCGGGCGAAGCAGGGCAATGGGTGCCGTCATGGCGGCTGGAGCAAAGTGAGATTATCGGCAGCGTCGGCGCCGGAGATGCTTTCTGCGCCGGGTTCCTGTACGGCTGCCACGAAAAGTGGGGGCTGAAAGAAAGCGTGCAGTTAGCCCACGCCTGCGCAAGAGCCAGTCTGCAGTGCGCCAACGCAATTGACGGAGCGAAATCGCTCGATGAGCTACAGCTGTTTATCAGTGAACATCAGGCCTGAATTACCGGGCGGCGCTTCGCTTGCCCGGGCCTACAACTGCAGCATCAGTTTTTGTAGGCCGGATAAGCGTCAGCGCCATCCGGCAAAACTACGCAGCTTTATCGCTATGCACCACGTCCGCCGCAAATACATATCCCAGCCCGCGCAGGGTTTTAATCAGCGTCGGCTGGTGCGGGTTGGTTTCAATTTTCCGCCGCAGGCGCATGATGAGCACGTCGATGGTGCGGTCAAACACCTCGATGCTTTCGCTGTGGGTGAGTTCCAGCAGCTGTTCACGACTCAGCACGCGTCGGGCGTTTTGCGCCAGCGCCAGCAGCAGACCATATTCCCCTTGCGTCAGCGCAACCGCCTGCTGCGTGGGAGCGATCAGTTCACAGCGTTCGGTATCCAGCCGCCAGCCGTTAAAGCTCATGCCGCTGCCCTGCCCGCTGCGTACGTCCACCGTCAGCGCGCCGCTGCGGCGTAGCACCGCCTTCAGGCGAGCCACCACAATGCGCGGATTAAAAGGTTTGCCGATGTAGTCGTCGGCACCCATCTCCAGACCTACCACCACGTCGGATTCGCTGCCCATGCCGGTCAGCATCACCACCGGCAGCTCCGGTCGCAGCCGCTGGATCTGCGTGAGCACCTGCAGGCCATTGATGTCAGGCAGCATCATGTCGAGCAGCACCAGCGCGATATCGGCCCGCTGCGCCACGGTCTCCACGCCGGACTGACCGAGATGGCACACGGCCACGTCAAACACGTGCTCGGCGAGGACATCCCGCAGGAGTTCGCAGATTGCCGTGTCGTCATCAATCACCAGTATGACCGGTTTCATCGCCATTCCCCTGCCCAGTTCGCCATGGAGTAAGTCTGGATGATTCTGCGGCGCCCTCCAGCCAATGCCAGCACCAGGTGATGAATCTTTAACCGCCGTCACATCGCAGCGCTTTTCGACACGTCAAAACTGTCGAGTCGCGCAGTTTCGTCATTCAATGGCGCGGCTCGCCCCGCGAATACCCACACAATAAAGAGTGGCATAAAACCTGCATCAGGGAGCCCTGAACGCAATTTGCGACTGGTTAACTGGAGCGAAACCGATGAAAAAAGTCGTCACGGTTTGCCCTTACTGCGCATCGGGCTGCAAGATAAACCTGGTGGTGGATAACGGCAAAATAGTCCGGGCGGAAGCGGCGCAGGGGAAAACCAATCAGGGCACGCTGTGCCTGAAAGGTTACTACGGCTGGGATTTTATCAACGATACCCAAATCCTCACCCCGCGCCTGAAAACCCCAATGATTCGCCGCGAGCGCGGCGGCAAGCTGGAAGCGGTGTCCTGGGATGAAGCGCTGAACTACGTGGCCGAACGCCTGAGCGCGATCAAAGCTAAATACGGCCCGGACGCTATTCAGACCACGGGGTCGTCACGTGGTACCGGTAATGAAACTAACTATGTGATGCAGAAATTTGCGCGCGCCGTTATTGGTACCAATAACGTCGACTGCTGCGCACGCGTCTGACACGGCCCTTCGGTTGCAGGTCTGCACCAGTCGGTCGGTAACGGCGCAATGAGTAATGCCATCACCGAGATTGATAACACCGATCTCGTGTTTATTTTCGGGTACAACCCGGCAGATTCACACCCTATTGTGGCGAACCACGTGATCAACGCCAAACGCAATGGGGCGAAAATTATCGTCTGCGATCCGCGTAAAATTGAAACCGCGCGCATTGCCGATATGCATATCGCACTGAAAAACGGTTCAAATATCGCGCTATTGAATGCGATCGGTCACGTAATCATCGAAGAAAACCTCTACGACGCGACTTTCGTCGCCAGCCGTACCGAGGGCTTTGAGGAGTATCGCAAAATCGTTGAAGGCTATACGCCGGAGTCGGTGGAAGCCATTACCGGCGTGAGCGCGCAGGAAATTCGCCAATGTGCGCGGATGTACGCGGGCGCGAAATCCGCCGCCATCCTGTGGGGCATGGGCGTGACCCAGTTCTATCAGGGCGTGGAAACGGTGCGTTCGCTGACGAGCCTCGCGATGCTGACCGGCAACCTTGGTCGTCCGAGCGTGGGCGTGAACCCGGTGCGTGGTCAAAACAACGTGCAGGGCGCGTGCGATATGGGCGCGCTGCCGGATACCTATCCGGGCTATCAGTACGTCAACAACCCTGCCAACCGCGAGAAATTCGCCAAAGCCTGGGGCGTGGAAAGCCTGCCTGCACATACCGGCTATCGCATCAGCGAGCTGCCGCACCGTGCGGCGCACGGCGAAGTGCGCGCGGCGTACATCATGGGTGAAGATCCGCTTCAGACGGACGCTGAACTCTCTGCGGTGCGTAAAGGGTTTGAAGATCTCGAGCTGGTTATCGTGCAGGACATCTTTATGACCAAAACCGCTTCGGCGGCGGACGTCATTTTGCCGTCCACCTCCTGGGGTGAACACGAAGGCGTTTACACCGCCGCAGACCGCGGCTTCCAGCGCTTCTTCAAGGCGGTAGAGCCGAGGTGGAATCTGAAGACCGACTGGCAGATCATCAGCGAGATCGCCACCCGCATGGGCTACCCGATGCACTACAACAACACCCAGGAAATCTGGGATGAGTTGCGTAATCTGTGCCCGAGCTTCAAAGGGGCCACTTACGAAAAAATGGGCGAGCTCGGCTATGTGATGTGGCCGTGCAGCGATGAGTCCGACGCCGATCAGGGCACGTCGTACCTCTTTAAAGAGAAGTTCGACACGCCAAACGGCCTGGCGCAGTTCTTCACCTGCGATTGGGTTGCGCCTATTGATAAGCTCACCGAAGAGTATCCGATGGTGCTCTCCACGGTGCGCGAAGTCGGCCATTACTCCTGTCGTTCGATGACCGGCAACTGCGCGGCGCTGGCGGCGCTGGCCGACGAACCAGGCTACGCGCAAATCAACACCGCAGATGCCGCAAGGCTCGGTATTGAGAACGAAGCGCTGGTGTGGGTGAATTCGCGTAAAGGCAAAATCATCACCCGGGCGCAGGTCAGCGATCGCCCGAACGTCGGGGCGGTGTATATGACCTACCAGTGGTGGATTGGCGCCTGTAACGAGCTGGTGACCGAAAACTTAAGCCCGATAACCAAAACGCCGGAGTACAAATATTGCGCCGTTCGGGTAGAGCGTATCGAGGATCAGCGCACGGCTGAGCAGTACGTGATCGACGAATACAACAAGCTGAAATCCCGTCTGCGTGAGAGTGCGCTGGGGTGAGGCTGGCTCGTTGATTGTGATGAGGGGTGAATTTTTTCACCCTTTTTTTAGTACAGATGCATCATTTCAATCTTTTTGGTCGCCCTTTATACTGCGTGTCCTCCCTTTCAGATGAAAAAATGATGATGAAACGCTGCGTTTGGTTGCTCTTATTCCCGCTGCTGGCTCAGGCCGACGAGATTGGCTCACAGTACAGAGAGCGGGCTGAAACGGGTGACAGACGCGCACAGTATTATCTCGCCGATACGTATTACAGTTCCGGCGATGATCAACATGCCCGCTATTGGGCCGAGAAAGCCGCTGAAAACGGCGAGCCGGATGCCGCCGCCCTGCTGGCGCAGATGATGATGAAAACCAATCTGCCCGGTGCCCGAAAGCTTGCGGAACAGGCCACGCTCGCGGGCAGCGCCAACGGGGAAATCATTCTCGCCCACACCTTAGTGAACACGCTTGCAGGTAAGACGGATTATCCGTATGCGCTCTCATTGTTAGAGAAAGCTGCGAAAAAGACGGACAGCGACGCCGCCGTGGATGCACAGATGCTTCTCGGGCTCATTTACGCCAACGGGGGTGAAGTCAGGGAAGATGATGCTAAAGCTACAGAGTACTTCAAGCGTAGCTCGATGCTATCGCGCTCCGGCTACGCCGAATACTGGGCGGGCGAAATGTTCCTCACCGGCGAAAATGGCTTTATCCAGCCGAACAAGCAGAAGGCGCTGAGCTGGTTTAACGTCAGCTGTCTGGAAGGCAATGATTCAGGCTGTGAAGCGCTGGATGCGCTGAGCGGGGAGTAAAACAGCCCGCGCGTTTCTTTAAGGGCATTGTCGGGTGGCGCTTACGCTTACCCGACCTACAAAAAACTGCCGAACGGCGCTTCGTTTGCCCGACCTGCATGAACTATGCAGGCCGGTAACGCGTAGGCCGGGTAAGCGCATGCGCCACCCGGCACTGTTTTGTTAACGATTCGCGGTCTTATCAAATTTACCCAGCATTTCACGCTCGTAGGCCTGCGCTTTTTTGCGGTCAAACTTGTGTTCCCACTTGGCAATCACCAGCACCGCCAGCGCGTTACCCACCACGTTCAGCGCCGTACGAGCCATGTCGAGGATACGGTCAACGCCGGCGATAAACGCCAGGCCTTCCAGCGGAATGCCCACGCTGCCAAGCGTTGCCAGCAGCACCACGAACGACACGCCCGGCACGCCCGCAATGCCTTTTGAGGTCACCATCAGCGTCAACACCAGAATGATTTCCTGGCCGAGCGACAGCTCAATACCGTAGAGCTGAGCGATGAAAATCGCCGCGATGCTCTGGTACAGCGTCGAGCCGTCAAGGTTGAAGGAGTAGCCCGTCGGCACCACGAAGCTGGTGATCGACGAAGGTGCGCCGTAGGCTTCCATTTTCTCAATGATGCGCGGCAGTACGCTCTCGGAGCTTGCCGTGGAGTAGGCCAGAATCAGCTCGTCCTTCAGAATGCGGATCAAAATCCAGATGCTCAGGCCGCACATTTTGGCGACCGCACCAAGAACCACCAGCGCGAAGAACAGGATGGCGACGTAAACCAGAATCACCAGCTTAGCGAGCGGCCACAGTGAGGCAAAACCGAAGTTAGCCACGGTCACCGAGATCAGCGCGAACACGCCAATCGGCGCATAACGCATGACCATGTGCGTCACTTTGAACATCGTTTCGGACACGGAGCGGAAGACGGTCACCAGCGGTTCACGGTGCGCAGACGGCAGCGACGACAGGCCCAGGCCAAACAGTACCGAGAAGAAGATAATCGGCAGCATGTCACCCTTCGCCATGGAGGCGAAAATGTTGGTCGGCACCAGCGACAGGATCGTGCCCATCAGGCCATGCGCGTGGCTGGCCACTTCCGCCGTGGTGTTCTGGTATTTAGAGATATCGACCGTGGCGAGCGTCGACATATCGATGCCTGCCCCCGGCTGGAACACGTTCGCCAGCGTAATGCCCAGAATGATAGCGACGGTGGTAATAATTTCGAAATAGATAATGGTTTTTGCGCCGATACGCCCGAGCGATTTAGCATCACCCACGCCCGCAATCCCGACCACCAGCGTCGAAATCACAATCGGTACCACGATCATTTTGATCAGGTGAATAAAGATATCACCGGCAGGCGACAGCAGGTTGGCAATCAGCCATTCACGGCTATCGCTTTGATAATGAAGGTAGCTTCCCAGGAGAATACCCAGCACCAGGGCCAGCAGAATTTGCCAGGCCAGGCTGACTTTTGCTTTTTTCATAATTGCAGACTTCCTCAATGCACAGCGGCATTCATGTTAATGAATGTCACCCACTGAAAGGGGGATGATTTGTGTTGCGTATCTGTGTGGAGTTTTTTTACGCGGCGTATGAGTATCACCTGTACGGCATGTCGCGCAAGCCTTTCAGAACGGGGCTTTTGGCTGACAAAAGCGAGATTAGCGCGAATTAAGTCTGTTTACGGTAAATAACCGTTTGTTATAGAAAACTTTTTTTATCCTAAAAAAGTATATATTCATTATCGTGATTATTTTTACTCGAAGATTCATTTGGCTAAATTTCATACACTACAAACAATGCGTGATCTGTCGCCCAAATAATAAACAAAGCCTGTAAAGACTCTATTATTAACGTTTGTTTGACATATATTTAACATTCTAATAAGGAGAGCAAAAACCATGAGCCAGATCCATAAACACTCTATTCCCGCAAACATTGCGGAAAACTGCCTGATTAACCCGGAACAATATAAGACAAAGTATCAACAGTCAGTCAGCGACCCGGACGCCTTCTGGGGCGAACAGGGGAAAATCCTCGACTGGATCAAACCGTATAACACAGTCAAAAACACCTCCTTCGCGCCCGGCAACGTCTCCATTAAATGGTACGAAGACGGCACGCTGAACCTGGCGGCCAACTGCCTTGACCGTCACCTGGCCGAGCGCGGCGATCAGACGGCCATCATCTGGGAAGGCGACGATGCCAGCCAGAGCAAACACATTACCTATAAGGAACTGCACCGCGACGTCTGCCGCTTCGCGAATGTCCTGACCGACCTGGGCATTAAAAAGGGCGACGTGGTGGCCATTTATATGCCGATGGTGCCGGAAGCCGCCGTGGCGATGCTCGCCTGTGCGCGCATTGGCGCGGTGCATTCCGTTATTTTTGGCGGTTTCTCGCCAGAAGCAGTCGCTGGCCGCATTATCGACTCCAGCTCACGGCTGGTGATCACCGCCGATGAAGGCGTGCGCGCCGGGCGTTCAATTCCGCTGAAGAAAAACGTCGACGATGCGCTGAAAAACCCGAACGTGAAAAGCGTTGAACACGTGGTTGTACTCAAACGCACCGGCGGCAAAACCGAATGGCACGAAGGCCGCGATCTGTGGTGGAGCGACCTGACAGAAAAAGCCAGCGATCGGCACCAACCGGTCGAAGTTGGCGCGGAAGATCCGCTGTTCATCCTGTACACCTCCGGTTCCACCGGCAAACCGAAAGGCGTGCTGCACACCACCGGCGGCTACCTGGTTTACGCGGCAACCACCTTCAAATACGTCTTTGACTATCATCAGGGCGACATCTACTGGTGCACCGCCGACGTGGGTTGGGTCACCGGCCACAGCTACCTGCTGTACGGGCCGCTGGCCTGCGGCGCGACCACGCTGATGTTCGAAGGCGTGCCAAACTGGCCGACGCCCGCTCGCATGAGCCAGGTCGTCGACAAGCACAAGGTCAATATTCTCTATACCGCGCCGACTGCGATTCGTGCGCTGATGGCCGAAGGCGACAAAGCGATTCAGGGCACCGACCGCTCAACGCTGCGTATTCTGGGCTCCGTCGGCGAACCGATTAACCCGGAAGCCTGGGAGTGGTACTGGAAGAAAATCGGCAACGAGAAGTGCCCGGTGATGGACACCTGGTGGCAGACCGAAACCGGCGGCTTCATGATCACCCCGCTGCCAGGTGCTACGGAGCTCAAAGCAGGCTCGGCAACGCGTCCGTTCTTTGGCGTGCAGCCTGAGCTTGTCGATAACGAAGGCAACAGGCTGGAAGGTGCAACCGAAGGCAACCTGGTCATTACCGATTCCTGGCCGGGTCAGGCACGCACGCTGTTTGGCGACCATGAGCGCTTCGAGCAGACCTATTTTTCAACCTTCAAAAACATGTACTTCAGCGGCGACGGCGCGCGCCGTGACGAAGACGGCTACTTCTGGATCACCGGCCGCGTCGATGACGTGCTGAACGTTTCCGGTCACCGTCTTGGCACCGCTGAGATTGAGTCAGCGCTGGTGTCGCATCCCAAAATCGCCGAGGCGGCGGTGGTCGGCATTCCGCACAGCATTAAAGGTCAGGCGATTTATGCCTACGTCACCCTGAACCACGGCGAAGAGCCGAGCCCGGAACTGTACACCGAGGTGCGTAACTGGGTGCGTAAAGAGATTGGCCCGCTGGCGACGCCGGACGTGCTGCACTGGACCGACTCGCTGCCGAAAACCCGCTCCGGCAAAATCATGCGCCGCATTCTGCGCAAGATTGCCGCCGGGGATACCAGCAACTTTGGTGATACCTCAACGCTTGCCGATCCGGGCGTGGTGGAAAAACTGCTCGAAGAGAAGCAGTCCATTTCGGTGCCTTCTTAATCACGGCTGAATTGCCCGGCGGCGCAAGCTTGCCGGGCCTACAAAACGTAGGCCGGGTTAACGACAGTGCCACCCGGCAATGCATTGCTTTACCAGCAAGGTGAGAGTGTTTTTCCGTATGCCACTCTCCTCCCATTCTTGTCCTGATAAGGACAAGAGCACAGTACGGTGTTCTGTTTTGCCCTACATAAAAAACTAGTATCTACCTCTGGAGACTCTGTGATGAATCAAGATATCTGTCAGCAGATAGAAGACAGCGCGCATTTCAGGGAGTTAGTCGACAAACGGCAACGGTTTGCCGCCATTCTGTCCGTTATCATGCTTATCGTGTACGTCGGTTTTATTCTGCTGATCGCCTTCGCGCCCGGCTGGCTTGGCACGCCGCTGCACGCGGGCACCAGCGTCACCCGCGGCATTCCCATCGGCATTGGCGTTATCGTGATCTCTTTCCTTCTGACGGGCGTATACGTCTGGCGGGCCAACGGGGAGTTCGACAAACTGACCAAAGCGGTGATGCGTGAGGTGAAGGCATAATGAAAAAGCTACTGACGGCGCTGGCCGCCACTCTTCCGCTGGCGGCGAACGCTGCCGACGCCATCACCGGCGAGGTGCAGCGTCAGCCGACAAACTGGGAAGCCATCATCATGTTCCTGGTGTTCGTGGTGCTGACGCTCTACATCACTTACTGGGCCTCCAAGCGCGTACGTTCACGTAACGATTACTACACTGCGGGCGGTAACATCACCGGTTTGCAGAACGGACTGGCGATTGCCGGGGACTTTATGTCCGCCGCGTCGTTCCTCGGGATCTCTGCGCTGGTCTACACCTCCGGCTACGACGGGCTGATTTACTCGCTTGGTTTCCTCGTTGGCTGGCCAATTATTCTGTTCCTGATCGCCGAACGCCTGCGCAACCTCGGGCGCTACACCTTTGCCGACGTGGCGTCCTATCGCCTGAAGCAAGGGCCAATCCGCACCCTTTCCGCCTGCGGTTCGCTGGTGGTAGTGGCGCTGTATCTGATTGCGCAGATGGTCGGCGCGGGCAAGCTCATCGAGCTGCTGTTCGGCCTCAACTACCACGTCGCCGTAGTGCTGGTGGGCGTGCTGATGGTGATGTACGTGCTGTTCGGCGGCATGCTGGCGACCACCTGGGTGCAGATCATCAAAGCAGTGCTGCTGCTGTTCGGCGCAAGCTTTATGGCATTTATGGTGATGAAGCACGTTGGCTTTAGCTTCAATAACCTGTTCACCGAAGCGATGGCGGTGCATCCGAAAGGCGCGGCAATCATGAGCCCGGGCGGGCTGGTGAAAGATCCGATTTCCGCACTCTCTCTCGGCCTCGGCCTGATGTTCGGCACCGCCGGGCTACCGCATATTCTGATGCGTTTCTTCACCGTCAGCGACGCCCGTGAAGCGCGTAAGAGCGTGTTCTATGCCACTGGCTTTATGGGCTACTTCTACATCCTGACCTTTATCATCGGCTTCGGCGCGATCATGCTGGTCGGCGCGAACCCGGCGTTTAAAGACGCGGCGGGCCAGCTGATCGGCGGCAACAACATGGCGGCGGTGCATCTGGCAGATGCGGTCGGCGGCAACCTGTTCCTCGGCTTTATTTCGGCCGTGGCGTTTGCCACCATTCTGGCCGTGGTTGCTGGTTTAACGCTGGCGGGGGCATCAGCGGTATCCCACGATCTTTACGCCAACGTCTTCCGTAAAGGCGCGTCCGAGCGTGATGAGCTGCGGGTATCGAAAATCACCGTGCTGATTCTTGGTGTAGTGGCAATCCTGCTGGGCATTTTGTTCGAGAAGCAGAACATCGCCTTTATGGTGGGCCTGGCGTTCTCCATCGCCGCGAGCTGTAACTTCCCGATCATTCTGCTGTCGATGTACTGGTCGAAGCTGACCACTCGCGGCGCGATGATTGGCGGCTGGCTCGGCCTGCTGACGGCGATTGTGCTGATGATCCTCGGCCCAACTATTTGGGTGCAGATCCTCGGTCACGAAACAGCCGTGTTCCCGTACGAATATCCGGCGCTGTTCTCTATCGCCGTGGCATTCATCGGGATTTGGTTCTTCTCGGCAACGGACAACTCAGAAGCCGGGCTGCGCGAACGCGAGCAGTTCCGTGCCCAGTTTATCCGTTCCCAGACCGGACTCGGCATCGAACAGGGCCGCGCGCACTAAAGAAATGCCCGGTGGCGCTGATTGCCAGGTGGCGGCTAACGCCTGACCTGGCCTACAAACCGGGCCTGCAATCAGCCAGGCCGGGTTAACGCAGCGCCACCCGGCAATGAGGACTTTCAGAACATCACCCACGCCACCAGCGGGGCGGCGAGCACCGTAGCGACGCCGGAAAGCATCATCACCAGGCTTGCGACAACCCCTTCCTGCGGGCCTAACTCATAGGAACGTGCCGTTCCGGCACCGTGCGAGGCGGCACCAAACCCGGCCCCTTTCGCCATTCCTTCACGGATTGCCAGACGCATAAACAGCGCATCCCCCACTGCCATGCCGAACACGCCGGTGATCACTACAAACAGCGCCACCAGTTCAGGCTGTCCGCCAATCGGCTTAGCGGCCGCCAGGGCAAAAGGCGTGGTGATAGAGCGCACGGCGAGGCTGCGCTGAATTTCATCGGGTAGAGTAAACAGACGGGCCAGCCACACGGAACTGGTCACCGCGACAACCACCGCAGTCGTCACGCCCGCGGCGAGCGACATCCAGTGACGCTTTATCACCGCGAGGTTGTCATACACCGGCACCGCAAAGGCTATCGTCGCCGGGCCAAGCAGCCACAGCAGCCAGTGCGCTTCGCCCACGTAGTTTTGATAAGAGATGTGGCCGAAAATCAGCATCAGCACCAGCAGGATCGGCGTGAACACCAGCGGCATCAGCGGCAGTTTGCGAAAACGTCGATACAGACGTTTATTGGCGTAATAGAGCCCGAGGGTAATCGCGAGGCACAGCAGGCTCAGCGTTAAGCTATTCATGCTTCATCCTGCTTAATTCAAAGCGATAGACTTTATCCACCACCCACGCCGTTGCCCCCAGCACCAGCATCGTGCTCAGCGCGATCACCAGAAAGATTTTCCAGCCGTCGACCATCAGCAGCTGCGCGTAGTTAACCACAGCCACCACGGCAGGCACGAAGAAGAGCAGCATTTCCGCCAGCAGCCAGCGGGACCCGGCACGCACCCAGCTAAGGGGGAGAACGCGGCAGATAATCAGCGCCAGCATCAGCACCAGCCCCACCAGGTTGGCGGGCAGCGGCAGATGCCCCCACGCCACCAGATACTCAGCCAGAACAAACAACCCGGCATACAGAACCACCTGCACCGGAACCTGAAGATGATGCAGGACAGCAGGCGTTACGCGCCCTGAGGCCACAGCCATGAAAGGAATTCCTGAAAAAAGTGAAGGCGCTCAGTATAGTGAGCCGCCGACTGCGACTGAAATGAATTAAAATCATTGAAGGTATAGTTTTGAGGAATGATCATGGATATCAGAACGCTGCGCTATTTCGTTGAAGTGGTTCGCCAGCAAAGCTTCACCCGCGCGGCAGAGAAGCTGTTTGTCACCCAGCCCACCATCAGTAAGATGCTGAAAAATCTGGAAGATGAGCTCAACTGCACCCTGCTCATTCGGGATGGCCGCAAGCTGCTGCTGACCGATACCGGTCGCGTGGTCTTCGAGCGCGGCGTGGCCATTCTGACCGAATTTCGCCAGCTGGAAGCGGAACTCAGCGACATCAATCATCTGCATAAAGGTCTTTTGCGCCTCGGCATTCCGCCCATGGTTGGAATGCTGATGGCCGGGCCAATCAGCCTTTTTCGCCAGAGCTACCCCGGCGTCGAGCTGAAAATTGCCGAATTTGGCGGCCTGACGGTACAGCAGGCGGTGGTCAATGGCGAACTCGACGTGGCCATGACCGCCCTGCCCGTGGACGAAGAGAGCGGTCTCGCCACGCTGCCATTGTTCAGCCACCCGCTGTGCGTGCTGGTGCCGCGCTCCGGCGAGTGGTTAAACATGGAAACCATCGGCCCCGAGCAGCTGGCCGCGCATCCGCTGTTGATTTACAACGAAGACTTCGCTCTTAGCCGCCAGCTGATGCAGCTCTTTTCTGAACACGACGTCAAACCTCGCATCGCGGTACGCAGCGGGCAGTGGGATTTTCTGGCGGCAATGGTGCAGGCGGGCGTGGGCGTGGCGATTTTGCCGGAACCCATTTGCCAGCGGCTCGATAAAAACACATTACGCTGGATCCCCCTCGACAGCCCGCTGCACTGGCAGCTGGGGATGATCTGGCGTGAAGGAACTTACCTTTCCCACAGCGCACAGGCCTGGCTCAAGTGCTGCGAAGGGTTTTGGCAGCCCGGCGGCTGAGCCGGCGTTACAGCTTATCGACCAGCGTCCGGCTCTGAGAAATCAGCTCCCGACGCCCTTCATCCCCCTGCTGGAGCAGGCACACGAACAGCAAATCAATCAGCGTATGCTGGGCGGTACGCACGGAAATCGACGAACTGTGGGTTTTGCTGCCGTCGGCCAGCGTATCGAGGCACAGATCCGCCGCCTGGCGAAGCGGCGACTGATGCAGGGAAGTCAGCGCAATGACTTTCGCCCCGCGCGCTTTTGCCGCTTCGGCAGCGACCTGTACTTCCCGCCGGTTGCCGGAAAACGATATCGCAATCTGGACATCGGCGGCGGTCAATGATTGCGCCACGGTGATCTGCACGTGACTGTCCATCTCATGCATTACCGGATAGCCGATTTTCATCAGCTTGTACGCCAGGTCTTTGGCGATCAGCGACGACCCGCCAATGGCGGTTATCTGCACGCGTCCGGCAACGCGGATCAGATCCACGACCCTCTGAAGTCTGGCGAAATCAATCTCGTTGGTGGTATCGCGCAATGCCTGCTGCTTTTCCAGCAGCAGTTTCTCCGCTATCTGCGGGAAGGTGTCTTCACTGTTGATTTCATTGTGAATATAGGCAACGTCGTTTTTGCGTTCGGTGCTTTGCTGCCCCCACTCTTCCACCAGCGCGATTTTAAAATTGGTGTAGCCCTTGAAGCCGAGTTTCTGCGCAAACTTGATGATGCTCGACTGGCTGATGCCCAACACCTGCGCCAGCTCCGGCGAAGAGAACTGTTTAACGCGGCCCGGGTTATCAAGAATGAAGTCCGCAATCTTGCGCTCGCCGGGAGTGAACAGCGATTTATTATGCAGGATGGTATTGATGTGTTTCATAAGTCGATAACCAGACGCTTAGTTTTGGGGGTTCACCCGGGTGTAAAATACTATGTCATTCCCTTCGGCTTTACACCCTTATCCTGTTTCAGACTATGAACGCCGCCCACGGTGACTGAGATCACAGATCGCCAAATGGGATAAAATATTACTTTTAGCATTTATTATTGGAATATATTATTCCAAACATTAAGCACGTTATTCATCGAGGCCGTTATGAAAATTGATTTATCCACCCTGACCACCGAAAGCCGCAACCAGGCGAGTGAAAACATCGATAACCTGTCCACCCTGGACATGCTGAAAGTGATCAACGCCGAAGATAAAAAAGTGGCACTGGCAGTGGAAGAGCAGCTCCCTGCGATCGCCCAGGCCGTCGATGCCATCACCCAAGCGTTCGCCTGCGGCGGCCGCCTGATTTACTGTGGAGCGGGCACCTCGGGCCGTCTTGGCATTCTCGATGCCAGCGAATGCCCGCCAACCTACGGCACGCCGCGTGAAAGGGTGGTGGGGCTGATTGCCGGTGGCCACACCGCGATTCTGCAGGCGGTTGAAAACGCAGAAGATAATGTCCAGCTCGGCGAACAGGATCTGCGCGACCTTGCGCTGAACGAGCGCGACGTGGTTGTCGGTATCGCCGCCAGTGGCCGCACGCCGTACGTCATCGGCGCGCTGAAATACGCCCGCAGCGTGGGTGCCACCACGGGCGCTATCGCCTGCAATCGCGGCAGTGAAATTGGCAAGCTGGCCGATATCGCTATAGAACCCCTGGTCGGCCCGGAAGTGGTGACCGGCTCTTCCCGTATGAAGGCAGGCACCGCGCAAAAACTTATCCTGAATATGCTGACCACCGGTGCAATGATCCGCTCCGGTAAAGTGTTCGGCAACCTGATGGTTGACGTGGAAGCGACCAACGCCAAGCTTCTCCAGCGCCAGGTGAATATCGTGGTGCAGGCGACCGAATGCGATGCCGCCACCGCCGAAGCTGCGCTGAATGCCTGTAACCGCCACTGTAAAACCGCCATCGTGATGATCCTGGCGGGACTCAGCGCGGCAGAAGCAGGCGAAACGCTCGCTAAAAATAACGGCTTTATTCGCAGCGCCATTCAGGGCATCGGGAGCAACTAACCATGGCGAAAATAACAGCCCCAATGATTGAGCAACTGCTTCGGCTGGCAGGCGGTAAGACCAACATCAGCGTCTGCGGAAACTGCATGACGCGCCTGCGCCTGACGCTTCGTGACCGTGATGCCGCCGATATCGCGCAGCTGAAAGCCGTACCGGGCGTGCTCGGCGTTATCAACGGCGACGATCAGCTGCAAATCATCCTCGGCCCGGGCAAAGCACAAACCGCCAGCGAAATGATGAATGAGATGCTGAAAGCCGAAGGCGGCGAAAGCGAGGCGCCGGCAGCGCAAGCCGATCTGAAGTCCCAGGCGAGCCAGAACAAAGCCAAAATGAAGAGTAAGCAGAACAGCGCGGTGCATAACTTTTTAACCAAGTTTGCCACCATCTTTACCCCGCTGATCCCGGGCTTTATCGCCGCAGGCCTGCTGCTCGGCATCGCCACGCTGCTGCAGCAAATTTTCACTACGCCTGCCAGCTGGCTGGTTGACCTGATTGCCTACATGAAGGTGTTCAGCATCGGCCTGTTCACCTTCCTGAGCATTCTGATCGGCTTTAACACCCAGAAAGCCTTTGGCGGCTCGGGCGTGAACGGCGCGATCATCGCTTCGCTGTTTATTCTGCGCTACGTGCCGGAAGGCAAAGTGGGCTACTACGCGGGGATGCAGGACTTCTTCGGCCTGGCGATCGATCCGCGCGGCAACATCATTGGCGTGCTGTTGGCCTGTATTCTCGGCGCGTGGATTGAGCGTCAGGTGCGCCGGTTTGTCCACGACTCGCTGGACATGATCCTTACCTCGGCCATTACGTTACTGATTACCGGGGCGATTACCTTCACCGTGATCATGCCGATTGGCGGCGAGCTGTTCAAAGGGATGTCCTGGCTGTTCCTGCACCTGAACGGTAACCCGTTCGGCACGGCGATTCTCGCGGGCCTGTTCCTGATTGCGGTGGTGTTCGGTATTCACCAGGGCTTCGTGCCGGTGTACTTCGCGCTGATGGACGCGCAGGGTTTCAACTCTCTGTTCCCGATTCTGGCGATGGCCGGTGCCGGACAGGTCGGCGCGTCGCTCGCCCTGTTCTTCCGCGCGAAACACGGCTCTATGCTGCGCACCCAGATTAAAGGCGCCATCTTCCCGGGCCTGCTCGGCATCGGTGAACCGCTGATTTACGGCGTCACGCTGCCGCGCCTGAAGCCGTTCGTGACCGCCTGCTTCGGCGGCGCAGTAGGTGGGTTCTTTATCGGTCTGGTGTCCTGGATGGGGCTGCCGGTTGGTCTGAATACCGTGTTCGGCCCGTCAGGCCTGGTGTCGATTCCGCTGATGTCGTCTTCACAGGGGATTTTCGCCGGGATGGCGGTGTACGTCGCCGGGATCCTGATTTCTTACGCCGCCGGTTTTGTGCTGACCTGGTTCTTTGGCAGTAAAAACGTCGACCTGCAATAGCAGTCGGTTGTTTTCCCCCTTTGAGCCGCCCTGAGGGCGGCTCTTTTTTTGCCCGGAGGCACTGTGTTTAGCGGGCCTGCGTTTGCTTCAGTATTGTTACTGATCTTCAATCAATAGCGCTTCCAGCAAATCGAGATCGTGCAGCAGCTTTTGCAGCGTTTCGTTGCTGATCTGGCGGGTGGCGCGCAGGTGGTAGAGCTCACCGCGCTCTGAACGCAGCGCCGCAAGGCGGAAGCGGCGCTCAAGGCTCTCTTCCAGCATTGAGGTTTCCACATCGTTACGCCCGTCGGCGCGACGGCGCAGGTTACCAATCACGCGTGAGCTCACTTCGGTCAGCAGCTGATTGTCGATATTCTCTTTCGTGTCCTGAGCCAGACGCTCTTCCATTTTCTGAATGGCGACTATCGCCACGTCCGCCGTTGCGGCACGCGCCAGGCGCTCTTCTTTGTGCTGCTGTGAGTGGTCGGCCACTTCGAGATGGCGCAGCAGGACAGGCATCAGCACCACGGCAACAAACAGCGAGAACAGAATCACCCCTGCGGCCAGGAATACCAGCTCGTAGCGAGCCGGGAAGACGTTGCCATCAGATAACAGAAGCGGAATCGAAAGCACACCGGCAAGCGTGATAGCGCCGCGAACGCCCGCAAAGGTGGCAATCAGCAGTTCACGGGTGCTCCAGCTGCCAAACTCCATCGGCTTTTTCTTCAGGAAGCGCTGGCTGAAGCGCTGCATGGTCCACAGCCAGCCGAAGCGCACCAGCATCAACGCGGCATAGATCAGAATGATGTCCGTAAACAGCATCCAGGTTTCCACGTTCGGATCGGCCTCAGCCGCCACCAGTGAAGACTCAAGGATCCCCGGCAGCTGCAGGCCTAACAGCAAAAACACCATGCCGTTAAACACAAACTCCAGCATCGCCCAGGTGCTGTTAGCACGCAGGCGCATCGCCAGCGGCGCAGTACGCATAACGCCGGAGCGGGTAATGGTCATCCCGGCGGCAACGGCGGCCAGAATGCCCGATACGCCGATGTGTTCGGCAATCAGGTAAGAGGCAAAAGGCAACAGGAACAGCAGGACAATCTGCGTAGCGGGTTCGTCACCGCCCCAGCGGCTGAGGAAGCGCAGCGAGCGCCCGTACAGCCAGCTGACGATAAAGCCCGCCAGGATGCCGCCGGTCGCCACTTTGACGAATTCCAGGGCTGCACCGCCGACGGTGAACACCATGGTTCCCATTATCACGGCGACGGCAAACTTCAGCGACACCAGACCCGAAGCGTCATTCATCAACGCTTCGCCCTGTAAAATACCCATGATTTTTTTCGGGATGCGGCCTTCACCGACGATACCGGAAAGTGCCACCGCATCGGTCGGCGACAGCACGGCTGCCAGCGCAAATGCCGGAATAAGCGGGATACCCGGAACCACCCAGTAAATCAGGAAACCGATGCCCACCACCGTCACCAGCACTAACGCCAGCGCCAGGCCAAAAATCTCTCGCCCGTGCTCGATAAATTCACGGGTCGGCGTCTTCCAGCCGTCGGCAAACAGCAGCGGTGGAATGAAGAGGACGAGGAAAAGCTCCGGATCAAACTCAACGTGCAGACCAAAGGTTGGCCACGCCAGCGCCGCCCCGATGAAGATTTGCATCAACGGCAGTGGAACCTGGAAGGGCAGAACTCGGGTAACGACCCCGGAGAGAGAGACCACGAGGGTCATAATCAGTATTGTGAAGAATATTTCCATGCTATCCCTGTTTGCGAAGTCTTAATTCTTGTGCTGTGTCTGATAATACGCCTTCCAGCTTATCGCAAAGCACAACAGGATGTTCCCTAAAATGGTAAAAGTTAAATGATTCATTGAGTTGAATGACATTTTGTGCATTCTTCGTCGCAGATCTTCTGCCCTGTTCTCCTCAGAAAAAACAAAAACGGGCGGCCGAAGCCACCCGTTTTGACGTGCAGGAAACGGGCTTAAATCGCCCAGCCGCCCGCGTAGAAGGCGACCAGCGCCAGGGCAATCACCACGGTACCGATGTTCAGCTTGCGCCATTCGCCAGAGACAACACGGCCGATAACCAGAGTCGCGAAGCCAATCATAATACCGGTCACGATGTTACAGGTCAGCACGATGAACACCGCAGTGATCAAGCCCGCCATTGCGTCAACAAAATCGGCGAAGTCGATTTTCGCCACGTTGCTCAGCATCAGCAGACCTACGTACATCAGCGCCGGAGCGGTGGCGTAGGCAGGCACCAGATAGGAGAGCGGAGAGAGGAACAGGATCAGCAGGAACAGCACGCCGACGGTGATCGCCGTCAGGCCAGTTTTGCCGCCCGCCGCCGTTCCCGCTGCGGATTCGATGTACACCGCCGCAGGCGCTGCGCCCACCAGGCCGGAGAACACGCTGCTCAGGGAGTCAGTGGTCAGTGCTTTACCGCCGTTGATAATCTGCCCGTCTTTATCCAGCAGGTTGGCCTGACCGGCTACCGCACGGATAGTGCCCGTGGCATCGAACACGGCGGTCATCACCAGCGCCAGCACGCTTGGCAGGACGACAGGGTTTAGTGCGCCCATGATATCGAGGCTGCCGATCAGGGAATTACCGTGCTCATCGCTGAGAGAAGGCATAGCGAAGACGCCGGAGAAGTGCACGCTCGGGTCAAAAATCAGGCCAACAACGGAAACGCCGATAATGGTCAGCAGGATGCCGCCCGGCACTTTCAGCTTTTCAAGACCGATAATGACCGCAAGACCGATCAGCGACATGATCACCGGGAAGCTTGCGAAGTGACCTAGCGCCACCGGCAGGCCGTCCAGCGGGTTTTTGATGACCAGACCGACGCCGTTGGCCGCAATCAGCAGCAGGAACAGGCCGATACCGATACCGGTGCCATGCGCAACGCCCTGCGGCAGGTTGCGCAGGATCCAGCTACGAATGCCGGTTGCGGAAATAACGGTAAACAGCACGCCCATCAGGAACACGGCACCCAGCGCAACCGGAATGCTGATGTGCTGGCCGAGCACCAGGCTGAATGCGGTAAACGCGGTCAGCGAGATGGCGCAGCCAATCGCCAGCGGCAGGTTGGCCCACAGGCCCATCACCAGGGAGCCAACGCCGGCAACCAGGCAGGTCGCCACGAAGACGGCCGCCGGCGGGAAGCCTGCTTTTCCAAGCATGCCCGGTACGACAATAACGGAGTAGACCATGGCCAGGAAGGTGGTTAATCCGGCAACGATCTCCTGGCGAACGGTACTGCCACGAGCTGAAATTTTGAACCAGGCGTCCAGACCGCCGGTACGCGCTGAAGGCGTAGACATAGAAAACATCCCCTGAGAGTTTTTATCATTCGTCCGTCTGCGTGAGGGACAATCCACTGCCCGCTAAGCGTCATCTCCCTGTGCTACATCGCGGCTAAGGGGAGCCACAAAAAAGCAAACGATTAACTCCGCGCAGACAAAAACGGTGTTCAATGTGACCTGCCCTGCGGTTTATCCATGAGAAAGCCAGGGCTGGCAAAAAAGGCAAACGATTATCTGGCTTTTACGCTGCCCTTTTCAACTGATGTTTACGTCATTTCGCTAAATTTCGCTTATGACGGCGAAGAAATAGCCAACGTGTGCGCAAACGATATCGTCGGTGCGCAATCTGGCAACAATTTTACGGCATATTCTTTTCATTTCACCCGGCCATCGGTTTTTATGATGCGTCATCAGCCGCCGGGAAAGTCGAGCGGGCCGCCCTGCTGAATGGCGCGCTGCCAGGCCGGACGTTCTTCAACCCGCTTTTTCCATGCCCTCAGATGAGGCAAATCGCCCTGCCCGCCTCGCGCCAGCAGCGCCATCGCCGGATAGCTCATCTGAATATCCGCCATGCTCAGCTGTTCGCCGGCAAACCAGGTATTCTGCGCCAGATGCCCTTCAATAAAGGCCGCGTGAGTTGCCAGCTGCTTGTTAAGGTACGCCTTCTGTACGCCCTGTCCCAAAATTTTCCCGACCGTACGCAGCCCGATGGGCACCGGCGGCTTGCCCAGGCTGCCAAAAACCAGCTTCATCAGCAGCATCGGCATCAGCGAGCCCTCGGCGTAATGCAGCCAGAAGCGATACTGAAGCCTCTCCTGTGGACTCTGCGGCTTCAGGCGCTGCTCCGGATCGTGCGATTCCTGCAGATATTCGAGAATCGCGCCCGACTCGGCGAGGATCATGCCGTCGTCTTCCAGCACTGGTGATTTGCCGAGCGGATGCACTTTTTTTAGCGCTTCTGGCGCTAACATCGTCGGTTCGCGCTGGTAGCGCACGATGTGGTAGGGCAGCTCCAGTTCTTCCAGCGCCCAGAGTACGCGCTGGGAACGCGAAAGATTCAGATGATGCACCGTCAGCATGGCTGCCTCCTGTCAGTTGTTCAAAATAACTATAGGAACTGTGGCGCAAGGCGGGAAAAATTTCGGCAAAAAAAAACCCTTCTGACTGGCAAAAAGGGAGCTTAGGCTTAGACTTAAAGTGTCAGTACAAACCGGAACCTCCTACCCACTTTTGATCGACTGAGGCGTACTGATGTCGGGGGAAACCCTCCCGTGTACCAGCGGGATAGAGAGAAAGACAAAGACCGGAAAACAACTAAAGCGCCCATTTGTGGCGCTTTAGTTTTTTCAGTCGTTCTCTTCCGGAAAGTGCGCGCCGGGCCCTTTTTCGCCAAGCATATCGCCGGGGTTACGCAGCGGGCAGTCCCGATGCGAAAGACAGCCGCAGCCGATACAGCCATCAAGCTGATCGCGCAGTGCGGTCAGAGTATGGATACGTTCATCCAGTTCTTCACGCCATTTTGACGACAGCTGCTTCCAGGCTTTAGGACTGAGATTGTGTCCTTCCGGCAGGACCCCCAGCGCATCGCTGATGGTCGAGAGCGGAATGCCGATACGCTGAGCAATCTTGATAATCGCCACATAGCGCAGCACATCGCGGCGGTAGCGCCGCTGGTTGCCGCCGTTACGCGTGCTTTCAATGAGCCCTTTGCTTTCATAGAAATGCAGCGCCGAGACGGCCACGCCGCTACGTTTTGCCACTTCGCCCGGCGTCAGCAGCGATTTTATGCGGGGAGATTTCTTTTCCATAAAGCACTTTACCTCAAGTTAACTTGAGGAATTATACTCGCCCGCAGACCAAACGACGAATCGAAAATGTGAGAGAGAGGCTGCTTATGTCCCATCACGACATCATTGAAACCTTGATTGAATGGATTGATGACCATATTGATCAACCGCTTAACATTGACGTGGTTGCCAGAAAATCCGGCTATTCGAAGTGGTATTTACAGCGGATGTTCCGCACGGTGATGCACCAGACGCTGGGGGAATATATTCGTCAGCGCCGGTTACTGATGGCCGCAGAAGCTTTGCGCACCACGAAGCGGCCGATTTTTGATATTGCAATGGATTTGGGTTACGTGTCTCAGCAGACGTTTTCGCGGGTCTTCCGCCGGGAGTTCGACCGCACCCCGAGCGACTATCGCCATCAGATTTCGGCGTGAACGGCTTTCGGGTTATCCCACGGCGCTGAACCTTGCTGCCACTGAACAAACTCGTGCGGCGGCATGGCTTTCGCAAAGTGCCAGCCCTGACAGAACTGCACCCCACGCTTGAGAAGCCAGTTAACCTGCTCGGCAGTTTCCACCCCTTCCGCAATGGTTTTCAGCCGCAGGCTTTGCGCCATCTCGATGATGTGTTCGGCAATCAGGTGGCTGGTGCTGTTGGAGGTGAGCGTGTCGACAAAGGATTTGTCAATTTTCAGGATATCGACGTTCAGGGAATAGAGGTTGTGAAGGTTGGAATAGCCAGTGCCAAAATCATCGATCGCCACTTCGTAGCCCGCCTGGCGGAACGCCTGAATGACGGGTGTGGTTTTCGGCACATCAATAAACCCGCGTTCTGTGACCTCAATTTTGATCTGCTGGGCGCGAACGTGATACTGCTGAGCTTTATCGGAGATCATCGCAATCAGCCGCGAGGAATGGAAATCCGATGCCGAGAGATTAATCGAAACATAGAGTTGTGGATTGCCTTGCAGGAAATCGCCCAGGTCAATGAACACCGATTCCACCACGTAGTCCGTCACCTGCTCAATTAAGCCCTCTTTTTCTGCCAACGGAATAAATTCCGACGGGCTCATTACCGGGCCATCAAAACCAGGCCAGCGAAGTAATGCTTCAGCACCGACGCATTCATTATTTTTGATATCAATAATTGGCTGATAATGCAGACATAGCTGTTGTTTATTCAGCGCCCGCTGCAAAAGCCGTTTCGGGGAATTAAAGCGCTGCCGCGAACGGGTCCAGACCAGCAGAATCAGAATGCTGCAAATCAGCCCCAGCGGTAATGTCAGTGTCGCCTGGTGGCGCAAATTCTGGTAATAGCGAGAATCTGAAGTCGAAATAATAATAGCAATTGGCCGACGTTCAGAAAGGGCGATGGTATAAAACCGGCCATCGCGCTGGAAGGCATAATCCGCGTCGCGGATCAGCGGTTTTAATGTTGCCGGGTCAGTATTTTCACTGACGGAGAAAAAGGCATTGGTTTTGGTGTCGTATACTCCGAACGTCAGAGTGCTGTCGTCAGAAACAATCTCTCCCCACGAAAGAGGGTTAATGACCGCCACATAATTCCCTTGCTGCATATAGGTCATTTTGTAACCGGGATAAAACGGAGTATCACGGTAATAATAAATAGCAACGCCAGGGTTGCGTCGGTAATCAGGAGCGGGCATCTGCCAGGGTTGATTAGGCCGCACCGTCGTTGAACAGATAAACCGATCGTTTTGCGCGTAAATTAAATCTTCAACATACAGCCGCCCGCGAATGATATTTAACATCTGCTGTTGATGTTCAGGCGTGCAAATAGCGCCGGTATAACGCTTCGCGGCGTCCTTTGCGAGGTCGGCCTGGCGGATGACGGATTCGGTTTTATTCAGGGCAATGTGGGCAAACGTCTGGAGCTGGCTATGAGTTTCAGACTCGGCGCGGAGCTGCGAAAACCAAATCGCAAGCATCACCGGCAGGAGCACGACGATGATCACCCCCAAGCCCCTCAGCACGTTGCTTCGCGCACTCTGATTCATATTCAGCCTGATATCCCTGCATTTTATGTGCCTGATATTCAGGCTGGACGCTTTCTGACAGATGATTACGTTGCATGAATCAATCAACATTAGCAACCGTCTTTTGCCCCCAAAAATCGAATATTGGGTTATGACGATAATATTTTTCCGTAAGGCAAACTAAAAGATGTGCCGACGTTTTTATTAATTCAGCTATTTATTAAACATTCATTAAGAATATTGTTTAAAAGTCAGGCAAAACAGAATTAAGCAAAAATTATTAATGGAAATAGCAGGTACTGAGCAAAATGATGCCCGCTTCCCGGATTATGAGGTCAGCGAAGCAACCACTGTTTTACCGCGTCCGGTACGTTTAGCATCATAAAGTGCGTTATCAACAAGGCTTAATAGCAGCGCGCGTTCATGATTATTTTGCGCCACCGCCAGCGCCCCGGCACTGAAAGAGAGGTTGATCGTCACTTCACCGATCGTAAAGGGTTGCGAACAGAGTTGGGCGCGCAGCTTGTCTGTGAACGCAACGGCCAGATCGGTATCAGACACGGGAAGCAGTAAAAGGAACTCTTCTCCACCCAACCTACCGAGCCTCGGTGGGCCATCGCACTGCCCGCGGATATGTTCGCAGAAATAAACCAGCACGTCGTCGCCTGCGGAATGGCCCCAGCGATCGTTGATTTGCTTAAAGTGATCAAGATCGATCATCAGCATCACAAAATGGGTATCATACTGTTCAGTCTGGCAATTATCGAGGCAGTGCTGGAGATGATCGAGGATCGCCAATCGGTTATAGCAGCGGGTCAACGCATCGGTGGTCGCCTGAAACGCCAGCAAATTTTCGGCACGTTTACGCTCGGTAATATCCACACCAATATTCATGATCTCACCATCCGGCAACAGGATATTAGACCACAGCGTGGTAAGCACGACCCCATCACGGCGGTGCGGATACCATTCGTGCATCTCAAGCGTGGGAGAACAATTGACGGAATCCCTCACTCGTCGTCGCACATCCGGATCAGGGTAAAACAGCGCCAGCGGATCGGGCTGGTCATTTAATTCCTCCAGCGTCCAGCCAAATACCCGTTCACACTCGCCGTTCCACAACGTGCAGCGATTATGTTTATCAAACGAATTCATTAATACCGGCGCTTTATCAAAAAGCATGCGGTACTGGTTAAGAATATTTTTTAATTCGACGGCGGTACGCTGGCGGGAAATAATTTCCGTCATCGAATCATGGAGTTTCTCAGCAATGATCTGCGCCACGCTGCGCAAAACGGCGGGCGCTAACAAAGGCTGGTCGAAGGCCAGAAAAAGATAAGCGCGGGCATCGTCCTGCATCGGAAATATTCGGCAGAGCACGCCGCATTTTAATTCCTGCGCTAAAGGATTGCCTTCGGAATAAAGCAGCTTGCCGACGTCACGGTGCCAGCATTTTACGCGCCACGGCGTCTGATGCTTTCGCAGCGCCGCCAGAAGGCGTTCAGCGCTGTCGCTCGTCAGCCGTTCGCCCTGCACTTCCAGATGGCGTAAATCCTCTGACTCCAGCATGATCCAGGAGAGGCGTGCGCCAAAGACATCATGGATAAGCAGCAACACATCGGCAAGTGAGCGATGTGCTGAGAGTCCAGGCATAACTCTGGCCAGCCGGCGCAGGCAAAGTTCTGCATCGTTAATTGCTGCGTGTAGTTTCTCTTTTTTCATGGCTTCAATCACAGGTTTGTTAGGGGCAAAACCTGCAATGAATAAATCAGATACTGATTTGCATGATTAAGCACAGGTTAATCATAAATCTGTAAGCCAGAGAGAACAAAAAAACAGTGTGTTGTCTTAAAAGAATTACAAAATATTAAAATAGCCAATAAAATCAATAGCTGATTGATTGATCGCAAGTAAAATATATTGTCCAGAAAGCATAAGCCAACTATTTCCCGATGTAAATATTGTACAACCACTTAACTTTCGTGACAGTTTGCTATCTCACTGATATCTCAGTTAACCCCTTTCAAAACGGGCAAAGAATATATTCTCAATAGCAATAAGTCAGAGAACATTTCGGTCGGTGCCACAGAATTTTTTTACCATACCAGTGGCGAATAAAAGAACAAACGTGATATAGTTCACATTATCTTATGAAACGTAAAACATCGTTTCATTGTGTTGATCAATGCCTGCCGATAGCCAGAGTGTGATACACCTGATGAGCCACGTCGTGCTATCCCTGGCTTCGTTCTTTGAGGGTATGTTTCATGGTTTCTGTTACCACCGGCATGGTTCTCCTGCGCTGGCCGCTCGTGAGCGCCGTACTGATGTTCCTTGCCAGCACGTTGAAAATTCAGTTCCGTAAATCCGACTATGCCGGGCTGGCGGTTGTTTGCAGCGCTTTTGGCATCGCCGCCGCCTGCTGGTTTGCCACCGGCCTGCTGGGCATCACTCTTGTCGACATGACGCTTGTCTGGAACAACATTAAAGATGTGATGATAGAGGTAATGAGCCAGACTCCGCCAGAATGGCCGGTGATGGTGAGCTAAAAACCTGCTTCAGGCAGTACAAGCCAACAAAAAAGCGCTTCCCAAAGGAAAGCGCTTTTTTTATGTGATTTGTCCGTCAGACAATACGGGACATAATCAGAACGGGATATCGTCGTCGAAATCCATTGGCGGTTCGTTAGACGGTGCCGGGGCTGCAGGCTGCTGCGGGCGAGACTGTGCACCACCGCTGAACTGGTTTCCGCCCTGAGGCTGCTGTGGCTGACCCCAGCCGCCGCCCTGCTGCTGACCGCCACCTGCCGGTGCGCCGCCGCCCTGACGGCCACCGAGCATCTGCATGGTGCCGCCTACGTTAACCACAACTTCCGTGGTGTATTTTTCAGCGCCGGACTGATCGGTCCATTTACGGGTACGCAGCTGGCCTTCGATATAGACCTGAGACCCTTTACGCAGATATTCACCGGCCACTTCCGCCAGTTTGCCGAACAGCACAACGCGGTGCCATTCAGTCTGCTCTTTCATTTCGCCGGTCGCTTTATCACGCCAGGATTCGGAAGTAGCCAGCGTAATGTTGGCAACTGCGCCACCACTCGGCATGTAGCGTACTTCCGGGTCCTGGCCCAGATTACCGACGAGAATCACCTTGTTGACGCCTCTGCTGGCCATGATCGTGTCTCCTGAATACGTTTCTTAATAGTGTAAACGCGCGAGTGTACCATTTCCATGCGGCAATTTGCATAGTTGCGTAGCAGCTTCAGATATCTCATGCGGACTCGACATTATTGCACAGAGAATCAGAGCGCGCATTCCAATACTGTATATTCAAACAGGTCAAACTGTGTCATAATTAGCCGTTTCTGCCGTTTGTCCTTCTGACAAACCCGCATTCCGAGTCTCTACCGGGAAAGGTGAATGGATAAGATCGAAGTTCGGGGCGCCCGCACCCATAATCTCAAAAACATCAACCTCGTCATCCCTCGCGACAAACTGATCGTCGTGACCGGGCTTTCGGGCTCAGGTAAATCTTCGCTGGCGTTTGATACGCTGTATGCCGAAGGGCAGCGGCGCTACGTTGAATCACTCTCTGCTTATGCACGTCAGTTCCTGTCACTGATGGAAAAGCCTGATGTGGACCATATTGAAGGTCTGTCTCCGGCCATTTCTATTGAGCAGAAGTCCACGTCGCACAACCCGCGTTCCACCGTGGGGACCATTACTGAAATTCACGATTACCTGCGCCTGCTTTATGCTCGCGTGGGCGAACCGCGCTGTCCCGATCACGACGTGCCGCTGGCGGCGCAAACCGTCAGCCAGATGGTGGATAACGTTCTGTCGCAGCCAGAAGGCAAACGCCTGATGCTGCTGGCGCCAGTCATCAAAGAGCGTAAGGGCGAGCACACCAAAACGCTGGAAAACCTGGCAAGCCAGGGCTACATCCGCGCCCGTATCGACGGCGAAGTCTGCGACCTTTCCGATCCGCCGAAGCTTGAATTGCAAAAGAAGCACACCATCGAAGTGGTGATTGACCGCTTTAAGGTACGCGAAGACCTCACGCAGCGCCTTGCAGAGTCCTTTGAAACCGCACTGGAGCTCTCCGGCGGCACCGCCATTGTCGCCGATATGGACGACGAGAAAGCGGAAGAGCTGCTGTTCTCCGCCAACTTTGCCTGCCCGATTTGCGGCTACAGCATGCGCGAACTGGAACCGCGCCTGTTCTCGTTCAACAACCCGGCAGGTGCCTGTCCGACCTGCGACGGCCTCGGCGTGCAGCAATATTTCGATCCAGACCGCATTATCCAGAACCCGGAGCTTTCCCTGGCAGGCGGTGCCATCCGCGGCTGGGATCGCCGAAACTTCTACTATTTCCAGATGCTGCGCTCGCTGGCGGAGCATTATGAGTTCGACGTCGAAGCCCCGTGGGGCAGCCTGAGTGCGCACGTGCAAAAAGTGGTGCTGTACGGTTCAGGAAAAGAGTCGATCGAATTCAAATATATGAACGACCGCGGTGATACTTCCGTGCGCCGCCATCCGTTTGAAGGCGTGCTGCATAACATGGAGCGCCGCTATAAAGAAACCGAATCTAACGCGGTGCGCGAGGAGCTGGCGAAGTTCATCAGCAACCGCCCGTGCGCCAGCTGTGAAGGCACTCGCCTGAATCGTGAAGCGCGCCATGTGTTTGTGGAAAACACGGCGCTGCCAACCATTTCTGACATGAGCATCGGCCACGCCATGGACTTCTTCAACAATATGAAGCTGTCCGGCCAGCGCGCAAAAATCGCCGAAAAAGTGCTGAAAGAGATTGGCGATCGCCTGAAGTTCCTCGTTAACGTCGGCCTGAACTACCTGACGCTTTCCCGCTCGGCAGAAACGCTCTCCGGCGGTGAAGCTCAGCGTATTCGTCTGGCAAGCCAGATTGGCGCGGGGCTGGTTGGTGTAATGTACGTGCTGGATGAGCCGTCCATCGGCCTGCACCAGCGCGATAACGAGCGCCTGCTCGGCACGCTGATTCATTTACGTAATCTCGGTAATACGGTGATTGTGGTTGAGCATGATGAAGACGCCATTCGCGCGGCAGACCACGTGATCGATATCGGGCCTGGCGCTGGCGTGCACGGCGGTGAAGTGGTTGCAGAAGGCCCCCTCGAGGCCATCATGGCCGTGCCGGAATCGCTGACCGGCCAGTTCATGAGCGGCAAACGCAAAATCGAAGTGCCAAAAGAGCGCGTGCCTGCGAACCCGGAAAAAGTCCTGAAGCTGACCGGCGCTCGTGGCAACAACCTGAAAGACGTAACGTTGACGGTGCCGGTTGGCCTGTTCACCTGCATCACTGGCGTATCCGGCTCAGGTAAATCGACGCTGATTAACGATACGCTGTTCCCGATTGCCCAGCGCGCGCTGAATGGCGCAACCATTGTCGAACCAGCGCCGTACCGCGATATTAGCGGCCTGGAGCACTTCGATAAGGTCATCGACATCGATCAGAGCCCGATTGGCCGTACGCCGCGTTCCAACCCGGCGACCTATACCGGCGTGTTCACGCCGGTGCGTGAACTGTTCGCTGGCGTTCCTGAATCCCGCTCACGCGGATACACGCCAGGTCGTTTCAGCTTTAACGTGCGCGGTGGTCGCTGTGAAGCCTGCCAGGGCGACGGCGTGATCAAGGTAGAAATGCACTTCCTGCCCGACATCTACGTGCCGTGCGATCAGTGCAAAGGCAAGCGCTATAACCGTGAAACGCTGGAGATTAAGTACAAAGGCAAAACCATCCACGAAGTGCTGGATATGACCATTGAAGAAGCACGCGAGTTCTTTGATGCCGTACCAGCGCTGGCGCGCAAGCTGCAAACGTTGATGGACGTGGGCCTGACGTACATTCGCTTGGGGCAATCCGCCACCACGCTCTCCGGCGGGGAAGCGCAGCGCGTGAAGCTGGCGCGTGAGCTGTCAAAACGCGGCACGGGTCAGACGCTGTACATCCTCGACGAACCGACCACCGGTCTGCACTTTGCTGATATTCAGCAGCTGCTGGAAGTGCTGCATCAACTGCGCGACCAGGGCAACACGATTGTGGTTATCGAGCATAACCTCGACGTGATTAAAACCGCGGACTGGATTGTCGATCTCGGCCCGGAAGGCGGCAGCGGCGGCGGGGAAATTCTCGTCTCCGGCACGCCTGAAACGGTCGCGGAATGCGAGGCTTCGCACACGGCGCGCTTCCTGAAGCCAATGCTGTAATTACTCGAGCTGCTGTCGGACCTCTTCCGGCAGCAGCCCCATCGCCTGCTGATACGACGCATCCACCAGGAAATAAATTTGTGAATCCGGCAGCGAGCCGTCAAGGTAAACCGTGCTCCAGTGCGCTTTATTGAGATGCTGACTGGGCCTCACGTCGCTGTGCTGCTCACGCAATAATTCCGCGAGTTCCGGGCTGGTTTTCAGCGAAGTCGCCGGACGGCCCTCCACTTCTTTCACCATCGCAAACAGCACATCCGATACCTTAATTTGCGTGGCCTTCCAGTCGCTGTGCACGCTCTGCTCAGCCCCCGGTTTATTCATGCAATATTGCAGCAGCTCCGAAATGGTCATGGCATTCCCCTGAAGAGACGTGAATCTTTTCTTAGTGTGCAACAAGAAAGGGGAAAGGGAAACGCTTCTGGTCAAAAAAACGGCAACCCCATGGATTGCCGTTTTCGCTGTCAATATTCTGAATTGACGATCACTTCTTCACCGTACGCTCCGGCATTCGGCAGCGGTTTGTAGGTGGAATTAGAGGCCCGCAGAACGCGGATGCCGCGGGCGCCTGCGTCATGGGCGGCGGTGATGTCATTATCAGAATCGCCGTAGAAGACCTTGATATTTTTTTCCTGCAGCCACTGCGTTTTGGTGTTCTGATCGGGTTTGTCGCCCGCGAAAATCACCGGATTCATGCTGGCCGCCGGGATCAGGAAATCATCCTGCAGCGTTTTGCTGACGGTTTCTGTCTTTGTCTGGCTGCGGCCGGTGACAAAGTAAATGGTATCACCGCGCTTAACGTGCATGGCGATAAGCGAGCGGGCCACCTCTTTCGGGATGCTGAATTCATCCCAGCCGTTATTCATTTTTTCCCAGAATTCGGGGTTCTTCAGATACGCTTCGCTGTCCGGCGACCAGATTTTTTTCCCACGCCAAAAGCCCGGGCTCGAGAAAAGCACCGTGTCATCGATATCAAAACCGACGGCTATCGGTGAGCGACCTAATAGACTGTTTTCGATCTGCGCCACCGAAACCCAATGGATCGGCGCCTGTTCGGCGAGTTTTTCGACATTTGTCCCCGCATAAAGCGGAGAAGGTGATGAGGCGTGAGCATCGACAACGGTGCTGTTTACGGTAAACAACAAGCAGATAGCGCTGAACGCTAAAGTAACCTTGCGCATAATTTTCCCTGAATCATCCGATTGTTATTATTGGAAAGTGTTGAGACGTCAAAAATCAACCTGACCTTAACCGTGATGCAGGATGAATGAAAGGAATATATGGATTGGATGCCATAGAAAAAGGTGATGATCACAATCAGGTTCTCATCACCTTGCAGAAAGGCTGCCAGGGCTCCTTAAAACAGAGCGCCAAAGTCAGTAAGTACTTACATCACAGCGGAGAACGCCTGGGCTACGCGCTGAACGTTGCGGGAGTTCAGGCCTGCCACGCACATGCGGCCGCTGGCAATCAGGTAAACGCCAAACTCTTCACGCAGGCGCTCCACCTGGGCGGCGCTCAGGCCGGTATAGCTGAACATGCCGCGCTGCTTCAGCAGGTAATCGAAATTACCCTCAGGCATGGTCTGCTTCAGCACGTTCACCAGCTCCTGGCGCATTGCCAGAATACGAGTGCGCATGGCTTCTACTTCCGCCAGCCAGGAGGCCTTGAGCTTCGCATCATTCAATACGGCAGAAACCACCTGCGCCCCGAAATTCGGCGGGCTGGAGTAGTTGCGGCGCACGGTTGCTTTCAGCTGACCCAGCACGCGGCCTGCGGTATCGCTGTCCTCACACACCACGGACAGGCCGCCGACGCGTTCACCGTACAGCGAGAAAATTTTAGAAAAGGAGTTGCTGACCAGCACCGGCAGGCCTGCGCTCGCAATGGTGCGAATAGCCCAGGCATCTTCCTCCATGCCTGCGCCAAAGCCCTGGTAGGCGATGTCGAGGAACGGAATCAGGTTGCGCGCTTTCAGTACTTCCGTGACGGCATCCCACTGCGCATTAGTCAGATCGGCCCCGGTCGGGTTATGACAGCATGGGTGCAGCAGCACGATGTCTTTTTCCGGCAGCGTACTCAGCTTTTCCAGCAGCGCGTCAAAACGCACGCCGTTCGTTTCGGCATCAAACCAAGGGTAAGTGCTTACTTCGAAGCCAGCACCTTCAAAGATGGCGATGTGGTTTTCCCAGGTCGGATCGCTGACCCACACTTTCGAGCCAGGGAAATAGTGCCTGAGGAAATCAGCGCCCACTTTCAGTGCGCCAGAACCCCCCAGCGTCTGAATAGTGGCCACACGTTTCTGTTGCAGGACCGGATGGTCTGCCCCAAACAGCAGCGGCGCAACGCCGTTACGATAGGTGTTAAGCCCTTCCATCGGCAGATAAACCGATGCGCCATGCGGCTGGGCATTCAGTTGTGCTTCAGCTTCAGCAACCGCCTGTAATTGCGGAATAATGCCGTCTTCGTTGTAGTACAGGCCAATGCTGAGGTTCACTTTGTCACTGCGGGGATCTTCTTTGAATTTTTCCATCAGCGAGAGGATGGGATCGCCTGCGTAGGCGTCGACGTTCTGAAACACGCGATGATTCTCCAGGGTTATACAGGGCAGGAATCACCACAATAAACCGGATGGAGGGGAAGATCGAGAGGATGTTGGGATCGAAGACTTGCGATGACAGATGGCGGCCTGTTAAGTCAGTAAACCTCGTAGGCCCGGTCAGCAGAGCGTCACCGGGCACGAAAGGCTATTCGTCGAGATACTTCATCGCCACCCTTGACGTCAGTCGCGTGATAAGTTCGTAAGCACTCACTTTTGTTATTTCGGCAATGCGCTCCACCGGCAGACCATCGCCCCAAAGAATAACCGGATCGCCGGCCTTTTCCTGGGCTTCCGGTCCTAAATCCACGCAGATCATATCCATCGCCACGCGGCCGACCATCGGCACTTCCCGGCCGTTTACCAGCACTGGCGTGCCAGACGGTGCTGCACGCGGGTAACCGTCGCCGTAGCCCATCGCCACCACGCCAAGGCACGTGTCCCGCTCGCTTGTCCAGGTACCGCCGTAGCCCACGGGCTCACCTGCTTTATGATCGCGTACAGCGATCAGGCTTGAGGTCAGCGACATCACCGGCCTGAAGCCAAAATCCGTGCCCCATGGTTTTCCTTCAAGTGGCGATACGCCATACAGAATAATGCCAGGGCGCACCCAGTCAAAATGAGACTGCGGGAACAGCAAGATACCGCCAGAGGCGGCGATAGAACGCTGGCCCGGCTTGCCTTCGGTGAAGGTGTTGAAGATATCCAGCTGCCGCTCGGTCGCACCGCATTCCGGTTCGTCTGCACGTGCGAAGTGGCTGACCACGTTTACCGGCTGGCGCACGTTTTTGCACTGGCACAGGCGCTGATAAAAGGCATTCGCCTCTTCCGGGCGCACACCCAGGCGGTGCATACCCGTATCGAGCTTCATCCAGACGGTCACTGGTTCAGGTAACGTGGCCTGCTCCAGCGCTTCGAGCTGCTCAAGGTTGTGGATGGCGGTTTGCATCCCCTGCACGGAAATAACCGGCAAATCTTCGGCGTTGAAGAACCCTTCCAGCAGGAGAATCGGCTGAACGATACCGCCAGCCCGCAGGTGCAGCGCCTCTTCCAGGCGAGCGACGCCGAAGGCATCGGCATCGGGGAGCGTTCGCGCGGTCTCAAGAAGACCGTGTCCGTAGGCGTTCGCTTTCACCACCGCAACCAGTTTACTGGCGGGAGCCAGTTCACGCAGACGTTGCAGGTTGTGTCGCAGAGCGCGGCGGTTAACCACTACAGTTGCCGCTTGCATTTGAATTCCTTGAAAAATATTTGCTTTGATGACCGGACTCAGATGACTGACAGCCCGTTACTCCATTTTGCCGGATGGCGGCATGAATGCCTTATCCGGCCTACAAAACTCTTCAATTTCAGATAATCGCCCGAATCTCGTAGGCCTGATAAGCGAAGCGCCATCAGGCAATGGGGCTTTGCCCTCAGTATTCTGATAAGCGGTCGTTATTCGTCGTCGTACTGCGGACCCGCGTAATTATCAAAGCGGGACCATTGCCCGTTAAAGGTCAGGCGCACCGTACCGATTGGGCCGTTACGCTGTTTACCAATGATGATTTCGGCGATCCCTTTCAGGTCGCTGTTTTCGTGATACACCTCATCACGATAGATAAACATGATTAAGTCGGCGTCCTGCTCGATAGAGCCGGATTCACGCAGGTCGGAGTTGACCGGGCGTTTATCCGCACGCTGTTCCAGGGAGCGGTTAAGCTGCGACAGCGCCACCACCGGCACCTGAAGCTCTTTCGCTAACGCTTTGAGCGAGCGAGAAATTTCTGCGATCTCAAGCGTACGATTGTCCGACAGAGACGGCACGCGCATCAGCTGGAGGTAGTCAATCATGATAAGCCCGATGCCGCCGTGTTCACGGGCAATACGGCGCGCGCGGGAGCGCACTTCCGTAGGCGTCAGGCCGGAAGAATCATCGATATAGATATTGCGTTTTTCCAGCAGAATGCCCATCGTGCCGGAAATGCGCGCCCAGTCTTCATCATCAAGCTGGCCGGTACGAATACGGGTCTGATCGACGCGCGACAGCGACGCGAGAGAACGCATCATAATCTGCTCGGAGGGCATCTCGAGACTGAAGATAAGTACCGGCTTATCCTGCAACATCGCTGCATTTTCGACGAGGTTCATCGCAAATGTCGTTTTACCCATCGACGGACGTGCCGCAACAATAATCAAATCCGACGGCTGTAACCCGGCGGTCTTTTTATTGAGATCGTCGTAGCCGGTGTTTACGCCCGTCACGCCATCGTGCGGCTGCTGGAAAAGCTGTTCGATACGCGCAACGGTGGCATCAAGCACATCGGCGATATTTTTTGGGCCTTCGTCTTTATTGGCGCGGCTTTCGGCAATTTTGAAGACGCGCGATTCGGCTAAATCCAGCAGATCTTCACTGGTGCGGCCCTGCGGGTCAAAACCGGCTTCGGCGATTTCATTCGCTACTGAGATCATCTCACGGACAACGGCACGTTCGCGTACGATATCAGCATAAGCGCTGATGTTCGCCGCACTTGGCGTATTTTTTGATAATTCCGCCAGATAGGCAAAGCCGCCGACGCTGTCCAGCTGCCCTTCCCGCTCCAGCGATTCCGCAAGCGTGATAAGGTCAATCGGGCTGCCCGTTTCCTGCAGGCGCGCCATCTCGGTAAAGATGTGGCGGTGTGGACGGGTATAGAAATCTTCCGAGACGACGCGTTCGGCGACATCGTCCCAGCGCTCGTTATCCAGCATCAAACCACCCAACACCGACTGCTCCGCTTCAATCGAGTGCGGCGGCACTTTCAGCCCGGCAACGATGGGATCGCGCTCGCGTGGCTCAGTCTGCTGTTTGTTGAAGGGTTTATTTCCTGCCATAGTGAATGGAGTTACCGGTTAAAGAGTGGGCCGTAAGATTATCATATCTGAGGCTCCTTCACATCTGGAGGAAAAATGGCAACGCGAATTGAATTTCACCAGCACGGTGGGCCTGAGGTCCTGGCCGCCGTGGACTTTACCCCGGCGGATCCGAAGGAAAACGAGGTCCAGGTCGAGAACAAAGCCATCGGCATTAACTACATCGATACCTATATTCGCAGCGGACTGTATCCACCGCCGTCCCTGCCGAGTGGTCTGGGTACGGAAGCGGCGGGCGTGGTCAGCAAAGTCGGCAGCGGCGTGAAGCACATTAAAGCAGGCGACCGCGTGGTGTATGCCCAGTCTGCTCTCGGCGCCTACAGCACCGTGCACAACGTTCCTGCTGATAAGGCCGCCATTCTTCCTGCCGCCATTTCTTACGAGCAGGCCGCGGCCTCATTCCTGAAAGGGCTGACGGTATTTTATCTGCTGCGCAAAACCCATGAAATCAAGCCCAATGAGCCATTCCTGTTCCACGCTGCCGCCGGGGGCGTGGGCCTGATTGCCTGCCAGTGGGCAAAAGCGCTGGGCGCGCAGCTAATTGGCACCGTCGGTTCAGCGCAGAAAGCACAACGTGCATTGCAGGCCGGCGCCTGGCAGGTGATTAACTACCGCGAAGAAAATCTGGTTGAGCGCGTGAAGGAGATCACTCATGGCAAAAAACTGCGCGTGGTTTATGACTCCGTAGGCAAGGACACCTGGGAATCCTCACTCGACTGTCTGCAACGCCGGGGCCTGATGATTAGCTTTGGCAACTCTTCCGGCGCGGTGACGGGCGTCAATCTGGGTATTTTGAACCAGAAAGGTTCGCTGTATGTGACCCGCCCTTCGCTTCAGGGCTACATCACTACCCGCGAAGAGCTGGAGGAGGCAAGTAACGAGCTGTTCTCGCTTATCGCCAGCGGCGTGATCAAAGTGGACGTGGCAGAAAGCCAGAAGTTTGCCCTGAGCGATGCGCGAAAAGCGCATGAGACGCTGGAGAGCCGGGCGACGGAAGGATCGAGCCTGCTGATCCCTTAATCGCAGATATAAGTAGGGCTTCCCGAAGGAAGCCCTTTTTTTCTCGTTAGCCGTATGTAGGGTACAGCACGATGAATTCGTTATCGCGCTAAGCATGACAGAATAATGATGGTGTGCCTAAGTGACTTTTCTCAGGTTGTGATACACCCCTCAATCCGTCAATAACGCCAGCGGTCATCCCGACGGTACTGTGGTATTTTTGGCGCTTTCACCGCCCGGATGATCCATACCACGGCAACGGCCAGCAGCAGCCATGGCAGGAGTTTGATCATCAATGCCAACAGGCCGCCAAAAAACATCACAATAGTTGCCACCACAATCGCCGCCAGAATGCCCAGCACCGACACACCGGTGACCAGCAGCATAACGAAGAATCCGATGATAAAGAGCAGTTCAAACATGGCTTTTCCCCTTAAAAATAACCCACTGCTCTTGTCTGTACAAAAATCATGCCAAAGCGTAATCCATTGAATAAAAACGAAAACGCCCCGCAGCGGTATGCGAGGCGTGGTCAACCTGACTAACTTTTAGCGTATTTATTAGCGCTTGTTCGCCACTAACTGCAGCGCCTGCTCCAGCACGTCAATGTTTGCGCCCGCTTTGTGCGCATTTTCGCTCAGATAGCGACGCCACTGGCGCGCACCGGGAATACCCTGGAAAAGACCGAGCATATGGCGAGTCACGTGCCCAAGATAAGTACCTGCGCTCAGTTCGCGTTCAATGTACGGATACATAGCGCGCACCACGTCTACCGGATCGGGGTCAACAGCGTCAACGCCAAAAATTTCACGATCCACTGACGCCAGAATGCCAGGGTTCTGGTACGCCTCGCGCCCCACCATCACGCCATCCATATGCTCCAAATGCGCTTTGGCTTCTTCCAGCGACTTAATGCCGCCATTGATGGACATTGTCAGATGAGGAAAATCACGCCTGAGCTGATAGACGCGCGGGTAATCCAGCGGCGGTATTTCGCGGTTCTCTTTCGGGCTCAGGCCGGAAAGCCAGGCTTTACGCGCGTGGATGATAAACATCTCACACTCGCCGTTACCAGAAACGGTATTGATGAAGTCGCAGAGAAATTCGTAGCTGTCCTGGTCATCGATACCGATGCGGGTTTTCACGGTTACCGGAATCGAGACCACATCACGCATCGCTTTGACGCAGTCCGCTACCAGCTGCGCATTGCCCATCAGGCATGCGCCAAACATCCCGTTCTGTACACGATCGGACGGACAACCGACGTTGAGGTTGATTTCGTCATAGCCACGCTCTTCTGCCAGCTTCGCGCAGTGGGCCAGCGCTGCCGGATCGCTGCCGCCAAGCTGTAATGCCAGCGGATGTTCGTCTTCGCTGTATGCCAGATAATCGCCTTTACCGTGAATAATGGCCCCGGTTGTTACCATTTCCGTGTACAGCAGCGTGTGGCGCGACAGCAGGCGCAGGAAATAACGACAATGCCTGTCCGTCCAGTCGAGCATCGGTGCGATGGAGAAGCGGTGTGCAGGATAAGCGGTGGATTGTGTTTCTGGCAGCATGGCGAAATTATGAGCGTTTTTGAGAAAAGGGCGGCTACTATAGCACAAAGAAGGTTCGGAGGAATTGCCCGGCAGCGCTTAGCTTACCGGGCCAACAAAGACAGCCAGGCCGGATCAGGCAAGGCCACAGCCGGACAAACGTCTAAAACGTCAGACCCAGCTGGACACCTGCACCCCAGGTTTGATCTTCGCCGTAAAGCCCCATCAGATCGACGTGAACGGTGTTCATCGGCGCAAAGCCGACGCCTGCGGTGAAGACGTTGCTGTCATTGCCTTTCACGTCGGCACGGTAGCCTGCACGTACCGCCAGCCAGCTGAGCGGTGTCACTTCGGCCCCAACGCCAACATACTGCGAATCATCTTCGCTCTTAAAGCCCTTAGTTTCAGTCAAATCACCATCGGCGCTCAGAGTGAGCAGATCGGTATGCCACGCGACACCCGCCGTCACTAACGGGCGAATCTGATAAGTGTCTTTGTAGTTGGTGGTGACGCCTGTTGTGCCATTGGTGATACGCACATCTTTGGTATCAATATCGCGCGACATCAGATTCTGCCCGCTCAGTCCCACCGTCCAGTTTTCACCGAAATCCGCCGCAATACCAGCATCAACGTTAAAGCCGGTATCGTCGGTTCGGTATTTGTCCTTTTTCCAGTCGTCGCTGTGGTAGTTATCGATTGAAGTCGTGTAGTTATAGAGCCAGGTTTGCTGCAGTTTTGGCGTGACGCCGAGCGAAACCGGTACGCTGCCGATATCAAACTTTCGGGCAATCGCTACGCCGTAATCTGAAACGATGGCGGCTCTTCCTGAAGCGGTCGAATTAAGGTTTTTCTTCAGCTGATCGCTGCCGTTAATCAGAGCCTCGGCGGCCTGACCTGCGGCAAACGCATCTGAGTTCTGAATATTGTGCAGGTAGTCGATATCACTCTGATCGATATTGGAGCTGACGCGAGCATGCGCATAGGCTTTAGTGACGAAGGCCAGCGAAACGGCGGATGTCGGTACGCTGACCGCAATCCCTGCTCCCGCATTTGCCCGAGCGGTTTTGCCGCGCAGATCTTCAAGCTGTCCGGCCAAATCGCCCGCTGCGCCCTGGAACTGGTTTAACGTACCGGCGGGATCCTGCAGGATCCCCGACGGGGTCAGGCTATCAATCACATCTTCGTAATGATCGATATCGTTGCTGATATCATCAATCCGATCGCGCAGGTTGTCTTTGTCGGTAATCTGAGCGCCTACGGATGGAATTACGACGGAGACATCATCATCCGGTTTTGATTTTGCCAGCAGCGCGGGGTTAATCAGCACCGCGCTGCCGTAATTGGCCGATGCTACGCCGGTTCCCCCCATCGCATCGTTTCTTGCCTCTGACCAGGTATTGGCGGCCACCGCCTGATTTGCCATAAAAAGTGAAACTGCCGCAGACACCACCGAATATTTAAATATTTTATTCACAGTATTCTCGTTATTTGCAGATGAAGTTTTTTCCGTTCCAGTTATGCGCTGAAAAGGGCCGAGCTATTGCTGTGAATAACGATGTAAAAGGCGCCTTATTGGCCGATTTAAGTTAAGAGGAGCACCGTTATCGGGGTTGGAATAGGTGGAGCCCCTCACTATTTATAGAAGAGAATGCTATTTCCGCGAGGGCCTGCCGTTGTGAGGGCCGAAAAACTGCGGTGGATGATCAACCCAGCGGTCCTGCCGCGTGGCGGCATACTCCTGATTTAATGGGTAGTAAATACGGTTATGCTTCTTATTCGCCTCCCCCACCACAATCAGATTTACCTCATCCTCACTGTTATTAATGAACGTGTGACAAACGCCGGTTCCGGCGGGAAAACCGACGCAGTCGCCCGGCTCTAATTGCCACAAATAGCCGTTAATCCACGCCTGCGGGCGGCCCTCAATCACATAAATAAATTCTTCTTCATCGCTTTCAGCATGGGGATAAGATGTACGTCTGCCCGGCGGAATACGTTCATGGTGAATACCGATATGCCTTAATCCCAGCTTTCGGGCAAGCGGTGCGCCAATGGAAAAGCGTTCATCGCTATCGGGATAGGTCGAATTATCCGGCTCTTCAAGTTCACGCCAGTGACGAATACAGTCTGGTCTTTTCATAAGGGTTCCTCAGAGGGTTATGCGTCAGGTATAGCATACCCGGCAGGATATCGGCGTTTCGGTCATAACATGATAAAGTAGGCGTTTACTTTACACCCGACCCGAGGCGCCTATGGATAAGATCACTCCACAAGACATGCTCGTACAGGCCGAAAGGCTGTGCGCACAACGTGGCGTTCGTCTGACCCCTCAACGCCTCGAAGTTTTACGCCTGATGACCCTGCAACAGGGCGCAATCAGCGCATACGATCTGCTGGACTTACTGAAAGTCAGTGAACCGCAGGCAAAACCGCCTACCGTCTATCGGGCGCTGGAATTCCTGCTTGAGCAAGGCTTTGTGCACAAGGTGGAGTCGACCAACAGCTACGTACTGTGCCATTTGTTTGATAATCCATCACACTCTTCTGCAATGTTCATTTGCGATCGCTGTGGCGTGGTGAAAGAAGAAGCGGCTGACGGGGTCGAGGATATTATGCATACGCTGGCAGCAAAGATGGGATTTGCGCTGCGCCATAACGTGATTGAAGCGCATGGGCTGTGCTCTGACTGCGTAGAAGTAGAAGCCTGCCGCAAGCAGGACTGCTGCGGTCATGACCATACCATTCAGATTAAAAGAAAGCCGGGCCAGAAGTAAGGCCCAAAAAGCGCGGGCGGCCTTAAGCCGCCCTGAGGGTTGTACTTCCGTATACGCACGGGTAGTGCTGTCGATTACCAGCGGTAATCGTTACGGGTTTCCCAGTCTTTGACCTCTTTCTCGGCCTGATCTTTCTGGTAGCCGTAGCGTTCCTGAATTTTCCCGACCAGCTGGTCGCGCTTCCCTTCAACAACTTGCCAGTCGTCGTCGGTCAGTTTACCCCATTGCTCTTTCATTTTACCTTTGAACTGTTTCCAGTTACCGCCGATTTCGTCTTTATTCATGATCCTTTCCTCATCGTTCGGTGGTGCAGGGTGAAGTAACATCGTCCGTAATGCCTGTTTCTGCTGGACGTGAGATTCAGTATAGGTAAGGATTTCGCCCTTCTGGAATTATTCAGAATCTTTAACCATCAGGCGAAACGAAATCACTACGAAAACCAGGTACCGTGTTGCCAGTGACGCCGCCATATCCACGCCAGTGACAGACCGCGCAATCCGAGGAATACCGCCAGCGCCAGCCACAGTCCGTGGTTACCCAAAACGGGCACGGTCAGCAGCGTCAGGGCAAATCCGGCTGCCGCCACCGCCATACTGTTACGCATTTCCGCCCCGCGCGTGGCGCCGATAAACATGCCGTCCAGCAGATAACACCACACGCCAATCACCGGCAAAATCACCTGCCAGATAACATAGCGATCGGCCAGATCGCGCAGGGCGGAAATAGAGGTCAGCATAGCAACGATATGCTCGCCCAGGACGGCGTAAATCAGCGCAAAGGCCAGCGCCACCAGCCCGGATTGTCGACAGGCCGCACGCCAGACGTGCAGCAGCTGGCTGCCATCTCTTGCACCATATGCCTGCCCGGAATGCGCCTCTACCGCATACGCAAAGCCATCCAGCGCGTAGGCGGTAAACGTCAGCATAGTCATCAGGACGGCATTAACCGCCACGATATCGCTGCCCAGCCGCGCCCCGAATACCGTTAACCCACCAAAGCAGAGCTGTAGCAGCAGCGAGCGCAGCATGATGTCGCGATTCAGCGCCAGCAGGCGGCGAATGTTGCCGCGCCAGGCGTCTTTTAGCAGTGCCAGTGAGATCCCACGCAAATGCAGTACGCGCCGCACCATCAGCAGGCCAATGAAGAACGTAGCATATTCGGCGCACACCGTTGCCAGCGCCGCGCCCTGCACGTTCATGTGCAGCCCCATCACCAGCCACAGGTCGAGCACAATATTCAGCGCGTTGCCGACGACCAGCAAAATCACCGGCGCACGCGCATACTGAACGCCGAGCAGCCAGCCCAGCAGCACCAGGTTTGCCAGTGAGGCGGGCGCACTCAGCCAGCGGATAGACAGGAAGCGTCGGGCCTGTTCGAGTACCGCATCGCTACCGCCGACAATGTGCAGCGCCAGATCGATAAGCGGAGTACGAAGCAATACGATAGCGAGCCCGGCCCCGAGAGCCAGCAGCAGCGGCTGCACCAGCGCGCGCGCCAGACGAACGGGGTCTTTCGCGCCATAGGCCTGAGCCGTCAGGCCAGTGGTACTCATACGCAGGAACAGCAGCAGCATGAACAGGAAGCTGGTCGCCATGGAGCCGACCGCTACGCCGCCGAGGTAAACGGGGCTGTCGAGATGGCCGATCACCGCCGTGTCCACCAGCCCAAGCAGCGGTACGGTGATATTGGAGAAAATCATCGGCAGCGCAAGGCGCCACAATGCTTTGTCGGCAGCGGTGAAGAACGACATGAGAAACCTGTGCAAATAAGTTCAGAAACAGAAGCGGCGCCAGAGTAGCGCCGCTTAGAAGAAGATTAGCAGGCCCGCAGGAAGGTTACAGCCACTCGCCGTTACGGATCACGCCAACGGCCAGCCCCTCGATGGAGAAGTTCTGTTCGCGCAGATTCACCACAATCGGGGAGAACTCGCTGTTTTCAGGCAGGAGTTCAACAGTGCTGCCCTGCTTTTTCAGACGCTTCACCGTCACTTCATCGTCGATGCGCGCCACAACCACCTGGCCGTTACGCACATCCTGGGTTTTATGCACCGCCAGCAGGTCGCCATCCAGAATGCCGATATCGCGCATGGACATGCCGCTGACGCGCAGGAGGAAATCGGCGCTTGGTTTGAACATGGACGGATCGACCTGGTAATGCCCTTCGATATGCTGCTGTGCCAGCAGCGGCTCGCCTGCCGCCACGCGCCCGATCAGCGGGATGCCCGATTCTTCTTCAACAAGCAAACGAATTCCGCGAGATGCGCCGGAGACAATCTCGATCACGCCTTTACGCGCCAGCGCTTTCAGATGCTCTTCAGCCGCGTTAGGGGACTTGAACCCCAGGCGCTGCGCGATTTCCGCACGCGTCGGTGGCATGCCCGTCTGGCTGATGTGATCCCGAATGAGATCGAACACCTCTTGCTGCCTGGTCGTTAACGCTTTCATTCCGCCCCCTGGGTGTATATACAGTTATGCTGTGAGTATATACAGTTGATGGCGATTTTGGAACCGCTAAACGCACAAAAAACCAGACATTTGCCTCATTCTGCGGGCGTTATCGGAAATGTGACCACAGCAGCGTTGCCCAGGTGATAACCGCAATAAAAATAGCCAGCAGTACGGCGGCGGATCCCATGTCTTTTGCCCGACCGGACAGCTCGTGACGTTCGGTGCCGATACGGTCCACGACCGCTTCAATCGCACTGTTTAAAATTTCCACTATCATCACCAGAAGGACAGAGCCAATCAGCAAAACGCGGGTGATGGCATCCACATCCAGCCAGCAGGCGAGAATGACCGCGATGATGGCGACGCTGCCTTCCTGACGGAACGCAGCTTCGTTTTGCCACGCGGCACGGAATCCTTTCCAGGAGTAGCCTGCTGCTTTGACGATTCGGGTGAGCCCGGTGGTATCATTAGCCATCAAAAGAACCTTTTACATTATTTAGCGTCAATGTCACTGCGCGCCGGGCGTAGCAGAACAGATATTCTGTGCACTTTCTGTTATCCTTGCGGCGCATTTGCATGATTAACCAGAGGCTTTACATCGTTTATGTCTGGCTGGCCACGAATTTACTATAAATTACTGAATTTACCATTAAGCGTACTGGTAAAAAGTAAGTCCATTCCGGCAGAACCTGCTCAGGAACTGGGACTCGATACTTCGCGCCCTATTATGTACGTTCTGCCGTATAACTCGAAGGCAGATCTGTTGACCTTACGCGCCCAGTGTCTGGCGCACGATCTCCCGGATCCGCTGGAGCCGCTGGAAATCGACGGTACCGTGCTGCCGCGCTACGTGTTCATTCACGGCGGGCCGCGCGCGTTCACCTATTACACGCCAAAAGAAGAATCCATCAAGCTGTTCCACAACTATCTGGATCTGCATCGCAGCAATCCGGACCTCGACGTGCAGATGGTGCCCGTATCGGTGATGTTTGGCCGCTCTCCGGGCCGCGAAAAAGGCGACACCAACCCACCGCTGCGCATGATGAACGGCTTCCAGAAGTTCTTCGCGGTGACATGGCTTGGTCGCGACAGCTTCGTGCGCTTCTCCCCTTCCGTATCGCTGCGCCGCATGGCTACTGAACACGGCACCGATAAAATTATCGCGCAGAAACTGGCTCGCGTAGCGCGTACCCACTTTGCACGTCAGCGCCTTGCCGCCGTAGGCCCGCGTCTGCCTGCACGTCAGGATCTGTTCAACAAGCTGCTGGCATCCAAAGCGATTGCCCGCGCCGTGGAAGATGAAGCGCGCAGTAAGAAAATCTCCCATGAGAAAGCGCAGCAGAACGCCATCGCGCTGATGGAAGAGATTGCGGCGAACTTCTCCTATGAAATGATTCGTCTGACGGACCGCGTGCTCGGCTTCACCTGGAACCGGCTGTATCAGGGGATTAACGTTCATAATGCCGAGCGCGTGCGCCAGCTCGCGCACGACGGCCATGAAATCGTCTATGTGCCCTGCCATCGCAGCCATATGGACTACCTGCAGCTCTCCTACGTGCTCTATCACCAGGGGCTGGTGCCGCCGCACATCGCCGCAGGCATTAACCTGAACTTCTGGCCCGCCGGGCCGATTTTCCGTCGCCTGGGCGCGTTCTTTATTCGCCGCACCTTTAAGGGCAACAAGCTCTATTCCACCGTGTTCCGCGAATACCTCGGCGAGCTGTTCAGCCGCGGCTACTCTGTAGAATACTTTGTGGAAGGCGGTCGTTCCCGCACGGGCCGCCTGCTCGATCCGAAAACCGGCACCCTGTCGATGACCATTCAGGCAATGCTGCGCGGCGGCACACGCCCAATCACGCTGGTGCCAATTTACATCGGCTATGAGCACGTGATGGAAGTGGGCACCTACGCCAAAGAGCTGCGCGGTGCGACAAAAGAGAAAGAGAGCCTGCCGCAGATGCTGAAAGGCCTGAGCAAGCTGCGCAATCTCGGTCAGGGCTACGTCAACTTCGGCGAACCTCTGCCGCTGATGACCTACCTCAACCAGCACGTACCAGAGTGGCGTGAGTCTATCGACCCTATCGAGGCCATTCGCCCGGCCTGGCTGACGCCGACGGTAAACAACATCGCCGAAGACCTGATGGTCCGCATTAACAACGCAGGCGCGGCGAACGCCATGAACCTGTGCTGTACTGCGCTGCTGGCCTCACGTCAGCGCTCCCTGACGCGTGAACAGCTGACCGAACAGCTCGAATGCTACCTGCAGCTGATGCGCAACGTGCCGTATTCCCCGGATTCCACGGTGCCCGCGGTCACCGCCAGCGCATTGATCGATCATGCGCTGCAGATGAACAAGTTCGAAGTCGAGAAAGACACCATCGGCGACATCATCATTCTGCCGCGCGAGCAGGCAGTGCTGATGACCTACTATCGCAACAACATCACGCACATGCTGATGATCCCGTCGCTGCTGGCGGCGATTGTCACCCAGCATCGCAACATCTCACGTGAAGCGATGGTGCAGTACGTTGAAGCGCTGTATCCGATGCTGAAAGCCGAGCTGTTCCTGCGCTGGGAGAAAGCCGAGCTGGCGGGCGTGATTGATCTGCTGCTGGCGGAGATGCAGCGTCAGGAACTGGTGACGGTTGAGAACGATCAGGTGCGCGTGAACCCATCGCACTCCCGTACGCTACAGCTGCTGGCGGCCGGTGCGCGTGAAACGCTGCAGCGCTATGCCATCACCTTCTGGCTGCTGAGCGCTAACCCGTCCATCAACCGAAGCACGCTGGAAAAAGAGAGCCGCACAATGGCACAGCGCCTGTCGGTTCTGCACGGCATTAACGCACCGGAGTTCTTCGACAAAGCCGTGTTCAGCACCCTGGTGCTGACGTTGCGCGACGAAGGCTACATCAGCGACACCGGCGATGCCGAACCTGCTGAAACAATGAAAATCTACCAGATGCTGGCAGAGCTCATCACTTCAGACGTGCGTCTGACGATTGAGAGCGCATCGCAGGATTAACGTCGCATAAGCAACGCGGAAAAAGTGGAAAGTAAACTGCACCCCAAAGGCTAGTTATCCGGCGGATTAAGGTGCAGTTTTTTATGCCCGATTAAAGGTGCTGGCGGAACCAGGAGAGCTGAACACCGATAACCTGATCGAAGTTCTGACCGCTATACATGTCGTAATGGCGGGCATCCGCCTGCTCATGCAGCTTTTTCTCGACGGCACCTGTGGCTTCGAACAGCGCGCGTCCCTGCTCCGGTGGATTGACGGTATCTTTGCCTGCAGTCACCACCAGCGTCGGGCAGGTCGTGCGAGCTGCGTACTGCGCAGGCTTATAGTTAAGCGTTTCACGCACGGTCAGGAAAGGAATTTTGATATCCATTGCCGGGAAGCGCGCTTTATTCTCTTCAAAGAAAGCCTTCGACTCGTCATCGCCCAACACCCGGGTTACGCCGACAAACATCTCTTTTCCGGTTGCCTGCTGTTTATCCGCCATTTTTTGCAGCGTTGCCACAAAACCCACCTTCTCATCCGGGCTCATTTTGCCGGTGACAATCTGTTCGCCATCAGCGAAAGCCAGCTGGCTGACGACGCAGCGAATGGCACTGTCCGCCGCCGCCGCCGCAAACACATGGCAACCGCCGAACGATGTTCCCCACAGCCCTACGCGCTGTGGATCAAGCCCCGGCTGCTGACGAGCCCAGCCAATCACGGTGTGAATATCCTCAATCTGCATCGCTGGCACGAGTCGGCCACGCTCGCCTTCGCTCGCCCCAAAACCGCGATAGTCAAAGGTGATAGTGGCAAACCCGGCATCGGTAAAGGCCTGAGCAAAAGGAGGTAAAAGAATCTCCTGAATACCACAAAAGCCGTGACAGAGAATAATCACCGGTGCGTTGCCGGCGGCCTCTGGTTTGCGCAGGGTCAGCGCAATACCGTTTTCCAGATTAAATGTTGTCGTTTCCATTGCTGTCATTCCCCTACAAAAGAAGTGAATATGCAGAACCTCTTTGTCTGACTCAAGATAAAACAGCGCATTACGTTAAATCACATCTGTTTTTTGTAACGACGGCAGCATTTTGGCCATAAAAAAACGGCGACCTGATGGCCGCCGTTTGATAACGAATCCGTTGAATTAAACCAGGTAACTCATCGCCAGGCCGATAAACAGCACCAGTCCAACGTAGTTATTGTTCATAAACGCTTTAAAACAGGCGTTACGTTCGCGGTCTTTAATCAGCTTCTGCTGGTAAATAAACAGCGCTCCGGCGATGAAAAGCGACCAGTAAAATTCCCAGTGCAGCCCGCTGAGCCAGCCGACCACAGCCATTAACGCCAGCGTCATCACCTGCAAAATGCCGATGATCAGCTTGTCGTTTTTGCCAAACAGGATAGCGGTAGACTTCACGCCGATTTTTAAATCATCGTCCCGGTCGACCATCGCATATTGCGTATCATAGGCCACGGCCCAGCAGATATTGGCGATGAACATCAGCCAGCAGCTGAGCGGCAGCGTTTCGCTTACCGCAGCATAGGCCATTGGAATCGACCAGCCGAACGCCGCACCAAGCACCACCTGCGGCAAATGGGTGTAGCGCTTCATAAACGGGTAAACCCACGCCAGCGCAAGCCCGACGAAGGACAGCAAAATCGTCATCGTATTGAGCGTCAGCACCAAAAGGAACGACACCAGCACCAGCACGGTGAAGACAATGCGTGCCTCTTTTTCGCTGACGTCGCCGCTTGGCAGCGGGCGGTGGGCCGTACGCTTAACGTGACCGTCAAATTTGCGGTCGGCATAGTCATTTACGACGCAGCCCGCGGCGCGCATCGACCAGACGCCCGCCACAAACACCACCAGGATCCAAAGCGGCGGCACGCCAGGCGTTGCCACCCACAGCGCCCACAGCGTCGGCCACAGCAGCAGAAGTGCGCCGATCGGCTTGTCGGTTCGCATCAGGCGGTGATAGGCCAGCAGCTTATTTTGCGTCAGACTCCTCTCCATCATTCTCTTCCTCTCAGTACAGCGGCGACGCGGGCAGAAACAGCTCGGTTAACAGCAGCGGTTTACCGCTCAGGCGAAGGCGGGATCGACGTCCCCACAGATCTGCGTCTTTACCGATCTCAATAAAATCACGGGTTAAGGTAGATGAGGTAAACAGATAGCGCCCCAGCGGCGTGGTGCCAAGCTGCTGAAGCTGAAGCTCCGGCCCGCTGAGCGTGGATTCAGGGACCACCGTGCGTCCGGCAAGCCAGGGTTCGCCGTCGGCGCACAGCAAAATTTCACGCAGCCAGTAGCGCGACTCTTTCGGCAACAGGGCCAGCTCTTCGGCAACCTCATCCTGGCCGACAAAATCCTCACGGATAAGCGTCACGGTGACGCGCTTACCCTGCTGCTCAAAGCGTTTGGTCATGGAATCTTCCAGCAGCAGCCAGTCACGCAGCGCGGCGTCGAGTTCCGGAAGGGGGGTGTAATAGCGTAGCGCGCGCAGCTGCGCCAGCGCAGGGTGTGACATGCCAGACTCTCCGATACAAAACTTATCGGCATTGTATCCCAGAACGGCGCTCACGACAGGAAGAAACGCGAATATACGATCTTCCGCGCAACAGCGATGCAACATCGGCGGCGGCAGAATACCTGTCCTCCGGTACGGCCGCAGGATAATTATTCAAACGCATGATGACTGACATCACTTCTGTGCAGGATGCCGCAGCAGAAAAAACGGTGCATCCGTAAGGATGCACCGAAAGGCCTGAGCCTGAACATCAGCACTGCGGGGAATGCTTACCCCTTGCCTTTGACACTGCTGATAAAGGTTGAACGCGCGGATGTCGAGCCGAGGCGCTCGGCTTCGTTCAGCAATTTGAGGGCCTTATCGATGTTACCTTCCTTCACTGCCTGCTTAATGCCGCGGTTAAAGTAGCTTTCCGTGTCATTGAGCATAGGTTCGCTTTTCGCCGCAGGGGCCGCAGCCACAGCAGCAGTTTGCGCTGGTGCGGCATAGGTCGCCGCAGGTGCAGGCGTATTGCCCACCACCACCGGTTTCGGATCCGGTGCGCCGAAGATCTTACCAATCATGATATTGCCGCTGTTCTGCTCGGTTTTCACCTTGACCGTCAGCGTTCCCTGGCCTGCGTGACGGGCAACCGGATCGGCCACGTCAGGAATCGCATTGTTAGCGCCTTCGGCATACAGCTTAGCCGGGTTGATCATGTGCGTGGTTTCGGCCAGATCGCGCGTTGTGGTGTAGACCAGCATATAGATCTGCTTCTGCCCCATCATCGGCGTCAGCTTCATCACGTTTTCCAGCCGGTTTCCGGAGGCGATCCCCGGTTTCTGATACTGGAAGTAGCTGCTTGGGAAGAAGGCCGCGGGCTGCATCTGCTCATCGAGGATCAGCACGTTGGGGGCGTAAACGCTTAAATCTTTAACCATGCTGGTGAGCGTGATCTCCAGCGATCCCTGGTCAGCGGGCAGAACAACTGCCGCCACGCCGCCGGAGATATTACCGATATTCAGGCTGGGCGCCGATGCGTCCAGCACGATGTCCTGGTTTACCGGCGGCATCAGCGTCTGCCATGGTAAACCCTGTAATTTTTCCGCCGGGATGGCCGGGGCGGTGGAAATATTCTGCGGATTCACCGGCGTGGCGGCAAATGACGCGGGCAGTACGCTAAGGCTGAGCACCGGAAACAGGCACAGCGCAAGAAGATGTTTTTTCATTATTTTATCCTCGAAGTACGAAATCCGTCTCCTCCAGGCAATAAGGAGACGGACCAATTATCAACACTGGCGGGCGCTAAGCGCCCGCGCTGTCGGCTGGCTTACCACCAGGCTTCCATCTGAATACCGAAGGAGAACTCGTCGTCGTTACCGCGGCTGAAGGTATGCGCGCTGGTATCGCTGAAGGCAATGCCTGAAGCGGTACCCGGAACATAGTTATCGCCGTTGGAGTCGGTGGAGTAACCCCATTTCTCATCCCACTTGGCGTAGGTCGCGAATACGCGGATTGCCGGACGAGACCAGATGCTGTTGCCCGCCTGCCACTGCTGGGCAAGGGTAATTTTGTACTGGTTGTTGGTGTCGTCGGTACGCTGAGATTTCACGTTGTCGTAGCCCACTTCCAGCAGGGTGCTCATGATCGGCGTCCACTTGTACATTGGGCGTACGCCGACGGTCCACCACTTGGTACCGTTGTTGTCATCACGATCGACGTTCTGGTACATACCTACGTACATCAGGCCCCAGCTATCGTTGAAGTCGATAGCACCGTGGTCGATCACGCGCAGCATGTGGCCGTCGTTGTTCTGGTCAGTATTCGGACGACCGGTGGTACGGGTCATCGCGTCGGTCGCATACTGAAGAACGAATTTGTTCATGCTGGTGCCAAGGAAGGTCTGGGTGTGCTCAATGGTACCCATCCAGCCATCTTTGGTGGCATTGTCATTCACCGCGTGGTAGCCGTCGGTTTCATTGGAGCTGCCGTAGTCGAAGCCGACTTCCAGCGAACCGCCCGGGTTCACTTCCATCTGACCTAAACGCACATCAAAGATATCGTTGGACAGCGCTTTGGTACGGGTCTGGCCGTTGATGAAGCTCTCGGAACCGCCGGCTTCGCTGTTACGGGTTGCCGCCAGAGAGAGCTTGCCGAAGCCCAGATCGATATCTTCGATACCGCCGCCAGGGCCGGAAACGTCCCAGTAGTAGAAGTCGATCATATGAACGTCATGACGTTTGTAGTAACGCTTACCGGCCCAGATGTTGGCGCCCGGCAGCGAATCAAACAGGTTTTTACCCACGACGTTAAACTGACGTACACGTGGCCCACCGTTGGTGTCTTCGTCATCGTTCAACTGGTCGGTGGCGTAGCCGATCATGGAGTCAACGTAGAAGCTTTTATCGCCTTCTTTCCAGGCTTCCTGACCTAATTCGATTTCGGCATAGGTTTCACATTCGTTACCGAGACGATATTTGGAATCGGCCCCGGTTGCCTTAAAGCATTGTTGTTCGCCGCCGCTACCGGTCCAGCCGATACCCGAACGGGCGTAACCTTTAAAGTCGACAGCGCCCGCGTGTGCAGACAGGATGCCTGCCGTCACGGCGATCGCCACGGGAAGTTTGCGCAGAGTAATCATCATTCTATCTCCTGAGACCATTGCTTTTCTTTTGTTATGGGATGTTATGGGATTTAAACGCCAGGTTCTTTGTGCAGCCGACGACACGCGGAGCCATCCTCACGGAATAAATGGCAGCGCTCTGGCGGCAAACCGATAGCGAATGTGGCTCCCTCTTCTACCAACACCACGTCAGTCTGGCGGTAAACCAGGTTCTGACGGATGGCGGGGATCTGGATATGAATTTGCGTTTCGTGACCGAGTTGCTCCACGACCTGAACGACGCCTTCAAGGGTGACATCAGCGATGTCGCTTGGCAGAAGATGCTCAGGACGAATACCTAATGACATGTTGGCGCCGGGCTGCACGCCGGTACTTTCCACCGGCAGCCAGATTTGCTGACGGTTAGGCAGTTCCACCTGCACCTGCTCGATGGCAGTGGCGGTGACCTTCACCGGCAGGAAGTTCATCTTCGGCGAGCCAATAAAGCCCGCCACGAATCGGTCTGCCGGATAGTGATAGAGCTCCAGTGGTTTGCCGATCTGCGCCACGCGGCCGGCATCCAGCACCACGATTTTGTCGGCGAGCGTCATCGCCTCCACCTGATCGTGGGTAACGTAAATCATCGTGCGGCCCAGACGCTTGTGCAGACGGGAAATCTCAATACGCATCTGCACGCGCAGCGCGGCGTCGAGGTTCGAGAGCGGTTCATCGAGCAGGAACACGCGCGGCTCCGCTACCAGCGTACGGCCAATCGCCACGCGCTGACGCTGGCCGCCGGAAAGCGCTTTCGGCTTACGCTCCAGCAGGTGCGCCAGCTGCAATACTTCAGCGACCTGGGTTACGCGCTGGTTGATAAGCGCTTTCTTCGCGCCCGCGAGCTTGAGGCCAAAAGACATATTTTCTGCAACGGAAAGATGGGGATACAGCGCGTATGACTGAAACACCATGCCAATGCCGCGTTCAGCGGGCGGCGTGTCGTTCATGCGTTTTTCACCAATCAGCAGCTCTCCGCTGGTGATGGTTTCCAGCCCGGCAATCATTCTCAGCAGCGTAGATTTTCCGCAGCCCGATGGCCCGACAAACACCACGAACTCTCCCTCGTGGATGTCGAGATTGATGTCTTTCGACACCACCATATCGCCCCAGGCTTTGGTTACATTTCGCAGCTGAACGCTCGCCATCCCCTTCTCCCTTCGTTACAACCTGTCACTGACGGAAACACTCAAGATGGGCGGACTATGCGCGATCGATAACTTTCGTGAATCCTCCACCCCCAAGGTTTTTTATGGGGGAGGAGACGGGAGGATGAGGAGGGCTGGTCTGCCCTCGCATTTGGCGCGACCTGGCAAAAATCGTGATGAACCTGGCAAAAAGCGGTGTCATTTTGTGTGCGCCAGGACTCATAACGTAAATTTATGTAACACAGATCACACAAACCGGGGGTGGGGCGTAGGGGCGGGGAGGATGGAAAGGGGTTGCTAAGAAAGGAAACTCATCGACGTCAAAGCCACCAGGCGTATCCACGAGCACATCACCAAACAGGACGGGATATATGAAAATCAAAACTGGCGCTCGCATCCTCGCGCTGTCTGCATTGACCACGATGATGTTTTCCGCCTCTGCCCTCGCGAAAATCGAAGAGGGCAAGCTGGTTATCTGGATCAATGGCGATAAAGGCTATAACGGCCTCGCGGAAGTCGGGAAGAAGTTCGAGAAAGACACCGGCATCAAAGTGACCGTTGAGCACCCGGACAAGCTGGAAGAGAAGTACCCGCAGGTTGCGGCGACCGGTGACGGCCCGGACATCATCTTCTGGGCGCATGACCGCTTCGGTGGCTACGCACAGTCCGGCCTGCTGGCTGAAGTCACCCCAGACAAAGCGTTCCAGGACAAGCTCTATCCGTTCACCTGGGATGCGGTACGCTACAACGGTAAGCTGATTGCCTACCCCATCGCGGTAGAAGCGCTGTCGCTCATCTATAACAAAGACCTGGTGCCGAACCCGCCAAAAACCTGGGAAGAGATTCCTGCACTGGATAAAGAGCTGAAGGCGAAAGGCAAATCGGCGCTGATGTTCAACCTGCAGGAGCCGTACTTCACATGGCCGCTGATTGCCGCCGACGGCGGATACGCGTTCAAGTTTGAGAACGGCAAGTACGACGTAAAAGATGTGGGCGTGGACAACGCAGGCGCGAAAGCGGGCCTGAATTTCCTGGTTGACCTCATCAAGAACAAACACATGAACGCGGACACCGACTACTCCATCGCGGAAGCAGCCTTCAACAAGGGCGAAACGGCGATGACCATCAACGGTCCGTGGGCGTGGGCGAACATCGATAAGAGCAAAATCAACTACGGCGTAACGCTGCTGCCAACCTTCAAAGGCAAAGCCTCTAAGCCGTTCGTGGGCGTGCTGAGCGCGGGCATCAACGCCGCCAGCCCGAACAAAGAGCTGGCAAAAGAGTTCCTCGAAAACTACCTGCTGACCAACGACGGCCTGGCAGAAGTGAACAAAGATAAGCCGCTGGGTGCCGTGGCGCTGAAAACGTATCAGGAACAGCTGGAAAAAGATCCGCGCATCGCTGCCACCATGGCGAACGCAAAAACTGGCGAAATCATGCCTAACATCCCGCAGATGGCTGCCTTCTGGTACGCCACCCGCACCGCAGTCATTAACGCCGCCAGCGGCCGTCAGACCGTGGACGCTGCGCTGAAGGACGCTCAGGGTCGTATCACTAAGTAAGGCCGTAGTAGATGTGCCGGATGGCGGCACAAATACCTTATCCGGCCTACGCACTCCGTAGGCCTGATAAGCGCAGCACCATCAGGCACTGATGTGGCAAGTTTGCACTGTTGTCGAGGAAGATCCCCATGGATGTCGTTAAAAAAAGTCACTGGTGGCAAAGCGAAACGCTGAAGTGGTCCGTGATTGGGCTGCTGGGCCTGCTGGTGGGCTATCTTATTGTTTTAATGTACACCCAGGGGGAGTACCTGTTCGCCATCATGACGCTGATTTTGAGCGCCGTTGGCCTCTATATTTTCGCTAACCGCAAGGCATACGCCTGGCGTTACGTCTACCCGGGCATGGCCGGGATGGGCCTGTTTGTTCTGTTCCCGCTGATTTGCACCATCGCTATCGCCTTTACCAACTACAGCAGTACTAACCAACTGACCCAGGAACGCGCGCAGCAGGTGCTGATGGACCGCTCTTATCAGGCGGGTAAAGCCTACAATTTTGGCCTGTACCCGGCGGGCGATGAGTGGAAGCTGGCGCTGACCGACGGCGAGAGCGGTAAAAATTACGTCTCCGACGCCTTTAAACTCGGCGGCGAGCAAAAAATTGCGCTGAAAGAAGCAGATGCCTTGCCGGAAGGTGAACGCGGCAACCTGCGCATCATCACCCAAAATCGCCAGGCGCTGAATCAGCTGACCGCGATCCTGCCCGATGAAAGTAAAGTCATCATGAGTTCCCTGCGCCAGTTCTCCGGCACGCGCCCGCTCTACACCGAGGGGAAAGATGGCGAACTGACCAATAACCAGAGCGGCGTGAAGTATCGCCCGAACAATCAAATCGGTTTCTATCAGTCGGTGAACGCCGATGGCAACTGGGGCGACGAAAAGCTGAGCCCGGGTTATACCGTCAGCATTGGCTGGGATAACTTCACTCGCGTATTTACTGACGAAGGGATCCAGAAGCCGTTCTTCGCCATTTTCGTCTGGACGGTGGTGTTCTCGGTCCTGACCGTGCTGCTGACCGTCGCCGTGGGCATGGTGCTGGCGTGCGTCGTGCAGTGGGAATCGCTGAAGGGTAAAGCTATTTACCGCGTGCTGCTGATTCTGCCGTATGCCGTGCCGTCGTTTATCTCGATTCTGATTTTCAAAGGCCTGTTTAACCAGAGCTTCGGCGAAATCAACATGATGCTGAGCGCGCTGTTTGGCATCAAACCCGCCTGGTTCAGCGATCCGACTACCGCGCGTTCGATGATTATTATCGTCAACACCTGGCTCGGTTATCCCTACATGATGATCCTGTGCATGGGCCTGCTGAAAGCGATTCCGGACGATCTGTACGAGGCCTCGGCGATGGACGGCGCAGGCCCGTTCCAGAACTTCTTTAAAATCACGCTGCCGCTGCTGATTAAGCCACTGACGCCGCTGATGATCGCAAGCTTCGCTTTTAACTTTAATAACTTCGTGCTGATTCAGCTGTTAACCAACGGCGGCCCGGACCGTCTCGGCACGACCACGCCGGCGGGCTACACCGACCTGCTGGTGAGCTACACCTACCGTATCGCCTTTGAAGGCGGCGGCGGCCAGGATTTCGGACTGGCAGCGGCCATCGCAACGCTCATCTTCCTGTTGGTCGGGGCACTGGCGATTATTAACCTCAAAGCTACGCGCATGAAATTCGATTAAGGGAGCAGTCGACATGGCTATGGTTCAACCAAAATCTCAAAAAATGCGCCTGTTTATCACGCACCTGCTGCTGCTGATTTTTATCGCCGCGATCATGTTCCCGCTGCTGATGGTGGTCGCCATCTCGCTGCGCGAAGGCAACTTCGCCACCGGCAGCCTGATCCCGGATCAAATCTCCTGGGAACACTGGAAGCTGGCGCTCGGCTTTAGCGTCGAGCACGCCGACGGGCGCGTCACGCCGCCGCCGTTCCCGGTCCTGCTGTGGCTGTGGAACTCGGTCAAAATCGCGGGCATCACCGCGGTCGGGATTGTGGCGCTCTCCACCACCTGCGCCTATGCCTTCGCCCGCATGAAGTTCCCGGGCAAAGCGACGCTGCTGAAAGGCATGCTGATTTTCCAGATGTTCCCGGCGGTGCTGTCGCTGGTGGCGCTGTACGCGTTGTTTGACCGCCTGGGTCAGTACATTCCGTTTATTGGGCTCAACACACACGGCGGCGTAATCTTCGCCTATATGGGCGGTATTGCGCTGCACGTGTGGACGATCAAGGGCTATTTCGAAACCATCGACGGCTCGCTTGAAGAGGCCGCCGCGCTGGACGGAGCCACGCCGTGGCAGGCCTTCCGTCTGGTGCTGCTGCCGCTGTCGGTGCCGATTTTAGCCGTCGTGTTTATTCTGTCGTTTATCGCCGCCATCACCGAAGTCCCTGTCGCCTCGCTGCTGCTGCGTGACGTAAACAGCTACACCCTGGCGGTCGGGATGCAGCAATATCTCAACCCGCAAAACTACCTGTGGGGCGACTTTGCCGCCGCGGCGGTGCTCTCCGCCATTCCCATCACCGCCGTGTTCCTGCTGGCCCAGCGCTGGCTAGTTAACGGCCTGACCGCAGGCGGAGTAAAAGGTTAAGTTTCATCGTTATACCCTGTAATGCCACTGTTATCCTCATTACTTGTGACTGTTGTCAGGCGCTCTTCGGAGCGCCATTTTTTTATTCCCGCTTCAGGCGCTTCGAGTTACACAGCCAAAGGGTGATAACCAGCAGCAGGATCGCCGCAGAGTAGATCAGGACATCAAGAGGGGATTTATGATCGACGATGATCAGCCGCACAATGGCGGTGATCCCGATATAGACAAAATAGCGCAGCGGAAAGTGAAAGCCGGACTGAAAGTACTTCACAATCAGGGCGATAAATTCAAAATAGAGGAAATAAACCACCAGCCCTTCCACCAGCGCATATTTGCTGGTTTGCTCAGGGGCGAACAGCACGTCCGCAAGATGGACGGTTTCTTTACCCAAAAACACCACCAGAATCAGGCCGAGGCTGAGCAAACCCAGGTTCAGCACGGTCTGCAAAACGGTAGAAATAAACTCTACGCGAGGACGAGTGAGCGACGTCATACAGCACCTCCTTCATCAGGGCGAGATCTCTGTATAGCGTAGAAATGTGACGGGGATCTATATTTTTTAATTATGTTTTATGTAATCGGGCCGGGAGTGCCCGGTGGCGCTAACGCTTACCGGGCCTACAACCCCAGGCCCGGAAATGCAGGCTTCGTAGGCCGGGCAAACATCGTGCCGCCCGGCAATTCCCGTCAGCGGAAATTCAGACTCTTGTCGCTGGTCATATCGTACAGCTGGAACTTACGCCCAAGCTGCTGACCGCCGTCGCGGGTGAGCGGCGTCCAGCCAATGGCTGCACGGCTGCGGGTCGGGCCGGACGAGAAGAGATCCAGCGGTACGGAAACGTATACGCCTTTGGTGAAATCGCCTTCACCGTATTCCTGTGCCGAAACGTTGGTAATGGTTGCATAGGCCCCCACCACCACGCCGCTGTCGAAGTGCTTCGACACCTCCAGCGTGCCGCCCTTATCGCCCGCCAGATACTGCCCGACGCTGGCTTTAATCAGCACGTCCTGGGCGAACGGTGGCGTCCAGTAAGCGGCAAGGTTGCCGACTTTCGCGCTGTAATCGGTGAACTTCATCATGTCCATCGAGCTGCGCCAGTCACGTTGTTTCACGTAGTTAGCATCAACACCAAACGCCCAGTTGCTGTCGACCGGACGCCACAGCACTTCTGCCCCGACGCCGCCGTACATGGTTTCCAGATAGCCGCCGTATACCTGACCATAGAAATTATTTCCCAGATACTGGAGATAGTTCGCCTGAAGGTTGTTCACGTACACGTCGTTTTCGACGTAGTCACGTACGTGAGTTCGCACGCGCGGCAGCGTCGAGTCGTTTGGCGGGTTGGTGTAGTTAAATTTGTCGTAGTTATTGGCAATGTTGCCGAACAGGCTGCCGGTGGTCAGCAGGTGATCGGTTACCCACCAGTCGGCAGTCGCCATCACGCCAAGCTGATACATGTAGAAACTTTCCGGGCCGCCAAAAGACTGGCTGAGAACCGGGTCGACATGGAAATCAAAGCTGGATTTGTCGATATACCAGCCCTGCTCGGTTTTCTCCGGCACGATCGGCGTTTCGCGTTTCTGCACCAGTTCGGTTTCATGACCCAATGGCTCACCTTCCAGATGGCGCTTGAGGCTGGCGACGTTAGTTTCAGTCGTCACCTGCGGCAGATTGAGGCGGTTTTCCGTGATGCGAATCGTTGAGATACCGTCCGGCAGATCGTTCATGATGATGCGGTTTGCGCGCTCGATACCTTCACGTGAATCACGGTATTTTACCTGCTCGCCCGTCACGTACAGCGTGTCACCTTTGACCTGTATTTTCGGGTCAGCAAGCCCGGCGTTGTACTTCAGCAGCGTCAGCTGATTCGCCACTACCGAGTGTTGCAAAATGGCGTCCTGCGGCTCTGGCTGGTATTTCGGGCGCGGATTATCGTTATACGATGGGCGCAGGTCGTTAAAGTTGGTGCGCAGCGTCACGCCAAACATAAAGGTGTTGCCGCGCTCGTAGCTAAGGTTAACGTCGGCCCAGTCGGTCACGCGATAAATGGCCCCGACGTTAAACTTACTTTTTTGATCGAGCTTGCCGGCAAAGTCCTGGCTGTAGTCGTTCCCTTCATATTCCAGCTTCAGGCGCAGCGGCTGCCACGGCGTCTGGTACTCCACGCCGCCAAACAGCGAGGCCGGGCCGTGGAACATCTGACTGCTGTCCATCGAGCCCGCCTGGCGGTAGCTGTTGTTGCGATAGCAAAACTTATCGTCGTAGCTGCAAAACGGATTTTTCACGTTGCCGCTGGTGCCGAGATAGCCCCAGCCGAGTCCGAGGCTGAAATCAAACGGTCCCCAGGCTTTGTTCGCCACCAGGTATTCCGCATCGAACAGGCCCGTCCCGCCGATATCCCGCGCCCCCACGGCCACCTGCGGCAACCAGTAGCTCTCTTCCCACAGACGCAGCTTCAGGTCGAAGGCCTTGTCCTTGTAGGTCTGGTTTCCGGAGAACGCTTCGACGCTGCTGTACCGTTTGGTGCGCACGTCGGTATAACGCAGAGTGGTTTCGAGCCACGGGAAAAGCTGTACCGAGGCGGAGTAATAGCGGTATTGATCGTTATCGCGATAGTTCAGGCTCATCTCGCCGTCACGCGCCATGCGCGCGGTGGGGGTCTGCAACAGGCCGACACCACCAAAATCAGACTGCGAAGGGCCAATCGGGGCCGGGTACGTTTCCGCATGACAGGCCGCGCTGACGCCCAGCGCCAGCAGGCTGTAGAGAAATCTGTTTTTCATTATTCCGGGATCCGCTGTGCAAGGGCACGAAGAAGCGCGGTGTTCAGGTCGGCATACTTCTTCGTCCAAAGTGAGTCGGCGAAACCGACAAAGATGGTGCTACCTGGCATGGGTTCGATGTGACGTTTATTCCAGTAAGCCACCGGGGCCTTTTCGCTGCGCCCGTCGGGATAGACCACCCATGCATAGCTGCGATCGGCGCCGCTCAGCAAATTCATCGCATCGAGATAGCCTGCCACGTCCTGACCGGGCACAAAGGCCGTATTACCCGGGCGACTGACCAGCCCAAAAACGGTGACGGTCGTTGGCTGCTGACCGACCCACAGGCTGTACTGTCCTTCCAGCGGCGGGTTGCTGCGACGGCCCAGGCGGACCGTGTCCGGATCGAGGCTGACAAACTGTCGCCCCGTTACGTTCAACGCCTGGAGCTGCTGGCGCAATGTGCGAATGGCAGCGGCATCATCACCGCTTTCGTCGGCGGCCAACGCATCCAGCCGGGCCAGCAGAGTCTGTTTTTGCTGCTGCGCCACGGCGGTGGCCTGCTTTTCGGCAATCACCGCACCCGGCCACCAGCTGTTAGCCAGCCGGGGTTGAGCCACTAAGTCCGCCAGATGACCGGCGTTAGTCAGCGTTTTAGGCGTTTTTGCACCATTGCTATAGACATCGACGCTGCCCGCAGCGAAGGCCAGCGGTGCGGCAAGCACCATCATCAGCACGGCAAGGAAGGTGGTTTTCATGACTTCGCCGCCTTAATCAACGTGGTTTTTACCGGGAAGAAGTTCGCGCCCAGGCATTGCTCGGACTGGCGAATTTGCCCGTCGCTGTCGACCCAAAAGCGGTTCTGCCAGCGGGCCTGGTCGGTACTCGCTTCTTCCACCAGCACGCGGACAACGGTCTGGTCACCCGCAAGCGTCAGGGTATCTGTTCCTTCCCAGTGGAATGTCGAGCGGGCGGTGGCGTAGCGCGTCTGTTTGTGCTCCGTCCAGCCCATCGTGCGGGTCCAGCTTGCGCCGTCGATAATCTGGTTGGGCTTAGTCAGCGGGTCAGCATCAAGATTGTTGACGCTCAGCAGGTTGTCGCCGCCGAGAAGCGTTTTCACGATGCGCCCGTGCTGGGTGACAATCGTGGCCCGATCCTGCGTCACCCATTTCTGTTGGCCGTTTTCGGCAAAGGCGAGCACCACAAAAAGCTGCGGCCCGTTGTTGAGCTGCATGTACTGGCTGGCGTAAGGCATCTCACGGATATCCTCGGCGGTCAGCTGCACGCCGGGAGTGCCAAACAGGCTGTCCCAGAGCGATTTTCCGAGTCCCTGGGTACTGGCGGAACAGGCCTGAAGCAGCAGGCAAAGTGTGATGATGATGGGTCGCTTCACGACTCTTCTCCGAAGGGGCAAAATAACCACACCGAAGTGTGGTTAGGATTAATGACCCGCGAGACTTAACGGGTGCTTGTGGTTGTGGTGGTCGTGGTTCCGGTATTGGAGCCATCACCACTACCGGTCGCCGCCAGTGCGACCCCCACGGCCGAGCTTACGGCGCTGGCGCTGGTGGCAGCAGAGCTACCCGCAGACACCGACGTCGCCGCCGAGCCTGCCGCTTCACCGGTTTCCACCGGGTCAGCAAAGGCAGACGTCGCCACAAGCGCGGAAATGGCAAAAATGCCATACAGAGCTTTTTTCATTGCTATTTCCCTTCATTGGTTGAATGAATGGAGAATCACCTGAGAAATTCAGGCGTCATCGAGTATACACAACTGAATGGGCTGATTTACGGTGCAGGAAATAAGCAGCGCGGTTTTAGGACTAGAAGAGAAAAAGAGATTAAAACGCTTAATTAAAATAAATGAACATTTAAAATTCATTAACTTATAAAATAACCAGCATAAAGATAATCCTAAAAATTAAAATATAGATGGGGAGTCACAATCATTTTTAGGATTAACCTGAACCCTCCAGATAGAATAGCCATCAGCCCTTCCGTTCCTTATTTCCATAAAATTTAAGAGGGAAAGTATTCCTTCAATTCCCAACGGCATCGTCAGGATAACCAATCTGCGATCCGGATACTCCTCTCCTCTGCCAGAGTGCCACCCTCCCCTTTACGCTGTCCATCAGCAACAGGTTTCACCTCCTTTCCCTGCGTAAAATGTCAGCATTCCGTAGCCCTGTTCTGAGGAACGCCATGAAAACATTTAGCGTTGGTTTGTTCGGCATTGGTCTCGATACGTACTGGCCGCAGTTTCACGGCCTGCGTGCACAGCTCGAAGGTTATCTCGCCCAGGTGGAGCACCGCCTGCAAGGTCAGGAGGTCCGGGTGGTGAACGCCGGGCTGGTCGATAATCCGCAAACAATGGACGCTGCCGCCACGCAGTTTGCGGAACAGCGCGTTGATGCGCTGGTGCTGTATATCACCACCTACGCGCTGAGTTCGACCGTACTGCCGCTGGTGCAACAGCTCAACGTGCCGGTGCTGATCCTGGCGCTTCAGCCAGAGAAAAAAGTGCCCTGTTCAACCATCAACCAGCTTGAAGATCGCGGTGAGCGCACCGGGCAGTGGCTGGCACATTGTCAGGCCTGTAGCGCACCGGAGCTGGTGAACGTCTTCCAGCGCGCAAATATCGGCTACACGCTGGTACCAGGTTATCTGGACGATCCGCAAACATGGCAGGAAATTAACGGCTGGCTTGCCGCCGCCGCCGTTGTAAAAACGCTGAAAACAACCAACGTCGGCGTGCTCGGCCACTATTACAACGGCATGTATGACGTCTATTCGGACATGACCAACCTCTCCGCTAAATTTGGCGTACGTTTCAAGGTACTTGAGGTGTGCGAGCTGGCGGCGTCACTTCCTTCAGCGTCAGACGCTGAGCGGCAGCAGAAACGCGCCGAGGTGTTTGAAGCGCTGAACGTTGACTCGTCCTGCGAGGAGTACGAATTGCAGCGCGCCGTCGCCACGTCTGTCGCGCTGGATAAGCTCGTGGCGAAGCATCAGCTGGGCGCGATGGCGTATTACTACGAAGGCGCATCCGGCTCACCTCAGGAAAATATCATCACCTCGGTCATCCTCGGCAATACGCTGCTGACTGAGCGTGACATTCCGGTGGCGGGGGAGTGTGAAATCAAAAACGTGATTGCGATGAAAATCCTCTGCCTGCTGAAGGCGGGCGGCTCGTTCTCGGAACCCTACGGCATTGATTTCGAAAACGACACCGTACAGTGGGGGCACGATGGCCCGGCGCATCCGCTGATGTCGGCCGAAAAAGTACGCCTGGTACCGCTGCCGGTGTACCACGGTAAGCCGGGGAAAGGCGTGTCGATTCAGATGACCGTCAAGCCGGGTCCGGTGACGTTTTTATCCGTGGTCGAGCATCGTGACGGCGGAGTAACGCTGCAGTATGCCGAAGGGGAAGCCGTGTCAGGCGAAGTGCTGGATATCGGCAACACTAACAGCCATTACCGCTTTGCGCTCTCTGCGCGCGAGTTTACCCGCCAGTGGTGTGAGGGTGGACCAGCGCACCATTGCGCGATTGGGATGGGTCACGTGGGGGATAAGCTGGAGGCTGTGGCGAAGCTGTTGGGAATTAAGAGCTTGCGGATTGGTTGACGAACGGTTCCCTCGCCCCTCTGGGGAGAGGGTTAGGGTGAGGGGAACAAGAGCTGTGCGGCCTGATGCCCTCACCCCGGCCCTCTCCCACAGGGAGAGGGTGCAAACATTAAAAAACCTTCCCGAAGGAAGGTTTTTGCAGTTTATTCCGCCACCGGGCAGCAGGGTTTACTTCCAGGCTTTATAACGGTTAATCAGACCGTTAGTCGAGCTGTCGTGGCTGCTAATGTCTTTATCGTCGGTCAGCTCCGGCAGGATGCGGTTTGCCAGCTGTTTACCCAGCTCCACGCCCCACTGATCGAAGGTGAAGATGTTGAGGATGGCGCCCTGGGTGAAGATTTTATGCTCATACAGCGCAATCAGCGCGCCCAGGCTGAACGGCGTGATTTCGCGTAGCAGGATGGAGTTGGTCGGGCGGTTGCCTTCAAACACTTTGAACGGCACCACGTGATCCAGCGTCGCGGGATCTTTACCCTGGTCGCGGTATTCCTGCTCAACCACCTCACGGGATTTACCAAACGCCAGCGCTTCGGTCTGGGCGAAGAAGTTAGACAGCAGCTTCGGATGGTGATCGGAGAGCGGGTTGTGGGTGATCGCCGGGGCGATGAAGTCACAAGGAACCATTTTGGTACCCTGGTGAATCAGCTGGTAGAACGCGTGCTGGCCGTTAGTGCCTGGCTCACCCCAGATGATTGGGCCGGTCTGGTAATCCACGGCGTTGCCGTTACGGTCAACGTATTTGCCGTTGGATTCCATGTTGCCCTGCTGGAAGTAAGCCGGGAAACGGTGCATGTACTGGTCATACGGCAGAATCGCTTCGGTTTCAGCGCCGAAGAAGTTGTTGTACCAGATGCCGATCAGCGCCAGCAGAACCGGCAGGTTTTTCTCTGGTGCGGTGGTGGAGAAGTGTTTGTCCATCGCGTGCGCGCCGGACAGCAGCTCAACAAAGTTGTCGAAGCCAACGGACAGGATAATCGACAGACCAATCGCCGACCACAGGGAGTAACGACCACCGACCCAGTCCCAGAACTCGAACATGTTGGCGGTGTCGATGCCAAATTCGCCGACCGCTTTACCGTTGGTTGAGAGCGCGGCGAAGTGCTTCGCCACGTGCTTCTGGTCACCGGCGGTTTTCAGGAACCAGTCGCGCGCGCTGTGGGCGTTAGTCATGGTTTCCTGAGTAGTGAAGGTTTTGGAGGCCACCAGGAACAGGGTGGTTTCCGGGTTCACATCTTTCAGCACTTCGGCGATGTGAGTGCCATCGACGTTGGACACAAAGTGCATATTCAGGTGATTTTTGTACGGACGCAGCGCTTCGGTCACCATGAACGGGCCAAGGTCGGAGCCGCCGATACCGATGTTCACCACGTCAGTGATCGCTTTACCGGTGTAGCCTTTCCAGCTGCCGGAGATGATCGCTTCGGAGAAGTGCTTCATCTTTTCCAGCACCGCATTCACTTCCGGCATCACGTCTTTGCCGTCAACGATGATTGGCGTATTGCTGCGGTTACGCAGCGCAACGTGCAGTACGGCACGGTCTTCGGTGCGGTTGATTTTCTCACCGGAGAACATTGACTTGATGGCACCGGCCAGATCGGTCTCTTTCGCCAGCGCCTGCAGCTTGCTCAGCGTCTCTTCGGTGATGCGGTTTTTGGAGAAGTCCACCAGCATCTGATCGTCGAACGTCGCGGAGAATTTGGCGAAACGGTCGCCATCTTTCGCGAACAGGTCGGCAATCGACACGTCCTTCATTTCATCATAATGTTTTTGTAGTGCCTGCCAGGCAGAGGTCTGCGTTGGATTGATGTTTTTCATAGCAATACTCTTCTGATTTGAAAAATGTGACTTCGGTCGATTGTAGCGCCTGCGGCGCTTTTTGTGATGATTTTTGTGTCATTGCCTGTTTCCATGACAAACCAGGCGAAACGCAGCAGAAAACAGCCCTGTTATAAGTCCTGTTTCTGCGCCCGATGACAGCATGAAAAATCCGCATAATCCCATCGTTGACAGCATCGGGCTCAGCTTTTATTTATGAATACGGTATTTGCGCCTGCACCGGTTACTGTTTTGTCCTTGTGCCAGGGTCGCTCCTTCATTTCCTGACACGAGGTTGTTATGACAGATTTAGTTGTGGCCAAATTTGGTGGCACCAGCGTCGCTGATTATGATGCCATGAACCGCAGCGCCGACGTGGTGCTCGCTGATTCCGGTGCCCGCCTGGTGGTCCTTTCCGCCTCTGCTGGCGTCACAAACCTGCTGGTTGCGCTGGCTGAAGGTCTCGAGGCCACCGAGCGCTTCGTGAAGCTCGATGCGCTGCGTAAAATTCAGTTCGATATTCTCGAACGCCTGCAAAACCCCAACGTTATCCGTGAAGAAGTGGAACGCCTGCTGGAGAACATCACCACGCTCGCCGAAGCCGCTTCTCTTGCCACCTCCACCGCGCTCACCGATGAGCTGGTCAGCCACGGCGAGCTGATGTCGACGCTGCTGTTTGTGGAAATCCTGCGCGAGCGCAACATTGCAGCCCAGTGGTTCGACGTCCGTAAAGTCATGCGCACGAGCGACCGCTTTGGCCGCGCCGAGCCGGACATTGCCGCGCTGGCAGAACTCACCGGCCAGCTGCTCGCACCGCGCCTGGAAGAAGGCCTGGTCATCACTCAGGGTTTCATTGGCAGCGAGGCCAAAGGCCGCACCACTACGCTAGGCCGCGGCGGAAGCGATTACACTGCCGCACTGCTTGGTGAAGCGCTGCATGCGACGCGTGTCGATATCTGGACCGATGTACCGGGCATCTACACAACCGATCCACGCGTCGTGCCAGCCGCACACCGCATTGATGAAATTGCCTTCGAAGAAGCCGCCGAACTGGCCACCTTCGGCGCGAAAGTGCTGCACCCGGCAACGCTGCTGCCTGCGGTGCGCAGCGATATTCCTGTCTTCGTCGGCTCAAGCAAAGATCCAAAAGCAGGTGGGACGCTGGTATGCAATAAAACCGAAAACCCACCGCTGTTCCGCGCGCTGGCGCTGCGCCGTAAGCAAACGCTGCTGACGCTGCACAGCCTGAATATGCTGCACTCACGCGGCTTCCTCGCTGAAGTGTTCGGCATCCTGGCACGCCATAACATCTCGGTCGATCTGATCACCACGTCGGAAGTGAGCATCGCGCTGACGCTCGACACCACCGGATCCACCGCCACCAGCGAAACATTACTGACGCAGTCTCTGCTGATTGAACTTTCCGCGCTGTGCCGCGTGGAAGTGGAAGAGAACCTGGCGCTGATCGCGCTGATTGGCAATGACCTTTCAAAAGCCTGCGGCGTGGGCAAAGAGGTGTTCGGCGTGCTCGACCCGTTCAATATCCGCATGATTTGCTATGGCGCATCCAGCCATAACCTCTGCTTCCTCGTACCGGGCAGCGAAGCCGAGCAGGTCGTGCAAAAACTTCATCACAATCTGTTTGAATAAAATCCCTTAGCAGGATAAATATCAGACAAGGCCGGGCTCGAACCCGGCTTTTTTATACCTATAAAAAACAACACAAACTGCAAGGAATACAATATGCTCGCTAAATTCACGCGGCTGTTCCCGCTCTGGGCCGTGCTGCTCTCTGTTCTCGCCTACAAAACACCGACAACCTTCACCCCGATTGGCCCGTGGGTCACCACGCTGCTGATGCTGATCATGTTCGGCATGGGGGTTCATCTGAAGCTCGACGACTTTAAGCGCGTGCTGTCACGTCCGGCCCCCGTTGCTGCGGGCATTTTTCTGCACTATCTGGTGATGCCGCTCGCAGCATGGCTGCTGGCGATACTGTTCAGGATGCCGCCGGAGCTCTCTGCCGGAATGGTGCTGGTCGGCAGCGTTGCCAGCGGTACAGCATCGAACGTAATGATTTTTCTGGCAAAAGGGGATGTTGCACTTTCTGTCACCATTTCATCCGTCTCCACGCTGGTCGGCGTTATCGCCACGCCGCTGCTGACGCGGCTCTATGTCGACACCCATATTCAGGTTGACGTGATGGGCATGCTACTCAGCATCCTGCAAATCGTGGTGGTACCGATTGCGCTGGGGCTGGTCGTGCATCATCTCCTGCCACGCGTGGTGAAAGCTATTGAGCCTTATCTGCCCGCTTTCTCGATGGTCTGCATTCTGGCCATCATCAGCGCCGTGGTTGCCGGTTCTGCTTCGCACATTGCCTCCGTGGGCTTTGTGGTGATTATCGCGGTGATCCTGCATAACACCATTGGCCTGCTCGGCGGTTACTGGGGCGGACGCCTGTTCGGCTTTGACGAATCCACCTGCCGCACGCTGGCGATTGAGGTCGGAATGCAGAACTCCGGCCTTGCTGCCGCGCTCGGCAAAATCTACTTCGGCCCGCTCGCCGCCTTGCCCGGTGCGCTGTTCTCGGTCTGGCACAACCTTTCCGGCTCGCTGCTGGCGGGATACTGGTCCGGTAAACCTGTCAGGAAAGAGAAGATTACTGTTGCAAAGGAGAGTTAGCTCCGTGGGTGAATGGCTGCATCAGTAGCCATTCACTCAGAAGAGGAAGAGCTCATTTTCTATTTCCTTATAGTGTGAAGCCCTCAGCCTACACGGCTTTGTTACACAGTTAAGGCGTAAAATGAGGAATTGCGAGGCGCTTTCCAGAATAATTCTGTACATTGAGCTGAGTACTCATTTATTTGGAAGCTTCATCATGGCAATCGCCCGTCTGACCCAGCAGGACATGACCGAGAAAGAACAACGCGAGCTGAAAACCCTCCTCGACCGCGCCCGTATTGCCCATGGTCGCCCACTGACCAACGCAGAAAACAACCATCTCAAAAAAGAGTATATCGACAAGCTGATGGCCGAACGGGAAGCCGAGGCGAAGAAGGCGCGTCAGCTGAAGAAAAAGCAGGCTTATAAAACGGATAAAGAAGCGACGTTTTCATGGTCGGCGAATACGCCGGTGCGGGGAAGGCGGTGATTTAAGAGAGTATTACCACCATATTGCCTGATGGCGCTGCGCTTATCAGGCCTACAAAGTCTAACCAAGCTATAACGTAGGCCGGGTAAGGCGTGCAGCCGCCACCCGGCAATTTCACAGGCGGCTTAACGCCCCTTTTTCTTTCTTCCCGGCGACGTAAAGCGCTTACGGTTAGCCAACTCCGCCGGCGTTTTCGCCATATTTTTTCCGCCGCTGCTGGCCGGTTTTTTCGCCGCAGCTGTCGCCGTCTTTGGCTTCGCTTTCGGTTTGGCTTTGGCCTGCGGCGCTTCTGAGGATGAGTTTTCAATCAGCTTAAACAGCTCAATCAATTCGTCATCGGTCAGATCGCGCCATTCACCGAGCGGCAGACCCTTCAGGCTGACGTTCATAATGCGCGTACGCTCAAGCTTAGTGACCTCAAAACCGAAGTGCTCGCACATGCGGCGAATCTGACGGTTCAGCCCCTGCACCAGCGTGATGCGGAAGGTGAACGGCGCTTCTTTCTTCACCTTGCACTTTTTGGTCACCGTACCGAGAATCGGCACGCCACGGCCCATTCCCAGAATAAACTCATCGGTCACCGGTTTGTTTACCGTGACCAGATATTCTTTCTCGTGATCGTTCCCGGCACGCAGGATTTTGTTCACCAGGTCGCCGTGGTTAGTCAGGAAAATCAGCCCCTGAGAGTCTTTGTCGAGGCGGCCAATCGGGAACACGCGGCTGCTGTGGTTGACGAAATCGACAATATTGTCTCTCTCGCCGTCTTCGGTGGTGCTGACGATGCCGACGGGCTTATTCAATGCGATTAACACCAGGTCGTCTTCCTGACGCGGCTCGATGAGCTGGCCGTTAACCTTCACCACGTCGCCCACGTTAACCTGATCGCCAATGGTGGCGCGTTTACCGTTGATAAACACGTTCCCTTGTTCGATGTAGCGGTCAGCCTCACGACGCGAGCAGATGCCGCTTTCGCTGATGTATTTGTTTAATCGGATGGATGAGTTCGGCAGCATAGTTTCTCCTGTAGAGGGCGAACTATACCGCAGGCTGCCGGGCTTAGAAAATACCCGGCAGCCTTCAGGCAGGGTTAATAGTCGTCGCGATCGTCGTCTTCGTCCGGCTGCTCCATCACGCTATAGGCGACAGCGCAGAACAGAGAGTTGAGACGCTTCATGTCGCCAAGCAGTCCCAGATGCACAGAACTGGTTTCGATACTCTGCACGTTTTGCTGGTGCAGGCGGTCAACGTGCGCATGCGAGTAACGGCGGTTCAGGATGCGGAAACGGTGCTTGTTACGGCGCAGACGGCGGGCGCTGTCAACGTCACCGGAGAAGAACACTGACATCGCCAGCTGCAGGTTGCTGAGCAGCTGATCGTACAAACCATCCAGCTCTTTTAGTCCTTCAACGGAGAAGGCCCGCCGTGCGGCAAGGGATTTGTCAGCAATTTCGCTGCCCATGCGCTCGATGATGTCCGAAGCCTGCTCGAGGTTAAGCGACATCTCGATAATTTCCGCCCAACGGCGCGACTCTTCCTCCGCCAGCTCGTCCTTCGGCATCCGCGCCAGATAGAGCTTAATGGCGGTGTAGAGCACGTTGACGTCATCGGCAATTTTACGCAGCTCTTTCTCTTCGCGCGGCTCACCATGCATCACTTTGCGCAGGCCATCCATCATGTTTTCCATGGCGTCGCCAATACGCAGCGTTTCCCGGGCGGCATTTGCCAGGGCGAGCGTCGGCGTGTCCAGCGCCGTGGGGTCCAGATGCTTAGGCTTAAGGCGAGCATCAAGCTCCGGGACATCCTGAATAATGCGCTTACAGAAGCGCGCCATCGGCTCGGCAAACGGCACCATCGCCAGGCAGCGAATCAGGTTGTAGAACACGTGGAAGTAGATAACCAGCTCAGATTTCGCTACCGGCAGACGCGCCATGACGTCCGCCAGGATGTGCACGAACGGCAACACAATCAGGCTACCCACCAGCTTAAACAGCAGGCTGCCGAGCGCCACGCGTCGCGCCGCCGCATTCGCGGTGCTGTTGTTCAGCATCGCCAGCAGGCCCGAGCCGAGGTTGGCACCAATCACCAGACACAGTGCCACGGGGAACGAAATCACACCCGTGGCGGTAAGCGTGGCAGTCAGCAGCACAGCAGCAAGGCTTGAGTAGGTAATCACCGCGAACAGCGCGCCAATCAGCGCATCCAGCATAATATCGCCGGTAAGAGAGGCGAAAATCACCTGTACGCCGTTGGCCTGGGTAATCGGGTGGACGGCCTGAACGATGAGCTCCAGCGCCAGCAGGATCAGGCCAAGGCCAATCCCCACGCGCCCGAGCTGCCCGGCGCGGGTCTGTTTGCGCCCGAGGAAGAAGATCACCCCGATAAAAATCAGCAGCGGCGACAGCCAGGAGAGGTCAAACGTCAGCACTCGCGCCATTAACGCGGTCCCCACATCGGCGCCCAGTACAATCACCAGCGCGGGCGTGAGCGCCACCAGATCCTGCGCGACAAACGACGTCACCAGCATGGTGGTGGCGTTGCTGCTTTGCACTAACGCGGTAACGCCAATCCCCGCACAGAAAGCGAGTGGTTTTTTCTCGACGCTACGGCTGAGGACCGTTCGCAGGCGAGCGCCAAAGACGCGCATTACGCCAGTCCGGACAATATGAGTCCCCCACACCAGCAGGGCGACGGCAGAAAGCAGATGTAACAGAGTCAGCACGGATTTTTGTTCTCCTTATCGTTATAGGTATTCCATCGGATATCCCCCTCTCCCCGGCCCTCTCCCAAAGAGAGAGGGAGAATATACGGCACCGTTCCGGTTCCCTCTCCCTTTGGGAGAGGGTTAGGGAGAGGGAGAGGGAAAAAATAATCCTCATATCAGTATAGGGGTTTACGCCCCGGAAAGAGACAGGGCACCGCTGCGGTGCCCTGTTTGTTGTAAGGAAAGATGACAGTTTTATGACTTAATCAGCGTCATAGCCCAGATTGGGTGCCAGCCAGCGCTCGGCTTCGGCGACGCTCATCCCTTTGCGGAACGCATAATCCTCCACCTGATCGCGCTGGATTTGCGCCACGGCGTAGTATTTGCTGTCCGGATGGCTGAAGTACCAGCCGGAAACCGACGCACCCGGCCACATGGCGTAGGACTCAGTCAGCTTCATGCCCGTATGCGTTTCTGCGTCCAGCAGCTGCCAGATGGTCGCCTTCTCAGTGTGCTCCGGGCAGGCCGGATAACCCGGCGCCGGGCGGATGCCCTGATAGTTTTCGCGGATCAGTTCCTCATTGCTGAGGTTCTCGTTGGCGGCATAGCCCCAGTACACCTTACGCACGCGCTCGTGAAGATACTCGGCGAAGGCTTCCGCCAGGCGGTCCGCCACGGCTTTTATCATGATTTTATTGTAATCATCATGCTGCGCATCGTATGCCTCTGCCAGCGCGTCCTCTTCGAGCCCACCGGTCACCGCGAATGCGCCGATGTAATCCGCTTTTCCGGACGTTTTTGGCGCAACAAAATCGGACAGGCAGTAGTTCGCGAAGCCGGTTTTTTCCGTCTGCTGGCGCAGATGATGACTCACCGCCAGCACGTGGGTGCGCGTTTCATCGCGGTAAATTTCGATGTCATCGCCTTTGCGGTTCGCCGGGAACAGCCCGACCACGCCGCGCGGGTTCAGGGATTTTTCCGCGCTGAGCTTGTCAAGCATCTCGTTGGCATCGGCAAACAGGCGTTTCGCCTCTTCGCCCACCACTTCATCTTCCAGAATGCGCGGATATTTCCCCGCCAGCGACCAGGTCATAAAGAACGGCGTCCAGTCGATGTAGTTGCGCAGGGTTTCGATGCTGGCGCTGACCGCCTGCACGCCGAGTCGATGGGCCACCGGCGGCGTGTAGCTTTCCCAGTCGAAGGCCAGGTCGTTATCGCGCGCAGCCTGCAAGGAAACAGGCGGCGTACGCGGTTTTTTACGCCCGTGCTGAATGCGCACGGTCTCATATTCCTGGCGGGTGCGGGCAACAAAATCATCTCGCTGCGTTGCGGAAAGCAGGGATGACACCACGCCAACGGTGCGCGAGGCGTTCTGCACATACACCGTCGGGCCGCTGTAGTTCTGCTCGATTTTCACCGCCGTGTGTGCCTTAGAGGTGGTCGCACCGCCAATCAGCAGCGGGATGGTGAAGCCCTGACGCTCCATCTCTTTCGCCACGTTGACCATCTCGTCGAGCGACGGCGTAATCAGTCCGGAGAGGCCGATCAGGTCGGCATTCACTTCGCGCGCGGTTTTAAGGATTTTGTCCGTCGGCACCATCACGCCAAGATCGATAATCTCGTAGTTATTGCACTGCAGCACCACGCCAACGATATTTTTGCCGATGTCGTGCACGTCTCCTTTTACGGTGGCGATCACCATCTTGCCGTTGCTGCTGCCCTTCTCTTTGCTGGCTTCAATAAACGGCTCAAGGTAAGCCACCGCCTGCTTCATCACGCGCGCGGATTTCACCACCTGCGGCAGGAACATTTTGCCTTCGCCAAACAGATCGCCGACCACGTTCATGCCGTCCATCAGCGGGCCTTCAATCACCTCAATCGGGCGTGCTGCCTGCTGGCGAGCCTCTTCGGTATCGGCTTCGATAAACTCGGTGATGCCTTTGACCAGCGAATACTCCAGACGCTTTTTCACGTCCCAGCCGCGCCATTCTGCCTGCTGAGTATTGGCTGCTTCGTCAGTTTTGCTGCCACGGTATTTTTCCGCCAGATCCAGCAGGCGTTCTGTGCTGTCATCACGGCGATTAAGGATAACGTCCTCGACCGCATCGCGCAGTTCGGCGGGCAGATCATCATAAATCGCCAGCTGCCCGGCGTTGACAATCCCCATGTCCATGCCGTTGCGAATGGCGTAGTAGAGGAACACGGCGTGAATGGCTTCACGTACCGGATCGTTGCCGCGGAATGAGAATGATACGTTAGAAACGCCGCCGGAAATCAGCGCATGCGGCAGTTCGCGTTTGATATCTTCACAGGCGCCGATAAAGTCCTGCGCGTAGTTGTTGTGCTCTTCGATGCCCGTTGCGACCGCGAAGATATTCGGGTCGAAGATGATATCTTCCGGCGGGAAGCCGACGTCTTTGGTCAGGATGTCGTAAGCACGGCGGCAAATTTCGATTTTACGCTCGCGGGTGTCGGCCTGGCCGACCTCGTCAAAGGCCATCACCACCACGGCGGCACCGTAGCGACGCACTTTTTTGGCATGGTGGATAAAGGCGTCCACGCCCTCTTTCATCGAAATGGAGTTAACAATGCCTTTCCCCTGAATGCACTTCAGGCCTTTTTCGATAACGTCCCATTTCGAGGAGTCGATCATGATCGGCACGCGGGCGATATCCGGCTCGCCGGCAATCAGGTTGAGAAAACGCACCATCGCCGCTTCGGCGTCGAGCATCCCTTCATCCATGTTAATGTCGATAATCTGCGCACCGCTTTCCACCTGCTGACGCGCCACGTCGAGCGCTTCAGCGTATTTTTCTTCTTTGATAAGCCGCTTAAATTTGGCCGAACCGGTGACGTTAGTACGCTCACCGACGTTCACAAACAGGCTGTCATCGCCGATGTTCAGCGGCTCAAGCCCGGCCAGACGGCAGGCTACAGGGATTTCAGGCAGCTGACGTGGCGCAAGGCCTTCCACCGCACGGCTCATGGCGGCGATGTGCTCCGGCGTGGTGCCGCAGCAGCCGCCGACGATGTTGAGGAAGCCCGACTCCGCCCATTCCCGGATTTGTGTCGCCATCGTCGCGGCATCGAGATCGTACTCGCCAAAGGCATTCGGCAGCCCGGCGTTCGGGTGCGCGGTGACGTAGCATTCGGCAATGCGTGACAGCTCCTGCACGTACTGGCGCAGCTCATCCGGCCCCAGCGCACAGTTCAGGCCAAAAGAGAGCGCATCTGCGTGGCGCAGCGAGTTATAAAATGCTTCGGTGGTTTGCCCAGAGAGCGTGCGCCCGGAGGCGTCGGTGATGGTGCCGGAAATCATGATCGGCAGATCGACGCCCAGCGCTTCCAACTCTTCTTTCACCGCGTAAATCGCCGCTTTGGCGTTCAGGGTGTCGAAGACAGTTTCGATAAGAATCAGGTCTGAGCCGCCTTCCACCAGCGCTCTGGTAGATTCACGGTAGGCCGCCACCAGCTGATCGAAGGTGATGTTACGGAATGCCGGGTCGTTTACGTCAGGTGAGATAGATGCGGTACGGTTAGTGGGGCCAAGCACGCCCGCCACGTAGCGTGGCTTGCCCGGCGTTTTTGCCGTCCATTCATCGGCGCAGGCACGAGCCAGCTTCGCCGCCGCGAAGTTAATTTCCGCCGACAGCGATTCCATCTCATAGTCCGCCATCGCGATGGGGGTCGAGTTGAAGGTATTGGTCTCGACGATATCCGCCCCGGCCTCAAAATAGGCATTGTGGATAGCGGCGATGATGTCCGGTTGGGTCAGCACCAGCAGATCGTTGTTGCCTTTCAGATCGCAGGACCACTGGGCAAAGCGTTCGCCACGGTAGTCCTCTTCGCTCAGGCGATAGCTCTGGATCATGGTGCCCATGCCCCCGTCCAGAACCAGGATTCGATCTTTTAACTGCTGCTTCAGCTGCTTTTCAATGGTGCTCACGCGGACTCCCGACAACGCTCTTATCAACAAGCCATAGTGGCATAATCAACCAGCGTGGAAAAGAGAGCCAGCGCGAACATGAGAGATGCTCACGACCACTGCTCCGATCAGTTCCGATAACGGTTGCATTATAATCAAATAAAACGAAAATGATTTCCACGATACAGAAAAGGAGTCCGTCATGGTGGCGACCGTTCCCGCGAAACGCGGCAGAAAACCGGCCCCTGCAGCCGCCGCTCCGGCTGGCGGGCAGGTTCAGTCTTTAACCCGCGGCCTTAAACTCCTCGAATACATTGCCGAGTCACACGGTGACGTGGCGCTGACCGAGCTCGCCCAGCAGGCAGGCTTGCCCAATTCCACCACTCACCGTCTACTGACCACGATGCAGCAGCTTGGATTTGTCCGTCAGGTGGGTGATTTAGGTCACTGGACGGTCGGGGCGCACGCCTTCATCGTCGGCAGCAGCTTCCTGCAAAGCCGCAACCTGCTGGCGATTGTCCATCCGATTCTGCGCAAGCTGATGGAAGAGTCCGGCGAAACCGTCAACCTGGCGGTGCTGGACCAGAGCGACCATCAGGCGATTATCATCGACCAGGTGCAGTGCACGCAGCTGATGCGTATGTCTGCGCCGATCGGCGGCAAGTTACCGATGCACGCCTCCGGGGCGGGCAAAGCCTTTTTAGCTCAGCTGAGTGAAGAACAGGTGAGCGGCCTGCTGCATCGCAAAGGGCTGCACGCCTACACGCACGCCACGCTGGTTTCTCCGGTGCATCTGAAAGAGGATTTAGCGCAGACGCGCAAGCGCGGCTATTCATTCGATGATGAGGAACACGCGCTCGGCCTGCGCTGCGTGGCTTCCTGCATTTATGATGAACATCGTGAGCCGTTTGCCGCCATTTCTATCTCTGGCCCAATTTCCCGTATGACCGATGACCGCGTGACGGAGTTGGGGGCGCTGGTGATTAAAGCGGCGAAGGAAGTCACTTTGGCTTACGGTGGAATTCGGTAAAGTGAGTGCGGTCTGATGCCCTCACCCCGGCCCTCTCCCACAGGGAGAGGGAGCAAACACTAAAGGCCTTTTTCAAAAGAAGGCCTTGCTGTTTACCTCGCGCAGCGCCATCAGGCAATTAGCTATATTTCACACAAAAACGCTGCCGCTTACGGTAGGCAAACACATCTTCGACGTGACCGTCACGGATCCGCGCCTGTAATCCTCGCCAGTATTCCGCGCGCAGCAGATCCGCATGCATCTCCTCAAACAGCGGCCCGATACGCGCATCCGCGCACAACCAGTGGCGAAACTCTTCCGGAAACACATCGCCCGGCGACACGCTGTACCACGGTTCGCTGGCAAGCTCATCTTCCGGATAACGCGGCGGTGGAATATCGCGGAAATTCACTTCGGTCATGTAGCAAATTTCATCGTAGTCGTAGAACACCACCCGACCGTGGCGCGTCACGCCGAAGTTTTTAAACAGCATGTCGCCTGGGAAAATATTGGCCGCCGCCAGCTGGCGAATGGCGTTCCCGTATTCCTCCACGGCATCACGCAGCGGTTGCCCGTCAACCTGCTCAAGCCATAAATTCAGCGGCACCATCCGTCGTTCAATATAGAGATGGCTGATGGCAATCCTGTCCCCCAGGTCGGTGAGCTTTTGTGGTACTTCCTGCCAGAGCAGGTCGAGCAGAGCCGGAGATATTTGCCGTTTCTCCAGCACGAAGTTTTCAAACTCCTGAGTGTCAGCCATACGCCCAACGCGGTCGTGCTCTTTAACCAGCTGATAGCAGGCGCGCACGTGGGCGGCGGTCATCTCTTTTTGCGGCGCAAAGCGGTCCTTGATCACCTTAAACACCCGGTCGAATCCAGGCAGGGTGAACACCAGCATCACCATGCCCCGGATGCCGGGCGCCTCGATAAACTGCTCGTCGGTCTGGCGGATATACGTCAGGTATTCGCGATAGCTCTCGGTTTTGCCGTGCTTCTGGCAGCCAATGGCCATATACAGTTCGGCGGTGGTTTTGCCGGGCAGGATTTCGCGCAGCCACTCCACCAGGGCGGCGGGCAGCGGCGCATACACCATAAAGTAGGAACGGGCGAAGCCGAAGACGATGCTGGCCTCAGCGCTGGTCGTCAGGCAGGTATCAATGAACAGCTCGCCTTCATCGCTGCGATGAATGGGCAGCAGCAGCGGCACCATGCCCTGAGGCGTATGCAGCTTGGCAACCAGCCATGCCGCCTTATTGCGATAAAATAGCTCATTCGCCACCTGCAAATGCGATTCACGCAATACGCTGTAGCCGAAGGTTTCAGTCAGGTGCGCCACGATGTAGCCCACATCGCGGGGCTTATCCTGCCATTGCAGCCGCAGTGGTAAATCAGTTAACACCCGGTGGAGCAGCGTTTCCCAGCCCTTATCAGGATAAAAATCTTTCGCCAGCGGACGAGGGATCGTGCGAAAGCGCCGCTCAGGCTGAGAGCTGAAGATAAAAAGCCGCTCGGGAGTCAGCGAGCGGTGATCGAAGAGTCGACAATACACAGAGTTAAAAAAGCTTTCGGCAATTTCAAAGCGCGGGTAGTCGGGCAAAAGCGCGGTGTAATGCTCTTTCACCCGCAGCAGAAAGTCAGCGTCGGGGCTTTTACCGTCTGTGATGCAGCGCAGCTGCTCGACAACCAGCCCCACATGGTGATCGTAGAGATGGATACGCTGCTTCATCGCCTGTTGCACGGCGTGCCAGTCGGCCTGTTCAAAGCGCTGCTGCGCGCCGGAAGTGACTTCCAGAAAGCGACCATACTGCGCGTCAAAACCTTGCAGGATGGTTTGGGCAATCAGTAATTCCAGGCCACGCGGCATACATTCCCCTCACTTTGCCCTCTCCTTGAAAGGGCAACGGAGAAAAGCAGTATTGAACAGCAACTGTAGGCCCGGTAAGCATTGCGCCACCGGGCATCCGTACAATCAGAACTGCGACTCTTCCGTTGACCCGGTCAGCGCGGTAACGGACGAGGTCCCACCCTGAATAATCGTTGTGACCTTGTCGAAATAGCCCGTACCCACTTCCTGCTGGTGCGAGACGAAGGTGTAGCCCTCTTTGCCGGACTCGAACTCTGGCTGCTGCACTTTCTCAACGTAGTGGCGCATGCCTTCGCCCTGCGCATACGCGTGGGCCAGGTCAAACATGTTGAACCACATGCTGTGGATGCCCGCTAGGGTGATGAACTGATATTTGTAGCCCATCTCCGAAAGCTGCTGCTGGAAGCTGGCGATGGTTTTATCGTCCAGATTTTTCTTCCAGTTGAACGACGGTGAGCAGTTATAGGCCAGCAGTTTACCCGGATATTTCGCATGGATAGCATCGGCAAAGCGCCGGGCCAGTTCCAGATCCGGCGTGGACGTTTCACACCACACCAGGTCTGCATAAGGCGCGTAGGCCAGTCCGCGGCTGATGGCCTGCTCGATGCCTGCGCGAGTGCGATAGAAACCTTCGCTGGTGCGCTCACCGGTAATAAATTCGCTATCGTACGGATCGCAGTCGGAGGTGATCAAATCGGCAGCGTCTGCGTCAGTACGGGCGATCAGCAGCGTAGGCACGCCGAGAACGTCCGCCGCCAGACGTGCGGCTACCAGTTTCTGAATCGCTTCCTGAGTCGGCACCAGCACTTTGCCGCCCATATGCCCGCATTTCTTCACTGAGGCCAGCTGGTCTTCAAAGTGAACCGCCGCCGCCCCGGCTTCAATCATCGACTTCATCAGCTCAAATGCGTTGAGTACGCCGCCAAACCCGGCTTCTGCATCAGCCACGATCGGCAGGAAGTAATCAATAAAACGCGGATCGTTTGGCTCAATGCCGGACGCCCACTGGATCTGATCCGCCCGGCGGAAAGTATTGTTGATCCGATCGACCACGCACGGCACGGAGTTTGCCGGGTAGAGCGATTGATCCGGGTACATACTGGAGGCCAGGTTGGCATCTGCCGCAACCTGCCAGCCGGAGAGATAAACGGCCTCAATACCGGCCTTCGCCTGCTGCAGCGCCTGACCGCCCGTCAGCGCCCCGAGGCTGTTCACATACCCTTTTTTCGATTCGCCGTGCAGCAGACGCCACATTTTTGCAGCACCGCGCTGCGCCAGCGTGCATTCCGGGTTCACCGAACCACGCAGCTTCACCACCTCTTCCGCGCTGTACGGGCGACGGATGCCTTCCCAGCGTGGGTTTGTCCATTCCTGTTGTACTTCTTCGATTTGTTGGGTACGGGTTTTCATGGCAGATGCTCCATTTTTATTATCGGTGATGTGATCAGGCCAGCAGGCGGTAGCCAGGCAGCGTTAAGAAGTCGACGAGTTCGTCGGAGGTCGTAATTTGCTCCATCAGGCGCGCGGCTTCGTCGAAGCGGCCGCTGCTGAAGCGGTGTTCGCCCAGTTCGTCCTGGACGACCAGCAGCTCCTCAGTGAGCATCTGGCGGAACAGAGCCTTAGTCACGGGCGTACCGTTACTGAGCGTTTTTTGATGGTGGATCCACTGCCAGATTGACGTACGCGATATTTCCGCCGTGGCGGCATCTTCCATCAGGCCGTAAATCGGCACGCAGCCGTTGCCGGAGATCCACGCTTCGATATACTGCACGGCCACGCGAATGTTGGCGCGCATGCCTTCTTCCGTGCGCTCCCCTTCGCAAGGTGCAAGCAGCTGTTCCGCGGTAATCGGCGCATCTTCATCGCGAGTCACAAACAGCTGGTTAGGGTTATCACCTAAAACCTCATTGAATACGGCCATCGCGGTATCCGCCAGGCCCGGATGCGCAATCCAGGTACCATCGTGTCCGTTGTTCGCTTCCAGCGCTTTATCGGCTTTGACCTTGGTCAGCACCTGAGCGTTACGCCCGGCATCTTTGCTGGGGATGAAAGCTGCCATGCCGCCCATCGCAAACGCACCGCGCTTGTGGCAGGTTTTGATCAGCAGACGCGAATAGGCATTGAGGAAGGGTTTATCCATCGTCACCACCTGGCGATCCGGCAGCACTCGGTCGGGATAGTTCTTCAGCGTTTTGATATAGCTGAAGATGTAATCCCAGCGACCGCAGTTGAGGCCAACGATGTGGTCACGCAACGCGTGCAGGATCTCATCCATCTGGAACACGGCAGGCAGCGTTTCAATCAGCAGCGTGGCCTTGATGGTGCCACGCGGTAACTCGAAACGATCTTCGGTAAAGCTGAAGACCTCGCTCCACCACGCCGCTTCCTGCCAGGCCTGAGTTTTCGGCAGATAAAAATAGGGGCCGCTGCCTTTGGCCAGCAGATTTTTGTGGTTGTGGAAGAAATAGAGGGCGAAATCAAACAGGCTGCCCGGGATAGCCTCCCCGCGCCAGGTCACGTGTTTTTCCGGCAGGTGCAGGCCGCGCACGCGGCAAACCAGAACGGCGGGATCGGGCTTCAGCTGATAGATTTTCCCGTCTTCGTTGGTGTGGCTGATCGTGCCATTGACCGCATCGCGCAGGTTGATCTGCCCGTCGATCACCTTATGCCAGTTCGGCGCCAGCGAGTCTTCAAAGTCGGCCATGAAGACTTTCACGTTGGCATTCAGCGCGTTAATCACCATTTTGCGTTCAACCGGGCCGGTTATCTCTACGCGGCGATCGAGCAAGTCCTGAGGAATACCGCGAATCTTCCACTCGCCGCTTCTAATGGAATCCGTTTCCGAAATGAAATCAGGAAGCTTTCCGTCGTCAATATCCTGCTGCTGCTGGATACGCGCTGCCAGCAGCTTATTGCGCTTCGGGGTAAACCTCGTCACCAGTTCACTCAGAAAATCGATCGCTTCCGGCGTCAGGATCTGCTGCTCCTGCGCGCCAAACGGCTGGCTAAAGGCCAGTTCTTCGGTGGTTGTTGCCTGTTGTGTCATTGCGCGGCTCCTCATCTTGATCCCAGGTCACTTCCCAAAGCAAACAAAGATCGTTGTCGGTTTTTCGTTCAGCTCAGTTAAGCCTACGCAATAATTTTCCAAAATCAAAAACAATTTCCATTTTTAAAATTAATTAAATATAACCTATTGATAACAGTGAATTTAAAGTTACCATTAAATTTGGTGTGACTTTCGGAAACAAAAAAGGCACCCGAAGGTGCCTGATATGGAGTGCTGAATCGCTTTACGATCGTTTAAACGGTGAATTACTCCAGCGTCGGATTCATATGGCGCAGATCGTACGGTGTGATCTGGTAGACGTAATAGTTCAGCCAGTTAATGAACAGCATGTTGCCATGGCTGCGCCAGGTTGCTCGCGGCTTGTTCTGCGGATCGTTTTGCGGGAAATAGTTGTACGGTACCTCAGGTGACAACCCGGCTTCTTCATCACGGAAATATTCGCTTGCCAGGGTGTGAGCGTCGTACTCCGGATGCCCGGTGACAAAGGCGATGCGCTTGTCTTTGCTGGCAAACAGGTAGGCGTCTCCGTCTTCCGTTTCGGCCAGAATATCGAGATCGGTGTAGTCGCGGATAAGCGCCGCCGGGAAATCAGCATAGCGGGAATGCGGTGCCAGAAATGAATCATCAAAACCACGCGTCAGCAGTGCGTGAGGATGCAAAATATGGTGCTCATAGACGCCTGAGAGTTTTTCCGTACGGGTCTGTTTCGGAATGCCATACAGAATATTCAGCGCCGCCTGAACCGCCCAGCAGACGAACAGCGTTGAAGTGACGTGATCTTTTGCCCATTCCAGCACCTGTTTGATCTGCGGCCAGTAGGCAACATCATTGAATTCAACCAGGCCCAGCGGCGCGCCGGTGACAATCAGGCCATCGAAATTATCGTGCTGAATGTCCTCAAAATTACAGTAGAAATTGTTGAGATGCTCCGCTGGTGTGTTGCGGGATTCCCGCGCATCGATGCGCAGCAGCTGCACGTCGACCTGGAGCGGTGAGTTCGATAACAGGCGAAGAAACTGGTTTTCCGTCTCAATTTTTTTCGGCATCAGGTTGAGGATCAGCACCTTCAGCGGGCGAATTTCCTGGTTGGTCGCACGCGATGCCGTCATTACGAAGACGTTCTCATTACGTAAGAAATTAACGGCTGGCAGCTCGTCCTGCACCCGAATCGGCATAACCTTATTACCTCACAGCATACGTTTACACGTTTAGACATCCAGATAGCTGAAGATAACCAGAAATACGGCAAATGTCGAGTCTGTACGCTGAAGGTGAGAAAGTTTCACGACGTTATTGACGGAAAGTGTTGTGGATATGTCTGTGGAAATGATGTGGGTGAGTGGTGAAACGGCTGTCGATAAAGCTGCATTTTGGGCAAAGAAAACAAAAAAACCCCATGCTTT
>NZ_JBFLVD010000013.1:0-239482 GCF_040750395.1 Scandinavium sp. UTDF21-P1B
GGTTCGAGCAATCAGATGTCACCGACAGAATATGAAAACCAGTATTATCAACGGCTCGGAAGTGTCTAGATTATCCGTGGCGATTCAGGATACCGATTTCAATTGTGCGTTTTTTCATCGAAAGGATCCATGATAATAAATACCTGACACTGGCGCGCTTGGGTTGTATACCCTGAACAGGCGAGAAGGCTTTTTCGTTCTCCACCTAAGGCGACAGTAATAAATATAGTCATATTTTCACTGCAGGTGATTCCAGCACGCTGAAGTAAAAAATTAATTTTATTATCCGTAAGATTTCCTGGAGAACTGTAAATCTGGCATTGCTGCTGTTTGAGAGTATAATTTCTGAAAATATTATCTCTTTTTTCGCTGGAGTTTTTCCATATTAAAAAAATGATACAGCAAAATATAATAATAGCCGTCGCTGACAGATATCCGCCAACACTCAAAAAGGAATGCCAGCGATGTTGATTATGTAAAGGGGGAACAGATACCGTCGCGGGAATAATACTCAGTTCGCTGCTGATCCCGATTCCCTTCCGCGTTACGGTAAAAATCACATCCGGCAGACCGGCCTGTGCCAGAGACTGTCTTAAATGATGCATTGACTGATAAAACGTATTTGGGGTGATATATTGCGAGCGCTCTTCGCCCCAGGCATAAGTAATGAGATCATTTTGGGGTATCAGTACCCCCCGGTGCTTAATTAAAAGCGCCAGGCATCGACAGGCTGGCCGTTGTAATTTTACTTCCTGTTGCAGATTCATGTCCCGAAGAATCGGCTCTTCCGTGGAAAAATACCATCTTCCGTCCAGAATATACTGCTCAGCATCCTGCAAAGATGCTGCATCATCGTCTTTATCCATCACAAGCTCTTTATGTAACTGGTTGATCTTTTTTACATAAGTTCTCTTAGGTTATTATTTAACCTTAGCTAAATCTTTAGTTGTTTCCACTTTTATCTGTTTGCGTAAAATCGCGCTCAGTTTTCCACATTAGACAGGTGATTTTATTATGAATACCCACTCTCTCAGTCTTAAGGATCAGGCCGTACTGCAATATCTTATTACCCGTGCAGCAGAAACGAACGGTGACGGGGTACGCTCCCGGGAAATAGCAGATTCGTGCGGGCTTGATATTTATAGCGCACGCTATACGCTCCTGAAACTCACTCGCATGGGATATGTTGTGCGTAACCACGCCGCTGGCGCAAAACGACATTATTGGCTGCCTGTGAAGGACTCGGTGCCCCCCGTTGTGCATCAGAGGAGCACATACTGCCAGTCAGTAAATTGAGCTTCCTTTCCCAGAGGGTAAGGCGCATGGCGAGCTGCGAAAGGTTGCGTACACCCAGTTTATTTTCTACCTGTGCTTTTTTCCCGTACACGGTTTTAAGTTTGATCTGAAAATGTTCTGCAACGTTGTGTACAGAGTAGCCAGCGAGCAGCCTGTTTGTCAGATTTATTTCCTTAACAGTAAGGGACAAGGGTTTTCTGGATATGAAAGGGGTCGAGGTATGTTGAGTAATATAGCGGTATAACTGTTCTGCTGTCATGACGCCATTACAAAGACTGATATAGGAATGTAGCGGATCCATAAAACTCTCTGCTTTATAATTTTGGATCTGATAGCTGGTAATGAAGGCAAGCAGGTTACCCTCCAGATCAAGTACGTTCATATTGCTTATATTGTCGTCAGTATTATTCTCCAGTAATGTCTGAAGGCCGATTTTTAAAAAATAATTTTCAGTATAAATTTTCATGATTTACATTGCTGCGGATAAGATAGGCCAGAAGGAAAGAGTTTCCTGTTTATTTCAATCATATTCTGACGGTCAAGGCATCATATAGATACCCGTCATCAGTTATTAAGACACTCTATCGTATTTCATGACATATGACGACTGAATATAAACCGTGTCACGATTTTCAGGTATTTTTATCGTAATTGACGGTATTACTCTATTTTATCGGGGTGAGGAGACATTTTTTTCTTTATTTTGTGAGGTGAGAAATCATATTCCCAGTTGATAACTGCCGGGGCTTCAGCATGCCATCTCCTGACAACTCAGCAAATATTCTCCGGCAGAACCGTTCGCCGTGATACTCGCTGTCACAGCCAGAACAATGCCAGTCGGCCCTGCGTACTATAATTACATCGCGACAGAAGCCGCCGCCACTCCTGGAAGTGTGCCGGCAACGTCGTCATTTAATATCCATGACTCCTGAATGATTTCATACCTCCGTGCGTTAACGGAGGCTGCTCTCCTCCCTGCCTATCTGCACTCAGTCACAAAATCTGCATCGCTTTTCTGCCCTTTCTTGACAACCTGAATCAGGAGCGTCAATTCTTGCTTCACCGATTGAGCAAATGTAGCTGCAATGATAATGAAAAGCTGAATTCTGGATTCCAGATGTTAAACAAAACCACTGCCTCAGTGAATTAATCGCGAGGTGGTCATCTTATTCGAGTCATTGAGGATCAGAACTATGCGTTACCCTACGGTATTCAAAGCATCGCTTATGGCGGCAATAGGTTTCAGTAACATGGCGCAGGCGCAGGAAGCGGCTACCATTGCTTTTCTGATGCCAGATCAGGCATCCACCCGTTATGAGCAACATGATTTTCCCGGCTTTAAAGCGGAGCTGACCCGGCTCTGTCAGCAGTGCAAGGTTATCTACCAAAACGCCAACGCCAGCGCCTCTTTGCAACAGCAGCAGTTCAACTCCGCCATTGCCCAGGGTGCGAAGGTGATTGTACTGGATCCGGTTGACTCCTCCGCCGCGGCAGGCCTCGTGGAAATTGCCCACTCACAAGACGTGAAAGTGGTGGCTTACGACCGCCCAATCCCCGACAAGCCAGCCGATTTTTATCTCTCCTTTGATAACGAAGGCATCGGCTACGCAATATCCACCTCACTGGTTGAACAGCTGAAGGCGACAAATGTGCCCGCTGGCGCTGGCGTACTACAGATTAACGGCTCACCGACCGATGCCGCAGCGGGCCTGATTCGCGACGGTATCCACCGCGGGCTAAAGGAGTCCGGTTACAAAACGTTAGCTGAATTCGACACCCCGGAATGGGCACCGCCAAAAGCGCAAGAGTGGGCTGCCGGTCAGATAACCCGCTTCGGCGATAAAATTAAGGGCGTCGTCGCAGCGAACGACGGAACCGGTGGTGGGGCGATCGCCGCCTTTAAATCCGGCGGCGTACAGCCAATTCCTCCGGTAACGGGCAACGATGCAACTATCGCTGCATTACAGTTGATTATCGCCGGGGATCAGTACAACACCATCTCCAAACCGTCGGAAATCGTTGCCGCCGCTGCCGCCAAGGTTGCGGTGCAGCTGATCAATGGTCAAAAGCCTAAGGCCACCTCCACTCTCTACAACACACCGTCACAGCTCTTTGTTCCGGCGGTGATTACCGCCAAAAATATCAAAGCGGAAATTTTTGATAAGAAAATCCAGACACCGCAACAGGTCTGTACCGGAGAGTACCAGCAGGCCTGCCAGAAATTAGGGATCCTCAACTAAGTCGCAGCCGGTGCGTTTGCAGACGCACCGACGATAAGAAGGTTTTTACTATGTTAATCAACAATAGCCTCGCTCCGCACATGGATAGCCCGCTTCTTCAGCTAAGGAAAATCTCTAAAAATTTTGGCGCCGTTTCCGCCCTGACGGATATTGATCTCGACGTTTATGCGGGTGAGGTTGTGGCACTGGTCGGCGATAACGGCGCGGGTAAATCGACGCTGGTTAAAGTGCTGGCGGGCGTGCATCAGCCCACTTCCGGCACTATTGAATTTGAGGGTAAGGAAATCACCCTCGATAGCCCAGGAAAGGCGCTGGAGCATGGAATTTCCACTGTTTTTCAGGATTTGGCGCTGTGCGAAAATCTGGACGTGGTAGCGAACCTGTTTCTGGGGCACGAGCTGTCGGCCTGGCAGCTCGACGAAGTGACCATGGAGGTGCAGGCATGGACGCTGCTCAAAGAGCTGGCTGCCCGCATTCCTTCCGTGCGCGAACCGGTGGCCTCCCTTTCTGGCGGACAGCGACAGACTGTCGCCATCGCCCGCTCGCTGCTGCTCCATCCCAAAATTATCATGCTTGATGAACCCACGGCCGCTCTCGGCGTGGCACAGACTGCAGAAGTGCTGAACCTGATTGAACGGGTACGCGAGCGCGGGCTGGGCGTGATTATCATCAGCCACAATATGGAAGACGTGCGGGCCGTTGCCGACAGAATCGTTGTTCTGCGTCTGGGCCGCAATAAAGGCATTTTCACACCCGAAGCCACCAACCAGGATCTGGTTGCCGCCATTACCGGTGCGACGGAGAACGCCGTGTCGCGCCGGGTGGAAAGAAAAACGCATGAACATACGACGGGAGTGAGCTGAGCCATGACCACAACCACCAATAAACCGCTGACGCCTGAAACCAGGCTAGACCGTAGCGACGAGCGTGTCAGCCACCAGGACAGCATCTCCGGCCTACTGCGCGCGTATATCACCCGCATAAAAACAGGCGACCTTGGGATGATACCCGTGGTCCTCGGGCTGATAATTATCTCTATCGTCTTTACCGTGCTTAACCCGATTTATCTGGCACCGAATAACCTCGTCAATATGCTTTTCGACTGTGCCACGGTGGGCTTTATCTCACTGGGTATCGTCTGTGTGCTGCTGCTGGGTGAGATTGACCTTTCCGTCGGGTCGATGAGCGGCCTGGCCTCGGCCATTATCGGCGTGCTGTGGGTGAACCAGGGCTGGCCCGTTATTGGCGCGATAGCCGTCGCGCTGGCAGTAGGCGCCGCCGTGGGCCTGCTCTACGCCCAGCTATACAGCCGCTTAGGAATGCCTAGCTTTGTGGCTACCCTGGCCGGCCTGCTGGCGCTGCTCGGTATGCAGCTCTATATTCTCGGCCCGTCGGGAAGTATTAACCTGCCCTACGTTTCCCCGCTGGTCCGCTTCGGCCAGGTGTTGGTGATGCCAGGCTGGCTGGCACATCTGTTTGCGTTGCTACCGGGGGTGTTGATGCTGGTCCAGGGGTTACGCACCCGCACGCGACGGACTCAGGCCAACCTCTCCTGCGAACCTCTCAGTTCACTTTGGGCGCGCAGCATTTTTATGACTGCCGTGTTCGGGTTTATGGTGTTTTATCTCAATATGGGTCGCGGTGTGCCGTGGGTCTTTGGGCTGTTTATCCTCGTCGTCGTGGTGCTGAACTATGCCCTGAAACGCACAAAATGGGGCCGCTCAATGTTTGCGGTAGGAGGCAATCGCGAAGCTGCGCGCCGCTCCGGCATTAATGTACGCCGTATTTATATCAGTGCGTTTATGATTTGTTCCATATTGGCCACTACAGGCGGGATCCTTGCCGCTTCACGTCTGGCTTCTGCCAGCCAGCAGGCGGGGACCGGGGATGTGAATCTCAACGCTATCGCGGCGGCAGTGATCGGCGGCACCAGCTTGTTTGGCGGACGCGGCAGCGCATACTCTGCTCTTCTCGGCATCATCGTGATTCAGTGTATTTCCAACGGGCTGACGCTGCTCAATCTGCCGTCGTCGTTACGCTATATGATCACCGGCGGCGTGCTGGCCATTGCAGTCATTGTGGATTCTATGGCGAGACGCTCGCGGGTGAGCCACGGTCGCGCCTGAATTCAGCAAAGAGGGGAAGCGCAGAAACCGGGGTCAAAAAGAGCGTTTACTTCCCCGGGATAGTTTCTGCGCCGCCCTGATTGTGAAAACGTCAGGCAAACGCTGGCTGCAAAGCATCAATAAGTTCATCAAGCGTTGGATAGCGCCCGAGCGCTTCCGCAAATTTTGCGTCCTGGTAATCAGCGGCCACCACGAAGGTTTCGATATTCGCCCGCCGGGCGGCGGTAAAACCACTCAGACTGTCCTCAATGACTCTGCACTCCCCGGCCTCCAGCCCAAGCTTAAACATCACCTTATGATAAACAGCGGGATGAGGCTTGCCGAAAGGCTCCTCATCCGCGCTGCACACCACGTCAAACCAGCGCCACAGCTTCAGTCGGTCAAACACCACTTCAATGACCTGTTTACAGGAGGACGTCGCCAGCGCCAGACGGTATCCTGCGGCACGGAAACTGCGTAATGCCTGATCCAGCCCGCTCATTGCCACTCCCTCCCTGCGAATGGCGTCGCAAACCCGTGCGACAATCTGCACTTCGACCTGCCGTGAGGAAATGTTCAGCGGGTATCTTTCACACCATAGCCTTGCGATATCATCAATCCGCTTTCCTTTGGTAGCACTTTCGCACTCCTCAGCCGTTATGGCGATTCCCTGTTTTGCCAGCACCTCGATTTGGGCGCGCTGCCAGAAATTTTCTGAATCGATAATGACGCCGTCCATATCAAAAATAACCGCTTTTATGCTCATCGCTGTTCCTGCTTGTTAGCGGCTGGCAGGATTCGCCAGCCGTGCCCATCTTAAGATGCCCGCACCACCACTTTGTCAGTTTTAACCGCACAACTTTCAAAGCCGGGCTGTTCGACATGGATAAAGTGGCAAAGGAAGAAGGCGATGATATAGAGCGCGGTGTAGGCAATCACTACGCCGATGGTGCTGAAGTACGGCAGCAGCACTACCGCAATCGCCGGAGCCAGGAAGTTCGACAGGCCCGCAGAGAGGTTGTAGACAGAAATCGCGGCCCCTTTGTGATGCGGTTCGAGCGCCGGGAAAACGGCTGCCATCGGCACGAACGCCGCGACGAAAATCCCCAGTGAAATAGCCGGAAGTAGCGCCATAGCAAAGTTATGCCCGAAATACTGCGGCACGTAGTAGAACGCCAGGCTTGAAAGGGCCATACCGATACAGCCGAACCAGCGGACGACGCGCATCCATCCCATTTTTTCAGCCACTATGCCCCAGAAGATATTCGAGAAAATGGTCGTAAAGAAGAATACCGCCCACACCTGGAGCCACTCAGAGGTGCTGAAGCCAAGCTCATCGACGAACATCAACGGCATGATTACCGCAAAGCCGAACAGCGACAGGGTGTTGATAATGCGCACCATGCTCGAATACATAATGCTACGGTTGGTATAGAGCAGCGTAATCGCCCGGCTCAGCTCGTTGAGTTTCTCTTTGGTGGTGAGATTATGCATGTGCGTTGGGGTATGCACGTTACGCAGGGAGATCATCGCAATCACTCCGCCCGTCAGGCAGAAGGCCAGCGCCATCCAAAGCGTACCCAGTTCACCCACCAGTGGAATGGTAAAGCTCGGAATGTAGCTGCCCGCCACGCCAATACCAATCGAATAGACCGCCCAGTACCAGCCCAACGCGGAGCTGGCGTTTTCGCTCTTCACGTTATGGATAATTACCACGATGAAGGAATAGAGGAACAGCGGATAGGCAAAACCGCGAATGCCGTAGAACAGCAGGATCAGCGCGTAGTTAGCGTGCCCCAGACCGAAGATCAGGAACAACACGTGGAACACACACCACAGCACAAAACCGATAAACATGGTTTTCTGCGGCGTAATAATTTCGGCAATCACTCCGGAAACCCAGGCAGACAGCGCGGCAGCGAGGCCATAGAGCGTAAAGGCAAACGACGCCTGTGCGGGCGAAAAGCCTAACTCTTTGATGTAGTGGGAGAGGAACGCCAACTCAAAACCGTCACCGGTCATGAAAACGGCGATAGCGATATAGCCCCACAGCAGGTGAAGCGGTAATCCAAACCATTGTTTATTCGCAACGGACATAGTGACCTCGTTTCTTTTGTACAGGGTAAGCCCGGCCGCAGCCGGGTCACTTTTATTATTAAAATCAGAAGGTTCTATAATTCAGATCGTTCAGGTAGAGCGAAGTAAAGTGCGCGTAACGTTTCATCAGTGCGGCATGCTGCTGAGCCCGCGGTGACCAGCTCTGATATATTTCAGGTTTCCTGCAAATCGATGCCAAATCTTTACCCGCCGCCAGGCAGGCCAGACGGGCCGCCCCGAGCGCCCCCCCGGTTTCGCCGCCCTTGTGGGTGACAATTGGAATATTGAGCACGTCAGCCAGAAGCTGCGCCCACAATGCACTCCGGGCACCACCGCCAACCAACGAACACTGTCCAACGTGCGTACCGCTTTCCTGCAACACCCGCAGCCCATCTGCAAGACCGAAGCTCACGCCTTCCAGCACCGCATACCCCATGTTCGCGCGGCTGCTGGCATGCGTTAGCCCGTGGAAAATGCCTTTCGCATTCGGATCGTTATGAGGCGTACGTTCCCCGGAGAGATACGGCAGAAACATCGGTGCCCCCGCCTTTTCCTGCTCGCTCAGCTGCGCGACTTCCTCAAGCAGCGCCGTTTCGGTCACACCAACCAGCCGACAGAACCATTGCAGGCAGCTGGCGGCACTCAGCATGACGCTCATCTGATGCCAGCGATTGGGCAGCACATGGCAAAACGCATGCACTGCGGAGGCCGGTGCCGGGCGACAGGCGTCGTTAACCACAAACAGCACGCCGGAGGTGCCCAGAGAAATAAACGCATCCCCTGGATTAACCGCCCCCACGCCTATGGCGCTGACCGCGTTGTCACCACCACCACCGGCCACCACCACCGACGGGTTAAGTCCCCAGCTCGCAGCGATTTCAGGAGCAAGCGTGGCTGAGACATCACAGCCTTCAACCAGCGCTGGCATGTTGTGCCTGGACAGACCGCACTTAGCAAGCAGGCTGTCTGACCAATCGCGGCGCGCTACGTCCAGCCAGAGCGTCCCCGCCGCGTCGGACATGTCAGAGATTTTTTTCCCCGTCATCCGTAGCCGCAGGTAATCCTTCGGCAGCAAAACCGTGTCGATACGTTTGAAGTTTTCCGGCTCATGCCTGCATACCCACAGCAGCTTCGGTGCAGTGAAACCCGGCATAGCGAGGTTCCCGGCCACCGTGTGCAGCTCCGGGGCCATTTCCTCCAGCTCTACACACTCCTGCGAGCTGCGGGTGTCGTTCCACAGAATGGCAGGGCGGATCACATTGTCTGCCCCATCAAGCAGCACCGCACCGTGCATTTGCCCGGAGAGGCCAACGGCTTTAATTGCCGCCCAGTGCTGTTCACACTTCTCTTTCAGCGTGCTCATCAGGTAGTCGGTAGCCTCCCACCAGGCCTGCGGGCTTTGTTCTGACCAGTGCGGATGTCGCCGCTGAATGGTCAGCGGCGCGCTGTGGCTGGCCACGATGTCACCGTTTTCGTCAATGACCAGCGCTTTTACTTCTGAGGTGCCGAGATCGATGCCTAAGTACATGATGTATTCCTCAACGGATCAGCGAGTAAACAGCCTGAATTTTTTCTCTCAGCAGCGCGGTGAAATCTTCCCGCAGCGCTAATTCCCCGAACAGCGCTTTGTCACCGGCGTAAAACGCCACGGGATCTTCAGCGTTGAACATCGCATGCACCGCATTGGCGTCCAGGATACCGTCCTGGTATTCATACGGCAGCTGGCCCTTGTGCCACTGCTCCATGAAGACAAAGAAAAGTGCTGGCAGCATGGCGGTCGCGTGCGGTACGGTGCCGCGCTGATAGCATTCGATCATCGTCGGAGTCATCATGGCCGGGATTTTTGAGAAGCCATCCGCCGCCACGCGCTGATTGGTATCTTCGATATAGGGATTGGTGAAACGCTTCAGAACCACATCGCGGTAGGTCGGCAGGTCGATGCCGTTATCGCCCAGGCTTGGGATCACATCTTCGGTGACGTAGCGGTCGGCCATGGCGTAGATGGCGTCCGTTAAAGTGCTTTCATGGATAAACGTCCTCCCCATCAGCGTGCCCGCCCAGGCGATGCAGCTATGGGAAGCGTTCAGGATACGGATTTTCGCCTCTTCGTAAGGGATAACCGACTCAACCATCTCCACGCCAACGGCCTCAAGATTCGGGCGAACGTCGCGGAAATTGTCCTCAACGACCCACTGAATAAAGGTTTCACCCATCACCGGAGCGTTATCGTCAACGCCGGTCTGCGCTTTGATGCGCGCGGGCAGATCCGTCGCCGGACGAGGAGTAATGCGGTCCACCATCGTGTTCGGGCAGGTCGCATTGGCTGCCAGCCACGCGATGACGGGCTGCTTACCGGAGAGTTCGAGAAACTCAACCAGCCCGTCGTGGAAACGCTCACCGTTGTGGCGCACGTTATCGCAGTTAAGCAAGGTCAAAGGTCCCGCGCCGTTGGCCATACGCTGTTCAAGGATACGGGTAATAACGCCATAAATTGTTTTGTTGCCGCCCTTCAGGTCACAGGCCAGATCGACATTTTCCACCTCCAGCCTGTGGGAGGTGTTCAGATAGTAACCCCCTTCCGTCACGGTGAACGCGATGACTTTGGTTTCCGGCTTCGCCCCTTCTGAAATCAGCGGCTGCAGGTCAGCCTGCCATGGCAGCAGTTTCTGAATGGAGGTGATCTCTTCATAGGTCCGTTCCCCTTCCGGGCTGACCGTTTCCAGCATGTAGCGGCCCTTCTGCGCCGTCAGGGCGGCGACGACATGTTCCGCATCATTGCGAATATTCCCGGCGGCGATGTGCCAGCGAGTATCGCCCTGCGCAATCAAACGGTGCAGGTACCAGGCCTGGTGCGCACGGTGAAAAGATCCCAGACCAATATGTAACCAGGTATTCGTAGTCATGACGTAGCTCTCCATTCAGATTTGTGAACTAAATGTAATTGAACATTTATTCAAAATAAGAGCGTTAAATCACAAAAGAGCAAATGATCTTAAATATTTCAAATGACCAATAAAAAATAAATTAGTGTTGCCTGCCTGGTCTGCACGCGACAGAATGCGGGTATCACAACAGGAATAAACTTTCCGCTCCCCCCTCTAAGGTGCTGAAAAAATTGATAACTGAAGACGATATCCGGTTGGATCAGAAAGTGCGCGCCGCGTGGATGTACTACATTGCCGGACAGAACCAGAGTGAGATAGCCACCCAGCTCGGGACCTCGCGGCCAGTTGTACAGCGCCTGCTGGCGGCGGCAAAAGAAGAAGGCATCGTTTCCATCGGTCTTAACCACCCGGTGGCCAGTTGCCTGAACTACGCGCAAATGCTGAAAGAGAAATACGATCTTATCGAGTGCAGCGTCGTTCCTGCTTTTACCCATGACATGACGCTCGACAGCGTCTCCTTCGGCTGCTATCAGCTGATGAAGAAATATCTTCATAGCGATGAGGATAAGGTGGTCGGTGTAGGCTCAGGCTTAACGCTGAAAAAGACCATCCGGCGGATTGATTTCGACAGCGTCAATACCCGCTGTGTGGCATTAATCAGCGCCATGAACGCGGACGGGAAATGTAACTACTACGATGATGTGCCGCTGTTGCTGGCGAGTAAAATCCAGGCCAATTATTATCAGTGGCCTGCCCCGCGCTATGCGCAGACGTCGCTGGAACATCAGATGTGGTGTTCGAACCGCCTCTTTAGCAACGTCTCCGACGTCGCGCTGGATTCGGACGTTATTTTCGTCGGCATCGGCGCGCTGACGCAGGACAGCCCAATCTTTAAAGACGGTTTCATCACCCTCGAACAGCTGGAAACGCTGACCCGGCAGGGGGCCATCGGGGAGATTCTGGGCCGCTTTATTGATGCCAGCGGCGACGTGGTAGAGAGCGATATCAACGATCTGATCACCAGCTATGATATCCGCCGCAGCCCGTGTCCGCGCATTGCTGCCGCCTGCGGCGAGGACAAGCGCAGGGTGATTTTCTCGGCGCTTAAGGGCAAGTGGATTAACGGCCTGGTGACCGATGAACACACCGCCCGATGGCTGCTGACCCGCTAAAGCGGGCTGCCGATGGTGAGCGTGGGCGGGATTTCGATGCACTGAATTTTGGCATCACCAGAATCGATAATTGAAAACGCCGCTTCCAGCATCGCCGGGACGTCCTGACGCACCATATCGATATCGTGGCCTAACAGCGGCACAAACGGATCCCAGTCAAAGCAGCCCATCGGCGGCTGCTGCGTACCGGTTTGCCCACGGGCAGACAACCACTGCACCACTCCTTCCAGTGAAATGGTCGAATTGACAAACAGGCCATACACACCATCTTCCGGCGGCGTAAAATCTGCCAGGCTCGCCTGAACATGCTTTGGCGAGTAGCCATCAACAAAGGTGTTTTTCGCTGACACGACAAGGCCCGCCGCCTGATGCGCATCCCGGAAGCCGCGCAGACGCTCCCGGGTGTTGTGGTCGTTGCGCCTGCCCCCAATAAACGTCAGCGCGACCTTCTTGCCAAAGCGCTTCTCGGCGTTGAGCAAAATACGTTCGGTCAGCGCCTTTGCTCCGGCATAGTTATCGGAGATAACCGAAGGCGCGAGCGTGCCCGGCAGGTCGAGATTCAGCGTGTGAACGCCCGCCTGCGAACACAGCTCAGAGATTTCATCAGGCCGCGTCGCCCCGGTCGCAATCACCCATTCAACCTGCCAGGAGAGCATGGTGCGCACCGCTTCCAGCTCCAGCTGCGGGTCGCGGCGGGTACAGGTGATAATCGGGAACAGGCCGCGCTCACGCGCCATCTCTTCAAATTTTTCGACGATGGAGCCAAAGTAGCGGTTATCGTATTTCGGCACAATCATGCCAATCACGCGGGATTTATCTTTGCGCAGCAGGCTGGCCTGGCGATTAACCGCGTAGCCCTGCTCCTGAGCCACCTGGGTGACCTTCTCTGCCAGCTTCGCGCTAATGCGGCGCTTCTTCCAGTTACCGTTAAGAATAGCGCTCACCGCACTCGCCGAAACCCCGGTCAGTTCTGCCAGGTCGTAAATCGTTATTTTCTTCGTTTTCCTGGTGCGTATCACAAATTTCTATCTCCATTTTTTATCGGGCTTGCCGCACATTTCATCTGGTGCTAAATCTGCTCTATCGATTGAGCAATTTACATTGCATCCCAATAATCTGCCTGGCTGACAAGGATTATAAAATGAAAAACACATTACCCTCCAAGAATTGCGCACTGAACGGCAAAGTAGCAGCCATTACCGGTGCCGCCTCCGGCATTGGGCTGGAATGCGCCAGAACGCTGCTGGCAGCAGGCGCAAAGGTTGTGCTGATCGACCGCGACGGTGAAAAGCTTGAGAGGCTGATTGCGGAAATGGGTGAAAACGCCTTTGCCCTGGTGGTGGATCTGATGCAGCCGCAGCAGGTCGATAATATCCTCGAGGGGATCCTGGAAAAGGCCGGGCGTCTGGATATCTTCCATGCTAACGCAGGCGCCTATATTGGCGGCCCAGTGGCGGAAGGCGATCCTGATGTCTGGGACCGCGTGCTTCACCTTAACATCAATGCCGCTTTTCGCAGTGTGCGAGCGGTACTGCCTCACCTGATCGCCCAGAAGTCCGGGGATATCATATTCACCAGCTCTATCGCGGGCGTGGTGCCGGTCATCTGGGAACCTATCTATACCGCATCCAAGTTTGCTGTACAGGCATTCGTTCATTCAACCCGTCGCCAGGTTGCACAGTATGGTGTACGTGTGGGGGCAGTACTGCCAGGCCCGGTGGTCACCGCCCTGCTCGACGATTGGCCAAAAGAGAAAATGGAAGAAGCACTGGCTAACGGTAGCCTGATGCAGCCGATTGAAGTCGCGGAGTCGGTTCTGTTTATGGTGACACGTAGCAAGAATGTCACCGTGCGTGATTTAGTCATCCTGCCAAACAGCGTCGATCTGTGATCCAGGGATAATGGATAACAATATGAAAAGTGAAACACAAAGTACCCTGATAGGTGTGGATGTTGGTTCAGGCAGCGTCCGCGCCGGTATATTCGACCATGAAGGTCATCTACTGGCGCACGCGTCGCGTCCAATCACACTGCATCGCAGTACAGGGAGCAAAGTCGAGCAATCCAGCGGCGAAATCTGGCAAGCGGTGTGTGAAAGTATTCGTGAAGCGGTGAGTGCGGCAGACGTCCCGGCAACCAGCGTAAAAGGAATTGGTTTTGATGCCACCTGTTCTCTGGTGGTGCTGGGGCAAAACGGCGAGCCGCTACCGGTCAGTGACGCTAACCATCCCGATCGCAATATCATCGTCTGGATGGATCACCGCGCCACCGGGCAGGCCGAGCGCATTAACGCCACAGCGCACCCGGTACTGAAATATATTGGCGGCAAAATATCTCCGGAAATGGAAACGCCAAAGCTCCTTTGGCTGAAGGAAAATCGCCGGGAAGTCTATGACAATGCCTGGCAGTTTTTTGACCTGGCAGACTTCCTCACCTGGCGCGCCACGGGGGATCTCGCCCGTTCAACCTGTACCGTAACTTGCAAATGGACCTATCTGGCGCACGAAAAGCGTTGGGATGCCGACTATTTTCGAACCATCGGCCTTAACGAACTGGCGGATGAAGATTTCGTGCGCATTGGTCAGCAAATCGTTGAGCCAGGAACCCCTTGCGGCGAAGGACTTAGCCCCAGCGTGGCAGATGAGCTGGGATTGCCTGTCGGTACACCTGTCGCCGTGGGGATGATTGACGCCCATGCTGGCGGTATCGGCACAGTAGGAGTGGATAAAGGTGCGCTGCACAATCTTGCCTGGGTGTTTGGCACTTCCGCCTGCACAATGACCTCTACGGAAAACCCCGTTTATATTCCCGGTGTGTGGGGGCCTTACTATTCAGCTATGGTGCCAGGCATGTGGCTGAGTGAAGGAGGTCAGAGCGCAGCGGGTGCGGCGATTGATCAACTGATCTCTTTCCATCCTGCTGCCGCTGAAACACGCAAACAGGCAGAGGCCCTTAATGTACCGTTACCCGTTTATCTCGCGGATCTCGCGCTGGCGAAAGTCACCGAGCCTTCCCGCACAATAGCTCTGGCCCGCGGAATACACGTGGTGCCGGAGTTTTTAGGCAACCGCGCCCCCTTTGCCGATCCCCATTCCCGGGCGGTCATTGCAGGTCTGGGAATGGAAAATGATTTGGACAATTTGATCGCACTCTACATCGCAGGGCTGTGCGGGATTGGTTACGGTCTACGGCAGATCGTCGATGCTCAACGTCATGAAGGGGTTAAAACCGAGAAGATTGTTATCAGCGGTGGCGCAGGCCAGCATCCACTGGTACGTCAACTGCTGGCGGACGCCTGCGATCTGCCGGTCATCGCTACCCAGTGTAGCGAACCCGTATTGTTAGGCTCAGCTATCCTCGGGGCCGTTGCGGGAAATGTTGCTGCGACCGTCAGTGAAGCAATGTCGCAGATGACAACAATGGATAGGCAATTTGAGCCGCAGGAGATGTACCGCCAGACGCATCAGGGACGATATGAAAGCTATAAGCTTTTACAGCAGACGGCGAAGGCGATTCGGGAGAATTAAACGCGTTAATTCCCTTTCCAGGTGGAATTATACCGATCAGTTAATGATCGATTGATCGATACTGCGGTTGTGTGCCAGTCAGGGTATAAGAGCAATACCGGGAGGCCCTCGCCTCCCGGTATTGCATGGCTGAAACGACGTTATCGCGGATATGCAGAGGTTGTTGGCGGTGCTGCAACAAATCAGCGCTTTCTCCACCGAACACGCCGCCCAGTTCCCTGAGCGCCTTCTGTAGACCTTCGCCCAGCGCCGTGAAGCTCCCCCGCCAGCGGCAACCCGCATCCAGCGCCAGCGATTACACAGAATTTTGCGGGCATATTGTGGGCATAGTTAAAGATGGCCACAGATTTATGCCCGGATGCTCACGGTTAAACAAATCGACGCGGCCAAACGGGCAGCAGAAAAGAGGTTTCTGCATGGCTCCACGCCCAAAACCCTATATTTTCAATGCGGTATTACTGTTCATTTCGGCAAGCTGTCCAGGCGTCGCTGTAAGGGGATTTATTGCACAATGAAATTAATGTGTCGTCGTTTCACGACAGTCGTAAGTAACTAAAAATTAATGGGAAAATCATGCTTGTCACCCTCCATTTTTAAGCGTACATTAGCGCCGTCTGGAGCATTTAACGCTCAGCATTCTGAGGTGGTGCCGAAGGATAAAGCGGGACAAATTCCCCTTTTATTCGAGGCGGTGTCAGCTCTCGTAACGCAGTCAGGATAGTTTTCATTAGGGCGTATCAAGCTATACGCGGAGTGATGTGACGTGAAATACTTTATTATGGGCATCTCTTTTATGGTCATCGTCTGGGCCGGCACCTTCGCCCTGATGATTTAGCCCTGAGCATGCAGTAAAAAAACAGGAGCCCTATGGCTCCTGTTTGCATTTCTGGGTGTAGCTGCCGGGTGGCGCTGACGCTGACCCGGCCTACGAAAAGAAATGGATTTTGTAGGCCCGCGCAAACGAAGTGCCGCCGGGCAATTGATATTACTCAGCGTCTTCCGTCGCCGCTTTACTGGCCGCAGGAAGCAAACCGTCGGCACGGAACATCGCCTTAATGCCGCGAATGGCCTGGCGAATGCGGTCACGGTTTTCGATCAGCGCGAAGCGCACGTGCGTGTCGCCGTAATCACCGAAACCAATTCCCGGCGAGACGCAGACTTTCGCCTCATGCAGCATTTTTTTCGCAAACTCCAGCGAGCCCATGGCCGCGTACTGTTCCGGAATTTTCGCCCAGACGTACATCGATGCCTTCGGCATCTCCACCATCCATCCGGCTTCGTGCAGACCTTTTACCAGCATGTCGCGACGGCGTTTATACTGTGCGGCGATATCACGTACGCACTGCTGGTCACCTTCCAGGGCGGCAATGGCCGCCACCTGTAGCGGCGTGAAGGTCCCGTAATCGTGATAGCTTTTGATGCGCGCCAGCGCGTTAACCAGCACCGGGTTGCCGACCATAAAGCCGATACGCCAGCCTGCCATATTGTAGCTTTTGGAGAGCGTGAAAAATTCAACTGCGACGTCCTTCGCGCCAGGCACCTGCATAATTGACGGCGCTTTCCAGCCGTCATAAACGATGTCGGCATAGGCCAGATCGTGCACCACCAGCACATCGTAACGCTTCGCAAGCTCGACCACCTTCTCGAAAAAGTCCAGTTCAACGCACTGCGCGGTCGGGTTCGACGGGAAGCCAAGGATCATCATTTTCGGCTTCGGGTAGCTTTCACGGATGGCACGTTCCAGCTCGTTGAAGAAATCAACGCCCTCCACCAGCGGCACTGAGCGCACCTGCGCGCCCGCTATCACCGCACCGTAGATGTGGATCGGGTAGCTCGGGTTCGGTACCAGCACGGTATCGCCGTGATCCAGCGTCGCCAGCATTAAGTGTGCGAGCCCTTCTTTCGAACCAATCGTGACGATGGCTTCACTTTCCGGGTCGATCTCCACGTTGTAGCGCTCCTGATACCAGTGCGAAATCGCCCGGCGCAGGCGCGGTATACCGCGGGAGGTGGAATAGCCGTGGGTGTCCGGGCGCTGGGCCACGGTGACAAGTTTTTCCACGATGTGCGGCGGGGTTGCACCGTCAGGGTTCCCCATGCTGAAGTCGATGATATCTTCGCCGCGCCGACGCGCAGCCATCTTCAGCTCAGCGGTGATGTTGAAAACGTAAGGGGGAAGCCTGTCGATACGGGTAAAACGGCGTTCAGGTTTGAACTCAGCCATAGATTCCTCGGATAACGTGAGCGCCCGGACCGTCCGAGCGACGCTGCCACCTGTGTGGCATTCACGAAAATAACCTGATTTTTTTCCCGCTGTCGAGAGGGCCGTGCAAAAATAGTTCAGCGGCATGAAATGAGGAAATACTTATTAAGAAGCACAAACCCTTTCAGCCTCTTTTCCTTTCTACAGCTAATTTTAATTTACATAACAACATCAACTGATTTACCTGAAGAGACCGCCTGACGCTCTAATCACCTGTACCGTCAGAGCATGCTCTTTAATCCCCTTTTAAAATTGCGTCTTTTCCTCGTTCCCTGTTCAGCGTGATTGCTGGCTATCCCCGGCGAGGTTTTTTATCATATTCCTTTCAGTGATACCCACGGCGTACCCATGCACGAAATCTTAAACATGCTGTTGGCGGTCTTCGATCGCGCCGCCCTGATGCTGATCTGTTTGTTTTTCCTCATCCGCATCCGACTGTTCCGCGAGCTGCTGCACAAATCAGCCCACACGCCAAAAGAGCTGCTGGCCGTGACGGCGATCTTCTCCCTGTTTGCGCTGTTCAGCACCTGGTCCGGCGTGCACGTTGAAGGTTCGCTGGTGAACGTGCGCATTATTGCGGTGATGTCCGGCGGCATCCTTTTCGGTCCTTGGGTCGGCGCTATCACTGGCCTGATTGCCGGGACGCACCGTTACCTGATCGACATCGGCGGCGTGACCGCGGTTCCCTGCTTTATCACCAGCATAGTTGCCGGGCTGCTCTCAGGCTGGATCAACGTAAAAATCCCCAAAGCGCAGCACTGGCGCGTGGGGATCCTCGGCGGGATGCTGTGTGAAACGCTGACCATGATCCTCGTGGTGCTGTGGGCACCAACCATGGCTTTAGGTATTGATATCGTGTCAAAAATTGGCGTACCGATGATCCTCGGCAGCGTCTGCATCGGCTTTATCGTGCTGCTGGTGCAGAGCGTCGAAGGCGAGAAAGAGGCCAGCGCCGCGCGCCAGGCGAAGCTGGCGCTGGACATCGCCAACAAGACGCTACCGCTGTTCCGTCACGTCAACAGTGAATCCCTGCGCCAGGTGTGCGACATCATTCGCCAGGATATACACGCCGATGCGGTAGCCATTACCGACAACGACAAAGTACTGGCCTACGTGGGCGTTGGCGAAACCAACTACAAGCACAACGATCCCGGGATAAGTCCGCGTACCAAACAGGCACTGCGCGAGGGCAAAATCATTATTCGCAATGACGACGAAGCCTGGCGCACGCCGGAGATCCATTCGCTGCTCATCATTCCGCTTTGGGAAAAGGGCATCGTCACCGGCACGCTCAAAATTTATTACCGCCACGCGCACCAGATAACGTCTTCATTGCAGGAGATGGCGGTCGGTCTGTCGCAGATTATCTCCACTCAGTTGGAGGTTTCGCGCGCCGAGCAATTGCGCGAAATGGCAAATAAGGCAGAACTGCGCGCGCTGCAAAGCAAAATCAATCCCCATTTCCTGTTTAACGCCCTGAACGCGATTTCATCATCGATTCGCCTCAATCCGGACACCGCCCGGCAGCTGATTTTCAACCTGTCACGCTATCTGCGCTATAACATTGAACTGAAGGACGATGAGCAGATCGACATCCGTAAGGAGCTGTACCAGATCAAGGACTATATCGCCATCGAGCAGGCACGATTCGGCGACAAGCTGACGGTGATTTACGACATCGACGACGAAGTGAACTGCGTGATTCCAAGCCTGCTGATCCAGCCGCTGGTGGAAAACGCCATTGTTCACGGCATTCAGCCGTGCAAGGGCAAAGGGGTGGTGACCATCAGCATTACCGAAAGCGGAAACCGCGTGCGCATCAGCGTGCGGGATACGGGGCACGGCATCGATCCGGCGGTAATCGCGCGGGTGGAAGCCAACGAAATGCCGGGAAATAAAATTGGGCTGCTGAACGTTCACCATCGAGTAACGCTGCTTTACGGTGAAGGGCTGCATATTCGCCGCCTCGAGCCCGGCACCGAAATTGCGTTTTACGTGCCGAACCAGCGTGCCCCCGTTGCGGCACCCGTCAGCCTGCTCTCATAAGGACGTTGTATGAAAGTCATCATTGTTGAAGATGAAGTGCTGGCCCAGCAGGAGCTGACCTGGCTGATTAAAGAGCACAGTGAGATGGAGATCGTCGGCACGTTTGATGATGGGCTGGACGTGCTGAAATTTCTGCAGCACAACCGCGTCGATGCCATTTTTCTCGACATCAACATTCCCTCTCTCGACGGCGTGCTGCTGGCGCAGAACATCAGCCAGTTCGCGCACAAACCGTTTATCGTGTTCATTACCGCCTGGAAAGAGCATGCGGTGGAAGCCTTTGAGCTGGAGGCCTTCGACTACATTCTGAAACCGTATCAGGAGTCGCGGATTGTCACGATGCTGCAAAAGCTGGAAAACGCCTGGCAGTTGCAAAACGGAAGCGGAAACCCACCTGGTAGCCCACAGCGGGAAAACGACACCATCAATTTAGTGCGCGATGAGAAGATTTTCGTCACGCCAATTAACGATATCTATTACGCCGAAGCGCACGAGAAGATGACGTTTGTCTATACCAGGCGCGAATCCTGGGTCATGCCGATGAACATTACAGAGTTTTGCAGCAAGCTGCCCGCCGCGCATTTCTTCCGCTGTCACCGCTCCTACTGCGTCAATCTCAACAAAATCCGCGAGATAGAGCCGTGGTTCAATAACACCTACATTCTGCGATTAAGGGATCTCGATTTTCAGGTACCGGTAAGCCGCAGCAAAGTGAAGGAATTCAGGCAGTTGATGAAGCTGTAAAAAAGGCGCCGTTGGCGCCTTTTTTTGTCAGAGAACCTGACCTAACGTCTGACGCAGATGCGCTCCGGCACCGGTTAAGCCTGGGTTATCATGCACAATCAGAAACACCGGGATATCCTGCACGTAAGCTTTGAAACGGCCTTTGTCCTCAAAACCGCCGCGGAAGCCAGAGGCTTTGAAGAACTCCAGGAAGCGAGGCACGATACCGCCAGCGATGTAGACGCCGCCAAAGGTGCCGAGGGTCAGCGCAAGGTTGCCGCCAAAACGCCCGAGGATCACGCAGAACAGCGACAACGCGCGACGGCAGTCGGTGCAGGAACCGTCCAGCGCACGCTCGGTCACGTCTTTTGGCTGTATATTTTCCGGCAGGCGGCCATCCGCTTTAACAATGGCGCGGTAAAGATAGACCAGGCCCGGGCCAGACAGCACGCGTTCGGCGGAAACATGGCCCAGCTCGGTGCGCAGCTCCTGAAGGATAATCCCCTCTTCTTCGCTGTTTGGCGCGAAGTCGACATGACCGCCCTCACCCGGCAGGCTAACCCAGCGTTTGTCGACATGAACCAGATGCGCCACGCCAAGCCCTGTTCCTGCGCCATAAACGGCAATCGGCTTGCCTTCCACCGGTTCGCTGCCGCCGAACTGAATCAGATGCTCTTTTTTCAGCATCGGAATCGCCATCGACACGGCGGTAAAATCGTTGATGATTTCCAGATGGGTAAAGCCCAGGTTATTTTTCATCTCCTCAATGGAAAACGCCCAGGTGTGGTTAGTCATTGCCACCCAGTCGCCGGTTATCGGGCAGGCAATCGCAATGCAGCCCTCTTTAACGTCCACCTTCAGTTCATCAAGATAGACACGCACCACCGCTTCCAGGCTTGGGTAATCCAGACCGGAATAGGTTTTTGCCTGAGAAATCTCACCGCTGGCCAGATCGCACAGCGCCAGACGGCAGTTGGTGCCGCCCACATCCCCGGTTAATGCAAACTTTGTCATTCTGTTACGGCTCCGCTAAAGTCAGAATAAGTCTTTGGCACACTGTAAATTCATGCAGGCATAACAACAACGACCAACGCAACAGCGCCCGCGATTTATCGATCCCGGTCACACTATAACTTTACCGTTTCAGCACCAATTGCAATGAAGCTCTTGTCCTTCAACGGCAAAGTGTTGCGCGCTCAGTGTAAAAAGGAAATCACCATGCTCCATCCGCGAGCCAGAACCATGCTTTTATTATCGGTTCCCGCCCTGATTATCGGTATCGCCTCCAGCCTGATCCTGGTGGTGACGATGAAAATTGCCGAACTGTTACAACAGTTTCTCTGGACTACGCTCCCGACAAGCCTGGGGGTTAACGTCGATTCGGGCCTGTGGATTATCCTGATGCTCACCGCCACCGGCCTGGCGATAGGACTGGTTATCCGCTTTAGCCCCGGTCATGCCGGGCCCGATCCGGCAACGGAGCCCTTAATCGGTGCGCCCGTGGCGCCTTCTGCTCTGCCCGGCCTGATTCTGGCGCTGATTCTTGGTCTGGCGGGCGGCGTAAGCCTGGGCCCGGAACACCCTATCATGTCGGTGAACATTGCGCTGGCGGTTGCACTCGGCGCACGCGCCTTTCCTCGCGTAGGGGCGATTGACTGGACCATCCTTGCAGCCTCCGGCACGATTGGCGCGCTCTTCGGCACGCCCGTTGCGGCGGCGCTGATTTTTTCACAAATGCTGAGCGGCTCCGATGATGTCCCTCTCTGGGACCGATTGTTCGCGCCGATGATTGCAGCAGCCGCCGGCGCCTTAACCACCAGCCTGTTTTTCCATCCGCAGTTTTCCCTGCCCGTCGCGCATTACAGCCAGATGCGGCTGGTGGACATTTTCAGCGGGGCCGTTGTCGCCGCCATCGCCATTGCCGTCGGTATGGTGGCCGTCTGGTGTCTGCCTCGCCTACACGCCTTGATGCACAGGCTAAAACATCCGGTACTCATTCTGGGAATTGGGGGCTTTTTACTGGGGATTTTGGGGGCATTTGGCGGCCATATTACCCTGTTTAAAGGGCTGGATGAGATGCACCAGCTTGCCTTCAGCCAGACGCTGAGCGCATCCGATTACATGGTTATCGCCATCACGAAGCTCGCGGCTCTGGTGATTGCCGCAGCCAGCGGTTTTCGCGGCGGGCGTATTTTCCCGGCAGTGTTCGTGGCGGTTGCGCTCGGTTTAATGCTTCACGCGCACGTGGACGCGGTCCCGGCAGCCATCACCATTTCCTGTGCGATCCTCGGACTGATGCTGGTGGTGACCCGCGACGGCTGGCTGAGCCTGTTTATGGCCGCCGTCGTCGTGCCGGACACCACCCTGCTGCCGCTGTTGTGCATCGTCATGCTGCCCGCCTGGCTGCTGCTGACGGGCAAACCGGTAATGATCGCCAGACCGCCCCGCTAATCTGTTTACTGAGGAGTACTGTTGCGGGCCTCCAGCGCCTGGGTTACGGCCCGCAGCAGCTCAGGGATCTCCTGCTTCGGCAGCACCACCTCCACAAAGCTCAGCCGCTGACGACGAGCGGCCAGCTCCAGCACTTCACGAAGCTGAACCGTCTCCGTTACCCGCCAGCTTTCAGCCTGACAGTTCAGGCTAAGCGCCTGGGGCAGCTGCGTCCAGTTCCACGATGCGATATCGTTGTAGCGCTGCTCCGGCCCGTGAATGGCCCGTTCAACCGTGTAACCTTCATTGTTCAACAGCAGGATCAGCGGCTTCTGGCCATCGCGTAGCATTGAGCCCAACTCCTGTATCGTCAACTGTGCGGCCCCATCCCCTACCACCAGCACTACACGCCTTTCCGGAGCAGCCGTTTGCGCACCAAACGCGGCAGGAAGCGTAAAGCCAATCGACCCCCACAACGGCTGAACGATCAGCATCGCATCTTCAGGCAACCTCAGCGAGGCTGCACCAAATGCCGCGGTGCCCTGGTCTGCAAGAATAATATCACCCGGCAGTAGCGCATCCTGCAAAGCCTGCCAGAAGCTATTTTGCGTCAATATGCCGCTGGATTTTGCCGCGGGCAGTGCCGCACGGGGCTCCGGAACAAGCCAGTTTGCGGAAAGTTCGGCACACAGTGCCTGTAAGGCCCGCGCCGCCTGTTCGATCGGCAATCCGCTGAACCAGCGTGCGCCGACGCGAGCGGCATTCGGCTGAAGCTCAATGGTTTTTGCCTGCGGTAGCACTTGAGTGAACCCGGCGGTAATGGTGTCGGTAAAGCGGGTACCAATGCACAGTATGGCATCGGCGTCCTCGATGGCGGCCCGTGCTTTCTCATCGCTGGCCGCGCCGCTGTATGTCCCGACGAATCCGTTCTGATGCTCATCCAGCAGCCCTTTGCCCATTAATAACGTGGCATTGGCCAGCGGCTGAGCGCTGACCCAGCTTCTGAGCATCGGCTGAAGGCCATAGCGCTGAGCCAGAAAATCCGCCAGCAGCGCAACGCGTTTGCACGGCGTCAGCATCTGCCGCGCCGCAGCAAGAAATGCCGACATCGCGTTATCATCCACATACTCAGGCAAAAGCGTGATAGCGTTTACAGGCGCGGTAGCAGGTGCTTTTGCAACATCCGCTGGCAGCATCAGATAAGCCGGGCGACGTTCGGTCAGCATTTCCCGCAGCACCCTATCAATTTCCTGGCAGGCGTTGCTGACCGTCAGCTTCGCACGGGCCACGCTCACCGGAATACTCATCTCAAAAAAGTGGCCGAAATCGCCGTCGCCAAGCGTGTGGTGCAGCATTTCCCCGCGCTGCTGGCTGCCCGAGCCCGGCGCACCGACAATATGTAAAACAGGTACATACTCGGCGAAACTCCCTGCGATGCCGTTCAATGCGCTCAATTCCCCGACGCCGTAGGTTGTCAGCAGCGCACCCGCGCCATGCACTCTTGCATAACCATCTGCCGCATAGGCAGCATTCAGCTCATTCGCGCAACCCACCCAGCACACGCTGGGGTGATCGATGACATGATCGAGAAACTGCAAATTGTAATCACCCGGAACGCCAAACATATGGTCAATACCGCATCCGGCGAGACGATCCACCAGATAATCCGCGATTGTGTATGTCGATTGCATAGCCATCTTCCTGTCGCCGCATAGATATTCTGAGTATTAGAGATGCACGGAGTCTGTCCAGAAGCATAAGAATTTCGTAGTGGAAAGCAGAATTTACAGAATTCAGGAGTGTACCTGCGGAACAACATTGATTAGTGTAAACGCATACACACCCTGTCCCTACTGGAGGTTTTGATGGTTTATCAGGCAAATCCGGCACGCTATGAGACGATGACGTATCACCGCTGCGGCCGGAGCGGACTGAAGCTCCCGGCGATTTCGCTCGGCCTGTGGCATAACTTTGGCGATGAAACCTTAGTGGAAACCAGCCGCCAGCTGCTGCGCCATGCCTTTGACCTCGGCATTACCCATTTTGATCTGGCCAACAACTACGGCCCGCCACCGGGTTCTGCGGAGAGCAATTTTGGCCGCATTTTGCGCGAAGATTTTTTGCCATACCGCGATGAACTGATCATCTCCAGCAAAGCGGGTTACACCATGTGGGATGGGCCTTACGGCGACTGGGGCTCCCGCAAATATTTAGTGGCGAGCCTCGATCAGAGCCTGAAGCGCATGGGGCTTGAGTACGTAGATATTTTCTATCATCACCGCCCGGATCCCGATACGCCGCTTGAAGAAACGATGCGTGCTCTGGACCACGTGGTACGTCAGGGCAAAGCGCTGTACGTCGGGCTTTCCAACTACCCTGCCGACCGCGCCCGCGAAGCGTTTGCGATTTTGCAGGATCTCGGTACGCCTTGCCTGATTCACCAGCCGAAGTATTCAATGTTCGAGCGCTGGGTAGAAAACGGCCTGACAGACTTATTACGGGAACAGGGCGTGGGTTCAATCGCCTTTTCCCCGCTGGCGGGTGGCCAGCTGACGGATCGCTATCTGAACGGTATCCCTGCGGATTCCCGTGCCGCCAGCGGCAGCAAGTTCCTGAGCGCCGATCAGATTACCGATGAGAAAGTGGAGAAAGCACGTAAGCTCAATGAAATTGCCGCGAAGCGAGGGCAAAAGCTGTCACAAATGGCATTAGCCTGGGTACTGCGCGAAGACAGAATCACCTCCGTACTGATAGGGGCCAGCAAAACGGCACAGCTTGATGATGCCGTCGGTATGCTTAGCAATCGTCATTTTTCGCCACAGGAGATCGCCGCCATCGACGCAATCCTTGCCGGTTCAAAATAGCAGCAACTTTAGCAAAAAATGCTGTCTCCTGGCGATTAGGAGTTGGCCGATGCAGCCTGTTTGTAACACCTCGTAATATTGCGTTAACAGGCCGAAAAAGGCTCGATCGTAAGGAGACAGACACATGTTCAGGTCACTGATTCTGACAGCACTATTGCTGGCAACGGCCCCGCTGGTTGCCAATGCAGGCGAAATCACCCTGGTGCCATCCGTAAAATTACAAATTGGCGATCGTGATAATTACGGGAATTACTGGGACGGCGGCCGCTGGCGCGACCACGATTACTGGCGTCGTAACTATGAATGGCGCAATGCCCGCTGGCACCGTCATGACAACGGCTGGCACCGCGGTTGGGAAAAGCGTAATGCCTACGAACGCGGCTACCGTGAAGGCTGGAATGACCGCGACGATCATCGCGGTGGCTGGGGTCGCGGCCGGGGTGGTCACGGCCATCATCACTAAATATCTTGCCTGGTGGCGCTAAGCTCATCGGGCCTACAGCCGTACCGGAACACGTTTACAGGCCCGCGCCGCCGGGCCTTACAACTCCAGCAACGTTCCCACCAGCAACCAGCCATTCAGCGCGACGACGAGCACCACAATCACCCAGCCCGTACGTTTCACCAGACGAGTGTTGACCAGATCGCCCATCAGCTTTTGATCGCTGGTAAATAACAGCAGCGGTATCAGCGCCAGCGCGATCCCGAAGCTCAGCAGAACCTGGCTCATCACCAGAATACGGGTCGGATCGAGCCCCATCATAATCACCACGAACGATGGCAGCATAGTGATCGCCCGGCGGAACCACAGCGGAATATGGAAGCGGATGAAGCCCTGCATCACCACCTGCCCGGCCAGTGTGCCCACCACCGTGGATGAAAGCCCGGCGGCAATCAGGCTCAGGCCGAAAATCGTTGCCGCGGCGTGATTCAGCAACGGCTCCAGCGTCAGGTAGGCCTGGTCCAAATCGGCGATACCCGTGTGGCCGTTAAAGTGGAATGCCGCTGCGGCCGTCGCCATCATCGCCAGATTCACAAAACCAGCAATCGTCATGGCTATCGCTACATCCCAACGGGTGGCATTGTAACGCTCCTGCCTCGTGCCACCGTGCAGATGCTGAGTCAACGATGAATGCAGATAGATCACGTGCGGCATAATGGTTGCACCCAAAACGCCCGCCGCCAGAAACACGGCTTCAGACGTTGGCAGAGAAGGAATAATCATTCCTTTCGCCAGCGGCGCCATTGCCGGCTGCGAGAAAATCAGCTCAACAATATAGGCTGCGGCAACGAACAACAGCAGGCCGCCAATGACTTTCTCCAGCGGCTTTTGCCCCCGACGCTGTAACATCAGGATCAGGAACGTCGCAATACCTGTCAGCACCGCCCCCTGCAACAGTGAAATCCCCAGAATCAGCTTGAAACCAATCGCCGCACCAATGAATTCGGCCAAATCGGTGGCCATGGCGATAATTTCAGCCTGCACCCAGTAGAACCAGACCAGCGGACGCGGATAGTGGTCGCGAATTTGTTCGGCGAGATTTTTACCGGTGGCGATCCCCAGCTTGGCGGAGAGGACCTGAATGAGCATCGCCATCAGGTTTGCCCAGACCACCACCCAAAGCAGCTGGTAACCGTAGCTCGCCCCCGCCTGAATATTGGTGGCAAAGTTACCCGGATCGATATAGCCGATGGCAGCAATGAACGCAGGCCCCATTAATGCAAGCCGCATCTTGCGCGCTGCGCGACTGCTGCTACTCTCAACGCGACTGTTTGTCATTTTCTGCCTCTGAAATATAGCCTTTGCTATGTTTTATGTTATCAAAATGAGAATGATTATCAAGTTCATTTGGCGAGGTGATAATGATTTCTCTGATAGACAGGAACGATAGCCGTGTTGAGCCATGTTAGTGGAATGGGAGACCGCCAGGTCGCCTCTTAGTCAGACTAGTACAAAAAGGTAACTTTTAACACCCTTACATAACATAACAGAAATGTATGGTTGATCACCTTTTTTGAGATCGCTCACAGGTTCTAACTATAGTGCGGCGCAGATCTCGTTTTCTTTTATCTTGTTGCATAGAATGTGCACGGAAATTTAACCTGCCTCATATTTGGAGCAAATATGGACCGCGTCCTACACTTTGTCCTCGCGCTTGCCGTGGTTGCGATTCTGGCTTTGCTGGTTAGTCATAACCGTAAAGAAATCCGCATCCGCTATGTTATTCAGTTACTTGTTATTGAAGTCCTGCTGGCCTGGTTCTTCCTGAACTCAGATATCGGCCTTGGCTTTGTGAAAGGATTCTCCGAGATGTTCGAAAAACTTCTCGGTTTCGCTAATGAAGGGACAAATTTCGTCTTCGGTAAAATGAACGATGAAGGCCTGGCATTCTTCTTCCTGAAAGTGCTCTGCCCAATCGTCTTCATTTCCGCTCTGATTGGTATTCTGCAGCATATCCGTATTCTGCCGATTGTGATTCGCGCGATCGGTACCGTGCTGTCTAAGGTTAATGGAATGGGCAAACTGGAGTCGTTCAACGCGGTCAGCTCTCTGATTCTGGGGCAGTCTGAAAACTTCATCGCCTATAAAGACATTCTCGGCAAAATGTCGCGCAACCGCATGTACACCATGGCGGCAACCGCGATGTCTACCGTCTCCATGTCCATCGTCGGCGCTTACATGACTATGCTGGAACCGAAGTACGTGGTTGCGGCGCTGGTACTGAACATGTTCAGTACCTTTATCGTTCTGTCACTCATCAACCCGTACCGCGTTGAGCAGAGCGAAGAGAACCTGCAGATGTCCAATCTGCATGAAGGTCAGAGCTTCTTCGAAATGCTGGGCGAGTATATTCTTGCTGGCTTCAAGGTCGCGATCATCGTTTCTGCGATGCTGATTGGCTTCATCGCACTTATCGCTGCACTGAACGCCCTGTTCGCCACCGTGACCGGCTGGTTCGGCCATAGCATCTCCTTCCAGGGTATTCTGGGCTACATCTTCTGGCCAGTGGCCTGGGTGATGGGCGTGCCTGCCAGCGAAGCGCTGCAGGTCGGCAGCATCATGGCGACGAAAATGGTGTCCAACGAATTCGTTGCCATGATGGATCTACAGAAAATTGCCAGCACGCTCTCCCCGCGCGCAGAAGGTATTCTCTCCATCTTCCTGGTCTCCTTCGCTAACTTCTCTTCCATCGGGATTATTGCCGGTGCGATTAAAGGCCTGAACGAAGAACAGGGCAACGTGGTTTCCCGCTTCGGCCTGAAGCTGGTTTACGGTTCTACGCTGGTGAGCGTGCTGTCCGCATCCATCGCGGCACTGGTTCTGTAAGTTTCTGAACCTCATACAGCAAAAAGCCGGGTTCGCCCGGCTTTTTTTATGCCCTCAGTTCCTCAAGCGGGCGAGGTTTGCCCATCAGATAGCCCTGCAAATAGTCAACGCCCATCTCGTAGAGCAACTTACGCTGCGCTTCGGTTTCCACAAACTCTGCCACCAGCGTCAGGTTTTTTACCTTCGCCAGTTCGCAAATCGACTTGACGATCATCGCATCAACCGGATCGGTGACGATATCGCGCACGAAGCAGCCGTCAATTTTAACGATATCCGCCTCGAGGCTTTTCAGGCGTTCGTAGTTGGCATAACCCGTTCCGTAATCATCAATGGCAATCTGGCAGCCGTATTCACGCAAGCACCGGATATTGAGCATACTGATTTCTGAGCTGGAAAAAGCCTGCTGTTCGGTAATTTCAAGCACCACCAACGAGGGGGAAATCTCATACCGCTTAAAGAGCGCAATGATTTTATTGGCACTCTCTTTTTGCATCAGAGTGACCGGCATCAGGTTTACGGAGAAGCGCTCACCCGGCAATGTTTTCATGGCGCGGAACAGGGTTTCCACGACCTGCAGGTCAAAGCGCTCACTCAGGTTGAACTGAGCAATCACCGGAATGAACCGATCGGGGGTAATGACTTTGCCCTCCCAGACCATGCGGGCCAGGATTTCATGGTAACGATCACCTGATTCGCTGACGATGGGCTGGGCATAGAGCCGCACCCCACCTTCAGCCAGCGCTTTCTTAACGCGGCTCAGCTGGAGAACACGCTCAGTGGTGTTGTCAGAAACCGTCGCCAGGCTGTTATTGAGTGCCAGCACTCGACGAGCCGCGCAGGCCTGTTCGGATAGCCAGCTTAGTTGCCCTAACTTGTGATGCAGTGCCTCTCCTTCACCATCAATCACGCCCCAGGCCGCGCCGAATTCAAGATCCAACGCATCGCCCTGCCAGTTGAACGTCTGGCTATTGAGGAAATCGACGATATAAGAAAGCCTCGCTGCCGTTTCGGAACCGTAAAGCACGAGCAGCAGCTCGCTGCCTGGCAGCTGGAAAAGTTTCTCATCACGCCCTAACAACGGCTGCAAATCCCGGGTAACCATACGCTTGCAGTGAACGCGCATCATCATGCCGTAATGGCGGCTTAAAAATTCAAGATTATCCATCCGCAAACAGCAGACGTTCACATGAGGATGGGTGTCGAGATAGCTTTCAAACGCGCGCAGATTAGGCAGACCCGTCAAAGGATCCTGCAACGCCTGGCTTTGCCATTTACGCTTAATGAGATTGCTGCGCCCCTGAATTCGCGCCATGTGTAGCATGCAGATGGTGAAAGAGATGAGCACCGACAGAACAAACGACAGCGCATACTCCGTGTTCACGCCCTGCAAAAAGTTGCGATTGTAAGCCACGAGGAAAAACGCGCTGATGCCCCAGAGCAGGCATATAAGCGGATAACTGAAGCGGTTGATAACGAGGAAAAAGAGAATAAAGATGACCGGCACCAGATAACCGGCAATGTAATCTGATTCAAACGGCGCACAGAGCGTGATCAGCAGCGCCGTCAGCACAATCAGCCAGTTCACGGTAAACAGCCACTGCTGGCGAGCGAAAACGAGTCGTATATGACGCTGCCAAAAAGTTCGCGCAAAGCGTGGGTTCAGGATCATTCGCAGCGGATAGTAAAACAAGTACGTAAAAATGAGCGCAGCGCAGATCAGGCTCTGAATATCCACTAGGCTGTACACCACTGAACTGGGGATGAAAAAACCGGATACCGAGACAGGAAAATTGAAAAAATGCCCGGCCAGGTACATTGCGCCTTTCATCACCAGCGGCGCAAAAAAGCAGGCCCAGAAGATCCGAATGCCCATGCTGCCGTTGGATAAACCAAAACGCCACCGCGCTCCCAGGCGCCAGCGCAGGATCTCACAGGCAAGGATCGGGGCGAACAGTTGGCAAACAAGCAGCACCAGGCTTTGTGGAAAAGGTAACGGCAGCAGCCAGGCGTTAGTTAAAGCGAATGCGAGGAGCAGCGGAATTATCGCATATCGGCCAAACAGCAGCAGCATCGACAAAATCACGCTAATCGGCAGCCATGCGAGGTACAAATTATTGCCATCAATTCCCGTTTCTGGCGAAAGCAACCGTGAGAAAGGAAGCGAGAAGAGACTCAAGACTAGCGCCAGCAGAAACTTTTTGGCAGAAGCATTTTTTTTCAACATCATGATTATCTGGAGAAGATTCCTGCTGAACATGTAGCGATAACAGGGGAATATTATGTTTATTAATTGAGCGAAGCAAGTTTCCCGGACAAGAAATGTCTTAATGTTTATGTGGAATTTAAAAAAGAGAAATATATCCAAGAAGCGTAGACGCTTTCAGGCTGATTCACGAATATCTCAGGTGCTAAAAAGCAAAAACCCCCGCCGAAGCGAGGGTCTGAATTTTGGTGGAGCTAAGCGGGATCGAACCGCTGACCTCCTGCATGCCATGCAGGCGCTCTCCCAGCTGAGCTATAGCCCCACAATGTGCTGTTACGTTCCAAATCTGTTGGGTGCAGAATTTGGTGGAGCTAAGCGGGATCGAACCGCTGACCTCCTGCATGCCATGCAGGCGCTCTCCCAGCTGAGCTATAGCCCCGTAACGTAAAGCGTGTCGTGTTGACGGGCGGCATAATATGAATTCCCTTGCCAGGTGTCAACGGCAAAATGTTCCCTCCAAATTCAATCGCTGAAAAAGCACGCAACCGAATGACATTGCGAGCGTTCTCGCAACCAGGAGTTAAACGCATCACGTTTTCAACTAAAAGGATGCTATAACATGAACCACTAATTCCACACAGGCACTCAGGAAATAGCATGATCAAGGAACGAATGACGCCGGAGGAACTCGCCCATCTGACCGGTTATAGCCGACAAACCATCAATAAATGGGTGCGAAAAGAGGGCTGGGAAACGTCGCCAAGACCGGGTGTTCAGGGCGGTAAAGCACGCCTTGTCCACGTCAGCGAACAAGTGCGCGCGTTTATTCGCAGCGCTCAGCGTGCAGCCGACAGCGCAGCAGCCGCTCACTCCGCCGAAGACAGTTTTGACTCACTTCTGCTGTCGCTGGCAAAAGAGATGTCTGAGCAGGAGCAACAGCAGCTGACCAGCCTGTTGTTGCGTGAAGGCCTCACCGGCTTGCTGTTCCGTCTGGGAATCAGGACGTAAGGCACCCGATGAAAATACTTCACAGTAAAATGACCACGCAGGAGCTGGCGAACTGCGTAGGTATGGCGAAGCAGACGATCAACCGCTGGATCCGCGAACAAAATTGGGTCACGGAACCCATTCCTGGTGTGAAAGGTGGGCGCGCCCGGCTGATTCACATCACGCCGGAAGTGCGGGATTTCCTCTCTTCAACGCCCAAACTGCGCCACCTGTCGCTCACTTTAAAAGCAGCGGAGCCTGATTCGTTTTATCACGCGCAGGACAAAGATCCCGTCTGGCGGCAAATTCAGGAAGTCCTCGGGATGATGACGCCTGAAGAAAAACAGCGCTTACAGCTGTTATTAGTGCGGGAAGGATTACGGGGTTTTCTGCAGCAGCTGAATATCGCGGACTAACGTGAATAAAAAAATGACAGGCCTGAGCCTGCCATTTTATTAAGGATGGTTACTGCTGATTTTCACGTTCAGCAATAAATGCCAGCGCTTTGTTGATGCGTGCCACGCTTCGGCTCTTACCAATAGCATGAACAGTCACATCCAGCGCCGGAGACTGGCCTGCACCGGTCACCGCAACGCGCAGCGGCATCCCCACTTTGCCCATTCCCACTTCCAGCTCATCGGCGGTAGCCTGAATGGCATGATGAACGTTTTCCGCAGTCCAGTCGGTGATGGCGTTCAGCTTATCGCGTACCACTTCCAGCGGCTGACGGGCAACCGGGCGCAGGTGTTTCTTCGCTGCGTCTGCATCAAACGCCTCAAACTCTTCATAGAAGTAACGGCAGCTCGCCGCCATCTCTTTCAGCGTTTTGCAACGCTCGCCCAGCAGTGTCACCAGCTCAGACAGCTGTGGGCCGGTACGGGTATCAATGTTTTCCTGCTCAATGTGCCACTGCAGGTGCGTCGCCACATACTCTGGCGCCAGAGTATTAATGTAGTGGTGATTAAGCCACTGCAATTTTTCAGTGTTGAATGCGCTGGCTGATTTGCTGACCGCGCTCAGGGAGAAGAGCTTGATCATCTCTTCACGGCTGAAAATTTCCTGATCGCCGCTGGACCACCCCAGACGCACAAGATAGTTCAGCAGGGCTTCTGGCAGATAACCATCATCACGGTACTGCATCACGCTGACTGCACCGTGACGCTTGGACAGCTTTTTACCGTCGTCACCGTTGATCATCGATACGTGCGCGTAAACCGGCACTGGCGCATTTAACGCTTTCAGAATATTGATCTGACGCGGAGTGTTGTTGATGTGGTCTTCACCACGGATCACGTGGGTGATTTCCATATCCCAGTCATCAACCACTACGCAGAAGTTGTAGGTTGGCGAACCGTCGGTACGACGGATAATCAGATCGTCCAGCTCCTGGTTGCTGAACTCAATCGGACCGCGAATCTGGTCGTCGAAAATAACGGAACCGTCCTGCGGATTGGCAAAACGCACCACGCAAGGTTCGTCAGCGGTATGATGTTCGTGACCATGGCGGCAGCGGCCGTCATAGCGCGGCTTCTCACCTTTTGCCATCTGTTCTTCACGCAGAGCATCCAGACGCTCTTTAGAGCAGTAGCATTTATATGCCGTGCCGGCGACCAGCATCTCATCAATCACCGCGTTGTAGCGATCGAAACGTTTAGTCTGGTAATAAGGGCCTTCATCCCACTCCAGGCTCAGCCAGTTCATGCCGTCCATAATAGCTTCGATGGCTTCCGGCGTGGAGCGCTCGAGGTCGGTGTCTTCAATACGCAGCACGAACTCACCGTCGTGGTTGCGAGCAAAAAGCCAGGAATAGAGAGCAGTACGAGCACCGCCGACGTGCAGATAGCCGGTCGGGCTAGGCGCGAAGCGAGTTTTGATTTTCATGAAATGGCCTTACGTTTAGAAAGTTGCCGACAGCCGGCAAATCCTGGGGGAAAAATAATGGGCAATATTCTATCACTCCCACCTGAATCCTCAATGTCGATCCCGCTGAAACGCTGCGCTTAGCGGATTTTGTTTATAAATCATGCGTCACGGGGCGATTTACGATCGTTTTGTTTAATTTTACGACGAACAAACAAAATCTTTGGAAAAGGCGTTGACTCATTTTCAACTCTCCCTATAATGCGACTCCACACAGCGGGGGTGATTAGCTCAGCTGGGAGAGCACCTCCCTTACAAGGAGGGGGTCGGCGGTTCGAACCCGTCATCACCCACCAACTACTTTAAGTAGTCTCCGCCGTGTAAAGTAAGAAATCGAGAAGTGGGTGATTAGCTCAGCTGGGAGAGCACCTCCCTTACAAGGAGGGGGTCGGCGGTTCGATCCCGTCATCACCCACCACTTTCTCGCCAGCTGAATTTCTTACTAAAAATGAAGTACCGAAGTGGGTGATTAGCTCAGCTGGGAGAGCACCTCCCTTACAAGGAGGGGGTCGGCGGTTCGATCCCGTCATCACCCACCACTTCGGGTCGTTAGCTCAGTTGGTAGAGCAGTTGACTTTTAATCAATTGGTCGCAGGTTCGAATCCTGCACGACCCACCAATGTGGAAAGGCGCCCTAAAGGCGCCTTTTTGCTATGCGCAATTCGTCAGGATGAGACGAGTGGTATCCTGCACGACCCACCCATAACGTTTTTCAACATCCCTCTTTTTTCTTCTCAAGCCTTTATTCTATTCTGCCGATAACTCTTTTTTCATCCCTGAAAGGAGTTCACGATGACCAGCATTTCCATGCCCTCTTCTTCTGCCCCAGGATTACAAACAACCACCAGCACTGCCGCGCCACAGGGCAACGACACCTCATCGCAAATCACGCGTATCACACAGCAAATCACCAAACTGACCCAGCAGCTGAAAACCATTGCTGATGGTCCTGGCGATGCCGATGAGAAACAGAAACAGGCGGAGCTGATTCAGGAGCAGATCACGATGCTCGAAGCCCAGCTGGCACAGCTTCAGCGCCAGCAGGCGGAAAAAGAACAGGATCAGCAAACGGCATCAGCCCCTGTGACAGGGGTCAATAACCCGTCTGAAGACCATCAAATAGATATTTACGTCTGATACAGCGGATCGTGTTTCCGGGCGGCGGTCAGCGCTTCTGCCTGCTCACCGACAACATCCCACAGCGCCTGCGCCGCCGTCGAAAGCGATCGATTTTTGCGCCTGGCCAGCATCAGCTGCCGCTGAACCACGGGGGTCAGGCGCTTAACCGTCAACTGGCTTCCCTGCGGTAACGGCAACGCCAGAGCGGGTAAAATGCTGATCCCAATCCCCGCCTCAACCATAGGAAAGAGCGTCGCCGGATGGCCAATTTCCTGCACAATACTGGCTGTTATGTTATGAGCCTGCAGCGCAGCATCGATAAGCAGGCGACTGCCCGATGCATAATCCTGTAATACAAGGCGCGTGTTTTCCAGAGCCTGCCAGGTCACCTCCGGCAAGCTGGCAAACGGATGATCCTGATGACAGAGCACGAAAAACGGCTCCGAGAGAATCGACTCGCACTGTAAATCTCCGACGGCGCCCGGATCAATCACGATGCCAAAATCCACTTCCCCCTGACGAATGCTTTCCAGCACCCACCGCTGCGGACGATCGTGGAGGACAAAATCAATCTCCGGGTAGCGCCGGTTGCTGGCAGCAATGCACTGAGGAATCAGATGCGCCGAGATCGTCTGACTGGCCGCCACGCGCACTGTGCCTGTGAGCTGTTGTCCTACTCGCCCGGCTTCGCGCAATGTGCTGTTCAGTTCATCCAGCAATCGCTCAAGCCTGGCGGCCAGTTGCTGCCCGGCCTCAGTCAGCACAACCTCCCGGGTGGTCCGGTCAAGCAGGCGCACACCGGTCTGGTGCTCCAGCTCTTTGACGCTATGGCTGACGGCCGACTGGCTGAGGCCAATTATCTCCCCTGCCCGACTGAAGCTTTTGGCCTGTGCGACGGTGATAAACACCTTTAACTGGCGGAGCGAATAATTCATGGGATAAATTCATCAATGGATGCAATAAATCAATTTTATTTCTCAAAGTGAAATAAGCACAATAGCAGCATCGACTTTTCAGGAGCGTTTATGAAACTTTTTCGCATTCTCGATCCGTTCACGCTGACGCTAATCTGTACCGTATTGCTTGCCTCCCTGTTCCCCGCTCGCGGTGGCTATGTTCCGTTTTTTGAAGGCCTGACCACCGCCGCCATCGCCCTGCTGTTCTTTATGCACGGCGCTAAACTCTCCCGCGAGGCCATTATTGCGGGCGGCAGCCACTGGCGATTACATCTTTGGGTAATGTGCAGCACCTTCGTTCTGTTCCCGGTTTTAGGCGTGCTCTTCGCCCGTTGGGCGCCAATCGATGTTGATCCCGCACTCTACAATGGCTTCCTGTATCTCTGCATTTTGCCTGCCACCGTACAATCGGCGATTGCTTTCACTTCTATGGCGGGCGGCAACGTTGCCGCTGCGGTGTGTTCAGCCTCCGCATCGAGCCTGCTCGGGATTTTCATCTCCCCCCTGCTGGTCGGCCTGCTGATGAACCTCCACGGCGCGGAAGGCAGCCTGGAGCAAGTCGGCAAAATCATGCTTCAGCTGTTGCTTCCGTTCGTGCTCGGCCACCTCTCACGCCCATGGACCGGTGCATGGGTGGCACGAAATAAGAAATGGATTTCCAAAACTGACCAGACCTCCATTCTGTTAGTGGTTTACTCGGCCTTCAGCGAAGCCGTCGTTAACGGTATCTGGCATAAAGTGGGCGTGGGATCGCTGCTGTTTATCGTGGTTGTAAGCTGCGTGCTGCTGGCGATTGTGATTGCGGTTAACACCGTGGTGGCGCGTAAATGCGGGTTTAATAAGGCTGACGAAATTACGATTGTCTTCTGCGGCTCGAAAAAGAGTCTGGCCAACGGTATCCCGATGGCCAACATTCTCTTCCCGACGGCGATGATCGGCATGATGGTGCTGCCGTTAATGATTTTCCATCAAATCCAGCTGATGGTCTGCGCCGTGCTGGCACGACGCTATAAGCAACAGGCCGAAGCGCGACAGGCGAAAGCGGCCGCTGATGAAGCGAAAGCCTAACGGCCGCGCTTGAGGGGCTGCACCAGATGCGTCAGCCCCTCTGTCTTGATAAGCAGCGTAATCGCCATCAGCTCACCCAGCCGCCCGGCTGGAAACTCATCCTTGCGGGCGAACCACAGAAGGTATTCTTCCGGCAGATCAATCAGCATCCGGCCTTTGTATTTCCCGAACGGCATCTCGGTGTTGGCTATCTCAATCAGCTGCTCTTTTTCCACTTTACGCTCCCAGCAACCGCAACATTTCTGCTTCGTCGATCACCTCGATACCCAGCTCCTGCGCTTTAGCCAGTTTTGAGCCCGCTGCCTCGCCGGCAATTACCAGATCGGTTTTCTTCGATACGCTGCCAGCCACTTTCGCACCGAGTTCAACCAGGCGGGCTTTCGCATCATCGCGTGACATCTGGCTCAGGCTGCCGGTCAGTACTACAGTTTTGCCGGCAAACGGACTGTCAATTTCTTCTGCTTTGATAATAACGGGAGTAGGCCAGTGCACGCCCTCGGCTTGCAGCTGTTGAATGACCTCACGATTGCTCTCTTCAGCAAAGAAGTTAAACACGTGCGTGGCGACCACAATGCCAACATCGGGGACTTTTTGCAGCTCCTCAATCGAGGCGCTTTCCAGTGCATCCAGCGCCCCAAAATGCGCAGCCAGCCCTGCTGCCGTCGCTTCACCCACTTCACGGATGCCCAGCGCATAGAGGAAGCGCGCAAAGGTCGTTTCTTTGGCTTTCTCCAGCGCGTTGACCACGTTCTGGGCCGATTTTGGCCCCATCCGATCGAGCCCGGTGAGCTTGCCTGCCGTCAGGCGGAACAAGTCAGCAGGCGTGTGGACATACTCTTTTTCGACCAGCTGATCGATGATTTTGTCACCCATGCCGTCAACGTCCAGCGCGCGGCGGGAAATAAAGTGCTTCAGCGACTCTTTACGCTGTGCGCCACAAATCAGGCCACCGGTACAGCGAGTAACCGCTTCGCCTTCGACGCGCTCGACGTCCGAGCCGCAAACCGGGCAGTGCGTGGGGAACTCGACTTCCCGGGTCTCTTCCGGGCGCTCTGAAAGCACCACGTTCACAACCTGTGGGATCACATCCCCGGCGCGGCGAATCACCACTTTGTCACCAATGCGCAGGCCCAGACGTTCGATCTCGTCAGCGTTATGCAAGGTCGCGTTGCTGACCAGAACGCCCGCCACCTGCACGGGCTCCAGGCGCGCAACGGGCGTGATAGCCCCGGTACGTCCAACCTGAAACTCCACGTCGCGCACAAAGGTCATTTGCTCCTGCGCCGGGAACTTAAACGCCACCGCCCAGCGCGGGGCGCGAGCGACAAAGCCAAGCTGTTCCTGTAGCTCGAGCGAATCGACTTTAATCACCACGCCGTCGATATCGAACCCCAGATGCGGGCGATCTTCCTCGACCTGATGGTAGTAAGCGAGTACTTCCTCCGGCGAGCTGCACAGCTTCACGCGGTTGCTGACGGGCAAGCCCCACGCCTTAAACTGCTGAAGGCGCCCCAAATGACTGCGCGGCAGTTCGCCGCCTTCGAGCACGCCGACGCCGTAGCAGAAGAAAGTAAGCGGTCGCTTCGCGGTAATGCGTGGATCAAGCTGACGCAGCGAACCCGCCGCAGCGTTACGCGGGTTGGCGAACAGCTTACCGCCCGTACGGCGCGCATCTTCATTGATTTTTTCAAAGCCCGACTGAGGCAGGAAAACTTCACCGCGCACTTCCAGACGCGCAGGAATATTCTCTCCGTGCAGCTTCAGCGGAATAGCGCGAATGGTACGCACGTTGGCGGTAATATCCTCGCCGGTGGTACCGTCTCCCCGAGTGGCAGCCTGCACCAGCACGCCGTTTTCATACAGAATGCTGACCGCCAGGCCATCCAGCTTCAGCTCACAGCAATAGGTCAGCGCGTCTGTGCTTTTCAGCCTGTCCTGCACGCGCTTGTTGAACGCAACGAAGCTCTCTTCATCAAAAACGTTGTCCAGCGAAAGCATCGGCACTTCATGACGAATCTGGCCGAAAGCGGTCAGCGGTGCGGCACCTACGCGCTGGGTGGGCGAATCCGGGGTAACAAGCTCAGGGTGCTGAGCTTCAAGCTCGCGCAATTCGCGCATCAGGCGGTCATATTCCGCATCCGGTACTTCCGGGGCATCCATGACGTGATAGAGGTATTCGTGATGGCGAAGCGTGGTTCGCAGTTCTGTCAGCTGTTGTTCGATTGATTGCATATCTCACCATCAATGATAAAAAACCCCCGACAGGCGGGGGTTCTGGAAGGGATTGCGACGCGCCAGAGTATCAGGCGTTGGCGTCTTTTACTTCGCGGATACGATCCTGATACTCACGCACTTTCTGCGGGGTAATCATCCGGCGCTGATCGTCGAGCACCACACCACCGACTTCGTCTGCGATGTACTGCGCAGACTGGAGCATCAGCTTAAAGTTTTGCAGCTCATCACCGTAGGATGGCACCTGCATGAAAATGGTCACGCCAGGCGTTTGCATATCGCCCATGTTTTCCGGGTCGAAGGTGCCGGGCTTCACCATGTTGGCGAGGCTGAACAGCGCCGGGCCACCGCCGCCAGGATTGAGATGGCGATGGTAAATGTTCATATCACCAAACACAAAGCCGGACTGCTCAACACTGTTGCGCAGGAGTTCACCATTGATGAACGACCCCTGATGCGCGGCAACGCTGAGAACGATAACCGCTTCTTTGCGCTCAGCTTTTACAGGCTGTGGTGCTTCTGTAGCCGCAGGCTGCGTTTCTGGCGCGGGCTGAGGAGCAGCTGCCGGTTGCTGAGCAACAGGCTGCGGATCAGCAACAGCAGGCTGATGGGGCTGTGGAGCGGGTTGTGCGGCCTGCGGTGCAGATACTGGCTGCTGATACTGCGGCGCAACGGGCTGCTGCGGCGCGGTATGCGGCTGATGCACAGGTGCGTGCTGCGGCTCTGCAGGCGGCTGTACCGGAGCCTGATGCTGATGCACAGGCTGTTGGCGCACGGGTTGCTGCTGCGGCTGAACCGGCTGGCGTACAGGCTCGTCATGACGCACAGGCTGTTGCACCTGACGTTCATAAGGAGGCTGATACTGGTGCTGCGGAGCCTGATGGGTAGCGTCATGCTCCCCGGTATTCACGTTCTGGGCAGGGTTCACCCGATGAACGCGAACTTCACCTACGCCTTCAACATCGTCATCGAAGCCGTCGTCATCGGACTCATCGTCGTGACGCGATTTCATGCGTTTCATTGGGCGATCGCGGAACATTGAGGAACGTTCTTTGCGGCTGGTCCAGAAACCATGAACCAGTAATGCAATTATGGCGATCGCGCCAACAATGATTAATATCAGACGCAAATCCTGCATCATTATATTCTCTGTTGTTCTAACACCTTGCCACCACGGCAAACATTTACTCACTAAGAGTATTTGCCCATTACGTCAAGTGCAAGTGCGTACCCGGAAATCGGACGATAAAGATGAACCAAATCGTGCTTTTTGCTGTTTTTTCGAACATTTCTGAACTGGTCATCGTCTGACAACCCGATAAACTGGTCGCGCAACCGCCAGGACTTTGACAAAAGGAGTCTCCCCTGACCATGGTTTCCTCTTCCGTTCCCCGCAGTGGGGTATATTACTTTTCCCAGGGCTGTCAGCTGATTCGCCTGCCCGGCCTGCGTCGTTACGTTTTTATGCCGCTGCTGGTCAATATCATCCTGATGGGCGGCGCTTTCTGGTGGCTGTTCAGCAAACTGGGTAACTGGATCCCGGCGATGATGCAACACGTGCCAGACTGGCTACAGTGGCTGAGCTACCTTCTCTGGCCGATTGCGGTGATTTCCGTGCTGCTGGTATTTGGCTATTTATTCTCGACCATCACCAACTGGATTGCCGCGCCTTTCAGTGGGCTGCTGGCCGAACAGCTTGAAGCACGACTGACGGGCGCGACGCCGCCGGACACCGGCATTTTCGGCGTGCTGAAAGATGTACCGAGAATAATGAAACGCGAATGGCAAAAGCTGGCCTGGTATCTGCCACGGGCAGTAGTTTTGCTGGTTCTCTACTTTATTCCCGGCATCGGACAGACGGTGGCCCCGATACTTTGGTTCCTGTTCAGCGCGTGGATGATGGCTATCCAGTACTGCGATTACCCGTTCGATAACCATAAAGTGCCGTTCAAAACGATGCGGGAAGCGCTGCGCGCCCGGAAAGTCACCAATATGCAGTTTGGCGCGCTAACCAGCCTGTTTACGATGATTCCAATCCTCAACCTGGTGATCCTGCCAGTGGCAATTTGCGGTGCAACGGCCATGTGGGTCGACTGCTATCGCGATAAGCACGCCCTCTGGAAGTGATTGTCTTCTGTCTATAAAAGTAAATAAGGAGTGGCTTTTGCCACCCCTTATTCCATACTGATAACCTTTATTTCACATCAGCATATCGATATGCGAAAACTTTCCTTCCGCATCATGACCATCCGCGTATGCTGGTGTCGTTTCCCAAATTTCAGACAGTTAAGGACGGGCTATGAGTAAGATTTTTGAAGATAACTCGCTGACAATCGGTCATACGCCGCTGGTTCGACTGAACCGAATCGGTAATGGACGCATCCTCGCGAAGGTGGAATCACGCAACCCGAGCTTCAGCGTCAAATGCCGCATCGGTGCCAACATGATTTGGGATGCCGAAAAACGTGGCGTGCTCAAGCCAGGCGTTGAGCTGGTGGAACCCACCAGCGGCAACACCGGTATTGCGCTGGCTTATGTGGCTGCCGCACGCGGCTACAAGCTCACGCTGACCATGCCGGAAACCATGAGTATCGAACGCCGTAAGCTGCTGAAAGCGCTGGGTGCTAACCTGGTGCTGACCGAAGGCGCTAAAGGGATGAAGGGTGCCATCCAGAAAGCGGAAGAGATCGTCGCCAGCGACCCTGAAAAATTCCTGCTGCTGCAACAGTTCAGCAACCCGGCGAACCCGGAAATCCACGAAAAAACCACCGGCCCGGAAATCTGGGAAGACACAGACGGTCAGGTTGATGTGTTTATTGCGGGCGTCGGCACTGGCGGTACGCTGACTGGCGTATCCCGCTATATTAAAGGCACTAAAGGTAAAACCGACCTGATTAGCGTCGCCGTCGAACCGACCGACTCGCCAGTCATCGCCCAGGCTCTGGCTGGGGAAGAAATCAAACCCGGCCCGCACAAAATTCAGGGTATCGGCGCAGGCTTTATTCCAGGCAACCTCGATCTCAAGCTCATCGATAAAGTGGTTGCCATTACTAATGAAGAAGCCATTTCCACGGCACGCCGTCTGATGGAAGAAGAAGGCATTCTTGCAGGGATTTCTTCCGGCGCCGCCGTAGCTGCTGCGCTGAAGCTTCAGGAAGACGAAACCTTTACCAATAAGACTATTGTGGTTATCCTGCCTTCTTCGGGTGAACGTTATTTAAGTACCGCATTATTTGCCGATCTCTTCACAGAGAAAGAACTGCAACAGTAATGCCAAATGTAAAAAAATGACGAAAAAAGCACCCTTCCGGGTGCTTTTTTGTGGCATACGTCATACTTTTGGCCCACCTGGCATTGCTTCCCCCCGTCGGGTCTGGTATTTAACCATCACATTTATTTTGATGCGCGAAATTATTCAGTTCAGGATTTCCGCCTGCTGAATCGATTTTATGATTTGGTTCAAGTCTTGCTTTCGCTGCATAATGTTTAATGACGAGCTAAACGTCACCGGCCAGAAGTGCCTGCCAGGATTGCGTCAGACCTTCTGCGTCGTTTCGTATCCGCCGGCGCTAATCTATACAGGCTAAAGTGTAGCCGCCAGGCTAGACTTTAGTTCCACAACACTAAACCTATAAGTTGGGGAAATATAATGTTCCAGCAAGAAGTTACCATTACCGCTCCGAACGGTCTGCACACCCGCCCTGCCGCTCAGTTTGTTAAAGAAGCTAAAGGCTTCACCTCTGAGATCACCGTGACCTCCAACGGCAAAAGCGCCAGCGCTAAAAGCCTGTTCAAACTGCAGACTCTGGGTCTGACTCAGGGCACCGTAGTGACCATTTCTGCAGAAGGCGAAGACGAGCAGAAAGCAGTTGAGCATCTGGTTAAACTGATGGCTGAACTCGAGTAAGTTCACGAGTTCTTTTTAAAATCAGTCACAAGTAAGGTAGGGTTATGATTTCAGGCATTTTAGCATCCCCGGGTATCGCTTTCGGCAAAGCACTGTTGCTGATTGAAGATGAGATTGTCATCGACCGGAAGAAAATTTCTGCCGACGGCGTCGATCAGGAAGTTGAACGCTTTCTGAGCGGTCGTACTAAAGCGTCCGCACAGCTGGAAGCTATCAAGACTAAAGCTGGCGAAACGTTCGGCGAAGAAAAAGAAGCCATCTTCGAAGGCCACATCATGTTGCTGGAAGATGAGGAGCTGGAGCAGGAAATCATAGCCCTGATTAAAGATAAACACATGACTGCTGACGCAGCAGCCAATGAGGTTATCGAAGGTCAGGCAACTGCCCTGGAAGAGCTGGATGATGAATACCTGAAAGAGCGTGCGGCTGACGTACGTGATATCGGTAAACGTCTGCTGCGCAACATCCTGGGCCTGGCGATCATCGACCTGAGCGCCATTCAGGACGAGGTTATCCTCGTCGCTAAAGACCTGACGCCATCCGAAACCGCGCAGCTGAACCTGAAAAAGGTGCTGGGTTTCATCACCGACATTGGCGGCCGTACCTCCCACACCTCCATCATGGCGCGTTCCCTCGAACTGCCAGCGATCGTGGGCACCGGTAGCGTGACCTCTGAAGTGAAAAACGGTGACTATCTGATCCTCGATGCGGTTAACAACAAAGTGTACGTTAACCCGACCAACGAAGAGACCGAAGCCCTGCGTAAGATTCAGACTCAGGTTGCTGAAGAGAAAGCTGAACTGGCAAAACTGAAAGATCTGCCGGCTATCACCCTCGACGGTCATCAGGTAGAAGTATGTGCCAACATCGGTACCGTTCGTGATATCGACGGTGCAGAGCGCAACGGCGCTGAAGGTGTCGGCCTGTACCGTACAGAATTCCTGTTCATGGACCGCGACGCGCTGCCAACTGAAGAAGAACAGTTCGCTGCATACAAAGCCGTTGCTGAAGCCTGTGGCTCGCAGGCGGTCATCGTCCGTACCATGGACATCGGTGGCGACAAAGAGCTGCCGTACATGAACTTCCCGAAAGAAGAGAACCCGTTCCTGGGCTGGCGTGCAGTGCGTATCGCGATGGATCGCAAAGAGATCCTGCGCGATCAGGTTCGCGCTATCCTGCGTGCTTCTGCTTTCGGTAAACTGCGCATTATGTTCCCGATGATCATCTCTGTTGAAGAAGTTCGCGCCCTGCGCAAAGAGATCGAAATCTACAAACAGGAACTGCGCGACGAAGGTAAAGCCTTTGACGAAGCAATCGAAATCGGCGTGATGGTGGAAACCCCAGCCGCGGCGACCATTGCCCGTCATCTGGCGAAAGAAGTTGATTTCTTCAGTATCGGTACCAATGATTTAACGCAGTACACCCTGGCAGTTGACCGTGGTAATGATATGATTTCGCACCTCTACCAGCCAATGTCACCGTCCGTCCTGACGCTTATCAAGCAAGTTATTGATGCTTCTCATGCTGAAGGCAAGTGGACTGGCATGTGTGGTGAGCTTGCAGGCGATGAACGTGCTACACTTCTGTTGCTGGGTATGGGTCTGGACGAATTCTCTATGAGCGCCATTTCCATCCCGCGCATTAAGAAGATTATCCGTAACACGAACTTCGAAGATGCGAAGGTTTTAGCAGAGCAGGCTCTTGCTCAACCGACAACGGACGAGTTAATGACGCTGGTTAACAAGTTCATTGAAGAAAAAACAATCTGCTAATCCACGAGATGCGGCCCAAATTACTGCTTAGGAGAAGATCATGGGTTTGTTCGATAAACTGAAATCTCTGGTTTCTGATGATAAGAAAGACACCGGAACTATTGAGATTGTTGCCCCGCTCTCTGGCGAGATCGTCAACATCGAAGACGTGCCGGATGTTGTTTTTGCTGAGAAAATCGTGGGCGATGGCATTGCCATCAAACCAACCGGTAACAAAATGGTTGCGCCGGTTGACGGTACCATCGGCAAAATCTTTGAAACCAACCACGCGTTCTCTATCGAGTCCGACAGTGGTATCGAGCTGTTCGTTCACTTCGGTATCGACACCGTTGAACTGAAAGGCGAAGGTTTCAAACGTATCGCAGAAGAAGGCCAGCGCGTGAAAGTTGGCGATCCGGTAATAGAGTTCGATCTGCCACTGCTGGAAGAGAAAGCGAAGTCTACTCTGACTCCGGTTGTTATCTCCAACATGGACGAGATCAAAGAGCTGATCAAACTGTCCGGCAGCGTAACCGTTGGTGAAACCCCGGTTATTCGCATCAAAAAATAATTGATGCTGCATGGATAAAAAAATGGCGCCTACGGGCGCCATTTTCGTTTCTGCTCTTTGTCACTAGCGCGGCGGTAAAATCAGCTCGTCATAGCCCTTTTCAAGCGTGTAGCCCATCACTTCTACGACACGACTTCCGGCCGCGCGCACTGCGTCCTGCAAGGTGTTCCCCTGCACAACGGCGCTAATCAGCTCCGAACAAAACAGATCGCCTGTGCCTTTCAAATCGGTTGCCACACGCGGCCAGCCGCTGATATCAACGCTCTCTTTCGTCACCAGAACCACATGAATATCGTTGTCGTCCCGCACCGGCGCGCTGGTGATTGCCACCCATTTTAACGTGTCGGAAAGCAGACCTTTCGCTGCGGCAATCGCCTCGTCGAGCGTATCGCACGGCTTGCCGCTTAGCACGCCCAGCTCAAATACGTTTGGCGTGATGCCCTGCGCCAGCGGCAGAAGATGCTCACAATAGGCGGCAGGAATCTCTGGTTTCACGTACACGCCGCTGTCGGTATCGCCGATCACCGGATCGACCAGAATCATCATCTGCGGATGTTTTTCCCGCATGGCCTTCAGCCATTCAGCCAGAATAGCAATCTGGCTGGCGCTGCCCATGTAACCGGTGGTGACGGCTTTCAGTTCGCGCAGAGCGTCACGCTCTTCCAGCGCCCGCAGGTAACCGCTGAACCACTCATCAGGAATAACCCCGCCGTAGAAAGTATCGTAATGCGGCGTGTTGCTGAACAGCACCGTCGGCACGGCCAGCACGTTCAGGTGATGCTGTTTGATATTCGGCACCGCCACGCTGTTGCCCACGCTGCCGTAGACCACCTGAGACTGCACGGCCACAATGTCGGCCTGCTGCGCCCGGGTTTTATCCCGAAAAAGTATCATTTCCATGACCGTTAAATCCCCGCCCCCTGACTGTAACTTTCTTCACCAAACACGCCGGTCGACAGATACCGATCGCCGCGATCGCAAATAATGGCAACCACGACCGCGCCGGGATTGGCCTTCGCCACCCGCAGCGCCCCCGCGACCGCCCCGCCAGAACTCACACCGCAGAAAATACCTTCCCGCACCGCCAGCTCACGCATGGTATTTTCCGCATCGCGCTGATGAATATCCATGACCTCATCCACCAGAGCGGCATTATAAGTCCCGGGCATATATTCCGCGGGCCAGCGGCGAATCCCCGGAATACTGCTGCCCTCTTCCGGCTGCAGCCCGACGATGGTCACCGGCTTATCCTGTTCGCGAAGAAAACGAGATACGCCGGTAATGGTGCCGGTCGTTCCCATGCTAGAGACAAAGTGCGTGATTCGCTGATTTGTTTGCTGCCAGATTTCCGGCCCGGTGGTGGTGTAGTGCGCGTAAGGGTTGTCGGGATTGTTAAACTGGTCGAGAAGCTTGCCTTCACCGCGCTTCGCCATCTCAAGCGCCAGATCGCGCGCGCCTTCCATGCCCTGTTCCTTGCTGACAAGGATCAGCTCAGCGCCGTAGGCACGCATTGCCGCGCGGCGCTCCTGGCTCATGTTGTCCGGCATCAGCAGCTTCATGCGATAGCCTTTCAGCGCCGAGATCATCGCCAAAGCGATACCGGTATTGCCGCTGGTCGCCTCAATCAGCACATCACCCGGTTTGATTTCGCCGCGTGATTCCGCCTGCACAATCATGGAAAGCGCCGCACGGTCTTTAACGGATCCGGCAGGATTATTTCCTTCGAGCTTGACCCAGATTTCACTGCCGTTCGCCGGCGTCAGGCGCTGAAGCCTGACTAAGGGAGTATTGCCGATGGTGTGTTCGAGTGTTGTCACTTCTGCATTCCAATAAAAAAGCCCGGTGCGCTGTGCTTACCGGGCCTACAAAACCATGCATTTTCTTGTAGGCCGGGTATGCGAAGCGCTACCCGGCAACATCAGGATGCAATAAAGCTATCAGGCAGATTCCGCCAGAGCAAGCTCCTCGCGGTTTTCAATCCGCGTTTTCCCGTCGTAAAGGCGTGCATGCTGTAGCCCCACAAACAGGCGCTCTCCGCGCAGTGGAGCATCATCGCCGCGCATGACAACGGTCAGCGTTTCGTTATACCAGCCGAGCGGCTGCACAACGAGCTGGGTGTAATGGCCTTTCGGGCTGGCTTCCAGCACCTGCACGGGCAGCGGAGAATCCAGGCTTGTACGGCGGCTCACGTCCACTTCCCACGGACGGAGGAACAAATCGACCGATCCCTGATAAGCTGGCGTGTAGCCAAGCGGCCAGCGGTGCGCTCCAACGTGGAATTGCCCTCCGCGAACGGTTCCTTTCAGGCGGTTCACTTCCCCCATAAACTCCAGTACAAATCTTGTGGCAGGTTCACGCCAGACCTGATCGGGCGCGTCCACCTGCTCAATATTGCCCTGGCTCATCACCACCACGCGGTCAGCAACTTCCATCGCTTCTTCCTGATCGTGGGTCACGAACACGCTGGTGAACTTCAGCTCTTCGTGCAGCTGACGCAGCCAGCGGCGCAGCTCTTTACGTACCTGCGCATCCAGCGCACCGAACGGCTCATCCAGCAGCAGAATTTGTGGCTCAACGGCCAGCGCACGTGCCAACGCCACGCGCTGTTTCTGCCCGCCGGAAAGCTGTGCAGGGTAACGATCCGCCAGATGTGCCAGCTGAACCATTTCCAGCAGTTTGGTGACTTTGGCTTTAATTTGCGCCGCATTCGGGCGCTCACGGCGCGGCAGCACCGTCAGGCCAAAGGCGATGTTATCGAACACCGTCATATGGCGGAATAACGCATAGTGCTGGAACACGAAGCCAACTTTGCGCTCGCGGGCGTGTAAGCGGCTGACATCCGTACCGTGGAAGCGAATCTGCCCGCTGGTCTGATGCTCCAGGCCGGCAATAATACGCAGCAGGGTGGTTTTGCCGGAGCCCGACGGCCCAAGCAGCGCCACCATCTGACCGGACGGAATATCCAAAGAAATATCATTCAGCACCTGAGTGCGCCCAAACGATTTCTTAATGCCGGCAATTTCAATGCTCATGATGCTTCTCCTGATGCACGCGTTTTTCCTGATTTTCCAGGCGCCACTGCACCACACTCTTCAAAAACAGGGTCAAAATAGCCATTAACGTCAGCAGGGCCGCGGCGGTGAAGGAACCCACCGTGTTGTAGTCCTGCTCGAGTAATTCAATCTGCAGCGGCAGCGACAGCGTTTCACCACGAATCGAACCGGAGACCACCGATACTGCGCCAAATTCACCTATTGCGCGGGCATTGGTCAGCACCACACCGTACAGCAGCGCCCAGCGAATATTCGGCAGCGTGACCCGGCGGAACATCTGCCAGCCAGAAGCGCCGAGCAAAATCGCCGCTTCGTCCTCATTGCTACCCTGACTCAGCATCACCGGTACCAGCTCACGCACCACAAACGGACAGGTAACGAAAATCGTCGCCAGCACCATTCCCGGCCAGGCAAACATAATTTGCAGGTTATGCGCATCCAGCCACGAACCGAGTGGACCGTTCGAGCCGTAGAAAAGCAGATACACCAGACCTGCCACAACAGGTGAAACCGCAAAAGGAATATCCAGCAGCGTCAACAGCAGCTGGCGGCCCGGGAAGTTAAATCGCGTCACCAGCCAGGCCAGCAGCGTGCCGAACACCAGGTTCACCGGCACGGTGATAAGCGCAATCATCACCGTCAGCCAGATGGCATGCAGCATGTCCGGGTCGGCCAGGTTTTGCAGCACCGGCATCAGCCCTTTGCTGAATGCCTGCACAAAGATGTAAATCATCGGCACCAGCAGGATAAAGGCCGATACCAGCAGCCCGGTGCCTATAAGAAACCATTTTCCCCAGTTAATGCGGGGCGCGTCATAGCGTTTCAATTGCGTAACTTCCGCCATTAGTGACCTACCACACGTCGGCCAAAGCGACTTTGCAGGGTGTTGATGGAAAACAGCAGCAGCAGCGACGCCGCCAGGATCACCGAGGCGATCGCGCTCGCCGCCGGATAGTCAAACTCCTGCAGGCGGACAAAAATCATCAGCGAGGTCACTTCCGTTTTCCAGGCAATGTTGCCCGCAATAAAGATCACCGCACCAAACTCACCGAGGCTGCGAGTAAACGACAGCGCAACCCCCGCCAGCAGCGCCGGGGAAAGCTCCGGCAGCACTACTTTACGGAAGCTCTGAATGCGCGTGGCTCCGAGCGTTTCCGCCGCTTCTTCGTATTCGGGGCCCAGCTCTTCCAGCACGGGCTGAACGGTACGCACCACAAACGGGATGCTGGTAAAGGCCATCGCCACCGCAATTCCGAGCCAGGTGTACGTCACCTTGATATCGAACTTCGCCAGCCATTCGCCATAGAAGCCATTAACAGAAAACAGAGAGGCCAGCGTCAGGCCCGCCACCGCCGTTGGCAGGGCAAACGGTAAATCCATCAGCGCGTCGAGCAGCGTGCGGCCCGGAAAACGGTAGCGCGTCAGGATCCATGCCATCAGCAGGCCAAACACGCCGTTAAAGATGGACGCCACGAATGCCGACAGCAGCGTCACTTTGTAGGCAGCCACTACCTGAGGGTTGGTGATGACTTCCCAGTACTGCGCCCAGCTCATCTGCGCCAGCTGCATCACCAGCGCGCTGAGCGGCAGCAGCAGAATCAGACACACAAACAACAGGCTGGTGCCGAGGCTTAAGGTAAAGCCCGGCAGCACTCGCCGCGAAGAGACAGCAAACATTACTTATGCCCCGCCGCCAGCAGCTTATCCAGCTCGCCGCCGCTGGCAAAATGGGTCTTCATCACTTCAGGCCAGGAGCCGAACTGATCTTCCACACGGAAGAGATCGGTTTGCGGGAATTTGTCTTTCAACTTGTCCATCACGGCCGGGTTATTCACACGGTAGGAGTAATCGGTAATGATGGTTTGCGCCTGCGGGCTGTAAAGCCAGGTCAGATAGGCCTTAGCGGCTTCTTCCGTGCCGTTGGCTTTGACGTTTTTATCGACCCAGGTCACCGGGAACTCGGCCAGAATGTTGGTTTTCGGCACCACCACTTCGAAGCCCTGATCGGCATACTGTTTACGAATGTTGTTCACTTCGGATTCAAACGTGATCAGCACATCGCCCAGGCCACGCTCAACGAAGGTGGTGGTCGCGCCACGGCCGCCGGTATCGAACACCTGCACGTTTTTGAGGAACTGCGTCATGAACCGTTCAGTTTTGGCGTTATCGTTGCCATCGGCTTTGGCGGCTGCACCCCAGGCGGCAAGATACGTATAACGGCCATTACCGGACGTTTTGGGATTAGGGAAAACCAGCTGCACGTCGGTGCGGACTAAATCGCTCCAGTCATGAACGTTCTTCGGGTTGCCTTTGCGCACCAGGAACGCCATGGTCGAATAGAACGGCGAGCTGTTGTTTGGCAGACGACTCTGCCAGTTGGCCGGGATAAGGTTACCTTTGTCATGCAGAATCTGTACGTCAGTCACCTGGTTGTAGGTGACCACATCTGCCTTCAGGCCCTGCAAAATCGCCAACGCCTGCTTGGATGAACCGGCATGAGACTGTTTAATCGTCAGCTTGTCGCCGCCGTGCTCTTTCGCCCACTGCTGTTCAAACGGAGGATTCAGGGCCGCAAACAGCTCGCGTGAAACGTCATAGGAACTGTTCAGCAGTTCAGTTGCCTGTACCTGGGTTGCCAGCAGCAAAGCGCCGAGCGCCAGGGTTCCTTTTTTCAGTGATGTAACGGCCATTGCGCACCCTTATCAGAATAATGACTATCTTATGGCCATCATATTTATAACGAGGATGAAAGCAGTAACGGTTTTATATACCGTTTGGTGATTTACAAGTTTAAAACAGAATAAGAGGTTACCCGACGTTGATTTGATACACTCGGCAAACAACTAATGGAGGATAAAGCCATGCGTCAAAGGACAATTGTCTGCCCGATAATTCAGAACAACGGTGAGTACCTGTTGTGCAAAATGGCAGATGACAGAGGCGTTTTCCCCGGCCAGTGGGCCCTCTCCGGTGGCGGAATGGAGCCCGGAGAAACCATGGAGCAGGCGCTGCTGCGGGAGATTGCCGAGGAGCTGGGCGATAAGCTGGAAATCAGCCAGATCGCGCCGTGGCACTTCCGTGACGATACGCGAATCAAAACCTACGCCGATGGCACACAGGAAGAAATTTACATGATTTACCTGATGTTTGACTGCGTCAGCGCCAATCGGGACATTACGTTTAATGAAGAGTTTCAGGCCGTGGCGTGGGTGCGGCCAGAGAAGCTGGGTGAATACGATTTGAACGTGGCGACGCGCCAGACGTTTATCGATAAGGGATTATTGTAGATTGTATTGCCCGGTGGCGGCTACGCCTTACCGGGCCTGTATTTTGCAGGCCGGTGCAAGCGCAGCGCCGCCCGGCATAATGATTTTTACAGCGCCAGCAATTTATCCAGAGAAGGGGCGAAGTAGTAACCGCCGGTCACCGGTTTGGTGAAACGCAGCATCGCGTCACGCTTGCCGTCTGTGTCACCAAACATGCTCAGCAGCTGCTGCTCAATATTGTACAGACGCGCACAGTAGGCGCAGAAGTACAGGCCATGCGTGCCGCTGGCGGTGCCGTACGGCAGGCTCTGACGCACAATCTTCAGGCCTTTACCGTTCTCTTTCAGGTCGACGCGCGACAGGTGCGAGGTCTCAGGACGATCGTCACCGTCGATCTCTTCGTTGGCTTCTTTGGTACGGCCAATCATCATTTCCTGATCCGGAATGCTCATGCGGTTCAGCTGTTTGAGGTTGTGCTCCCAGCGCTGGACGAACACGTAGCTGCCGCCCGCGTCCACGCCGTCGGCAATCACCGCCACCTCACGGCGAGTTTCTTCGCCTGCCGGGTTTTCGGTGCCGTCAACGAAGCCGCTAAGATCGCGCTCTTCCACCCAACGGAAGCCGTGAATTTCTTCTTTCACGTCAATGGCTGCACCAAACGCTTCCATAGCGGCCTGAGCGACAGAGAAGTTTACGTCATGACGCAGGGAGAGGATGTGGATCAGCACATCATACTGCGTAGCCGGAGCAAGACCTTTGCCATAAGGGGTAAAATCTTTCAGTTCCTCCGCCCCCTGGCCACCGCTGAGGCTACGCCAGGTCTCATGCCCGAATGCTACCACTGCGCCGAGATGCGCATCGGGGAATTTCGCTTCAAAGGTGGCCAGCTTATCGGCAAACACTTTGCTGCACTCACGCAGGGCGTTGACGTCCCCTTTCACATTGGCTTCAATCCAAATCGCCGCACGGCAATGTTCCGGCAAAATGCCGCTCTGAACCTGAGACATCGCTGCTCCTCCTGAAAAAACAAAAAAAGATGCCACGACATCGTGGCATTGATTGATGCGGCGTATTATACCCGCTTTTTTGTCAGGGCAGCTTGTCCGCGCGCAAATTAGCGACGCCAGATAATCTTACTGACTTTCCAGCTTTTCAGGGAGTCGTCCGGCGGCATCAGCTCCTGTGGCCCGGCCCATTCGCCGCTGAACAAGTAGCTGATATGCTGGCTGTCTTTGGCTTTACACTCGACGCCCGCGCTGTCGTCGCCGGTCGCTTTTTCGCAGCTGCCGTACGCTTTGCTGTACAGATCGCTGAAGCGCGTGCCAATTTTACCGCCGTCGGCCACGCCGATGTCACTGTCCATCACGTCAATGCGGCTCAGGGTTCCCGCCTCACCGTTCACCACCAGCGCCACTTTGTCGTCCTTTAGGGCTTCGAAGTATTTTACGATGTTGCCTTTGTCTGTCTTCATGCCGCTGCGCAGGCGGTAATCGCCGTCCAGCGCATCACTGATGGCTTTTTCATCCAACGGCGTGGAGGCCGTCAGATCACCAACGCCCTGTTCGGTGACTTCGGTTGAGGAGCCAAACCAGTTCCACGGCAAAGCGGACGACCAGTGCACCGAGCTAAAGCCCGAGCTGACAGTCGCGCAGCCGGTTAATGCCAGAGGAAGCGCGCAGAGTAATAAACGCATCGATTTCATTTCAGGGTCCTTTCTATGTCAACACAACGCCAGTTGGAGTCCGGAACGGCAGAAAAGTGCCATTAATCCTCAGACAGGGAAAAACAGGCGCGTAAACGGCGGTTACTGAGCAGCCACCAGAGGGCAAAAATATCCATCACCACCAGCGCGAGGCCAATACCGCTCAGCGGCTCTCCCTGCAACCACAGCAGCGGCTGCCAGGCCAGCAGCACCAGCTGTGCCGCTATCAGCACCCAGCGCATTGCCGCCCACAGGCGCGGACTCTGATGCCGCCGCCCGCTAAGCAAAAACGCGACGACCGCAGGTACACCCGGCAGCAGGCCAAGCCAGAAATTATCACGATCGGGATAAAACAGATTCAGCAACGAGTCGCCCTGCTGGCGCGACGCGCCGGCCATCACGAACAGTACCCAAGTTCGGGCCTGCAACAGCAGTACGCACCAGAACAGAAAGGGCAGCCGAAGCCGCCCGTGACCATCGTATGCCGACGGTGAAAACTCAATATTCTTCATCTTCAATCAGGCGCTTACCCAGCACGGCCACATCGCCATGCTCGTAGCCCAGGCGTTCATACATGCCCTGGACCATATCGTTATCTTCGCGCACCATAATTTGCAGCTTCGGACAGCCGCGGGCGATCAGTTTTTTCTCCAGCCGGTTGAGCAGCGCGTTAGCGATCCCTCTTCCCCGATAGTCCGGATGAACGCCAAGGTAATAAGCCGAGCCGCGGTGACCGTCGTAGCCGCCCATCACGCTGCCCACGACTTCACCATTAACCTCGGCCACCAGAAACAGGCTGACGTCATGATTGAGCTTACGCTCAATATCCATTTCCGGGTCGTTCCATGGGCGCAGCAGGTCGCAACGCTCCCAAAGCGTAATAACCTCTTCGAAATCGGACTGGCGAAAAACGCGTATCTCCATGGTATTACCCATCTTTTCAGGTTTAAAAACAGTGATTATGGCGCGAACGCCTTAATTAGCCAATATCTGGCGAATAACGCTCAAAAAAATGGCATAATGTTGCATTGTCACGTATTGAAATGAAAAGTAAAACAATTCTCATCCCGAAAAGTCGTAACGGAAAACACGATACGATATAACACATGGATTATTTATTTTTACACATCAGGCCGCATGAGCACTTTTAAACCCTTAAAAACACTCGCTTCGCGCCGTCAGGTGCTAAAAGCCGGACTGGCCGCGCTAACGCTGTCCGGCATGTCCAAAGCCATCGCAAAAGATACAACGCTGAAAACCAGCAACGGCCACAGCAAACCGGCGGCGAAGAAAGCTGGATCCCGCCGCATCGTGATGCTCGATCCGGGGCATGGCGGTATTGATACCGGCGCCATCGGCCACGGCGGTTCCAAAGAGAAGCATGTGGTGCTGGCCATTGCCAAAAACGTTCGCTCTATCCTGCGTGGTCACGGCATCGACGCCCGCCTGACGCGCACCAGCGATACCTTTATTCCACTGTACGACCGCGTGGAAATCGCCCACAAACACGGTGCGGATCTGTTTATGTCGATTCACGCCGACGGCTTTACGAATCCAAGTGCTGCCGGAGCCTCGGTATTTGCCCTCTCCAACCGCGGGGCAAGTAGCGCCATGGCGAAATATCTCTCCGATAAAGAGAACGCCGTTGATGAGCTGGCGGGCAAAAAAGCGCTCGATAAAGATCACCTGCTCCAGCAGGTGTTGTTCGATCTGGTACAAACAGACACTATTAAGAACAGCCTGACGCTCGGCTCGCATATTCTGAAGCAGATTAAACCGGTGCATAAGCTGCACAGCCGCAGTACGGAACAGGCGGCGTTCGTGGTGCTCAAATCACCGTCAATTCCCTCGGTGCTGGTCGAGACCTCGTTCATAACCAACCCGAGTGAGGAGAAGCTGCTTGGCACGACTGCATTTCGCCAGAAGATTGCCAACGCCATTGCTTCCGGCATCCTCAGCTATTTCAGCTGGTTCGATAACCAGAAAGCCCACGTGAAGAGACGTTAATGAAACCCGATGTTGCCCAGGTCAAAGCCTTTTTGCTGCGTCTTCAGGACTGTATCTGCCAGCAGCTTGCTGAAATCGACGGCAGTGAGTTTATTGAAGACAGCTGGCAGCGCGAGGCTGGCGGCGGCGGTCGCAGCCGGGTACTGCGCGACGGTGGCGTATTCGAGCAGGCCGGCGTCAACTTCAGCCACGTCCACGGTGATGCCATGCCCGCCTCCGCCACGGCGCACCGCCCGGAGCTCGCTGGCCGCAGCTTTGAAGCAATGGGCGTGTCGCTGGTGGTCCATCCCCGCAGCCCGCACGTGCCCACAAGTCACGCTAACGTCCGCTTCTTTATCGCAGAAAAGCCCGGTGCCGATCCGGTGTGGTGGTTTGGCGGTGGTTTCGATTTAACGCCCTATTACGGCGTGGAAGAGGACGCCGTTCACTGGCACACCGTTGCCCGCGACCTGTGCCTGCCGTTCGGCGAAGACGTTTATCCCCGCTACAAAAAATGGTGCGACGACTACTTCTTCCTGAAGCATCGCAACGAGCAGCGCGGCATCGGCGGCCTGTTCTTTGACGACCTGAACACCCCAGATTTCGACACCTGCTTCGCCTTTATGCAGGCGGTGGGAGACGGCTTCACCGATGCCTATCTGCCAATCGTTGAGCGCCGTAAAGCGCAGCCCTGGGGTGAGCGTGAACGGGATTTCCAGCTTTATCGCCGCGGGCGCTATGTGGAATTTAACCTGGTGTGGGATCGCGGCACGCTGTTCGGCCTGCAAACCGGAGGCCGCACGGAGTCGATTTTAATGTCGATGCCGCCGCTGGTGCGCTGGGAGTATAACTGGCAGCCAGAAGAAGGCAGCCCTGAGGCTGCCCTGAGTGAGTTTATTCAGGTGCGGGACTGGATTTAATACCGGGCGGTGCATTCGCTTGCCCGGCCTACGCTATCCTGTAAGTCGGGTTAGCGTAGCGCCACCCGACAAACTCCTTAAAGCGGCTCAGTCTGCGCCTCAACCACCGCCAGCGCCACCATATTGACGATGCGGCGTACCGAGGCGATTGGCGTCAGAATGTGCACCGGCTTGGCCACCCCCATCAGCACCGGGCCGACGGTCACGCCCTCTGAGCTGGAAACGCGCAGCAGGTTGTAGCTGATACGCGCCGCTTCCATATTCGGCATCACCAGAATGTTGGCGGCACCTTTCAGCGGGCTGTCTGGCATCCGTTCCTGGCGAATGCTTTCCACCAGCGCGGCGTCGCCGTGCATCTCCCCGTCGATCATCAGTTCCGGATCGCTCGCCCGCACCAGCTCAAGGGTCTCACGCATTCTGACTGCCGCTGCACAGTTCGACGATCCAAAGTTCGAATGCGACAGCAGCGCCACGCGCGGCTCAATCCCGAAGCGGCGCACGGTTTCCGCCGCCATCAGGGTGATTTCCGCCAATTGCTCCGCCGTTGGGTCGTTGTTGACGTAGGTGTCAGCAATAAAGGTGTTGCCGCTTGGCAGCAGCAGCGCGTTCATTGCGCCCGCCGTGTGGACGCCATCGCGATAGCCAAACAGCTGCTGAATCACGGTGAAGTGCTCATGATAATCGCCGATGGTGCCGCAAATCAGCGCATCCGCTTCACCACGCTGGACCATGATCGCGCCAATCACCGTGGTGTTGCTGATCACGTGGCGCTGCGCCTGCTCCTGGGTGATCCCCTTGCGCTTCATGATGGCGTAATACTCCATCCAGTACTCTTTAAAGCGTGGGTCAGATTCGTTGTTGACGATTTCAAAGTCCACGCCAGGCTTCATTTGCAGGCCAAGCTTTTGCAGACGCATTTCGATAACGTTCGGACGACCAATCAGAATCGGCTTTGCCAGACCAAGCGTAATCAGCTCCTGGGTAGCATGCAGCACGCGAGTATCCTCACCTTCCGCCAGCACCACGCGCTTCGGCTCTTTGCGCGCCTGGGAGAAAATCGGCTTCATGAACAGGTTGGTTTTGTAGACGAACTCGCTCAGCTTCTCTTCATAGGCGGCGAAATCGGCAATCGGACGCGTCGCCACGCCCGAATCCATCGCCGCTTTGGCCACGGCCGGCGCGATTTTCACAATCAGGCGCGGATCGAACGGTTTTGGAATGATGTACTCCGCGCCAAAGCTCAGATCCTGATCGCCATAGGCGGAGGCCACCACTTCACTTTGCTCGGCGTGCGCCAGTTCGGCAATCGCATGCACCGCCGCAAGTTTCATCTCTTCGTTAATCGCCGTTGCGCCCACGTCCAGCGCGCCGCGGAAGATGAACGGGAAGCAGAGCACGTTGTTCACCTGATTCGGGTAGTCGGAACGCCCGGTGCAGATGATGGCGTCCGGACGCACCTCTTTCGCCAGGGTTGGCAAAATTTCCGGCTCAGGGTTAGCCAGCGCGAGGATCATCGGCGCGCGGGCCATTTTCTTCACCATCTCCTGGGTGAGGACTTTCGGGCCAGAGCAGCCGAGGAAAATGTCAGCGCCTTCGATAACGTCGTCCAGCGTGCGCTTGCCGTCATCAATCACCGCGTAGGCCGCTTTGGTCTCCGCCATGTTCGGTTCGCGATCTTTATAGATAACGCCCTTTGAATCGCAGACCACGATATTGTGTTTCTGCATCCCCAGCGCCACCAGCAGGTTCATACAGGCAATTGCCGCCGCGCCTGCTCCGGAGACCACCATGCGCACATCAGAAAGATTTTTTTCAACCACGCGCAGGCCGTTCAGGATCGCCGCCGTGCTGATAATCGCCGTACCGTGCTGATCGTCATGGAACACGGGAATGTTCATGCGCTCGCGCAGCTTCTGCTCAATGTAAAAGCACTCCGGCGCTTTGATATCTTCGAGGTTAATGCCGCCAAAAGTGGGTTCCAGCGCAGCGACCACATCGATGAACTTATCCGGATCGAGCTCATCCACTTCGATATCGAACACGTCAATCCCGGCAAATTTTTTGAACAGCACGCCCTTCCCTTCCATCACCGGCTTCCCGGCAAGCGCACCGATATTACCGAGGCCAAGTACCGCGGTACCGTTAGAAACCACCGCCACCAGGTTGCCGCGGGCAGTGTATTTGTAGGCCGCCAGCGGGTCTTTCTCGATTTCAAGGCACGGGGCGGCAACGCCCGGCGAATAGGCCAGAGCCAGGTCACGCTGGGTCGCCAGCGGTTTGGTAGGCGAAACCTGAATTTTCCCGGGGACTGGGAATTCGTGGAAGTCGAGAGCGCTTTGTTTTAACTGGTCATCCATTTGGGGTTCCTTTTTTACATCACGTCATTATCAGGAGAAATGTCTTTCCGGTGCTAACCCCTGAGTATCCTCCGTTACTGGTTTGTAAACTTTGAAGGCCGCCATACTCTCGTCATCAAAACGCCATTTTGTTATTAATTTTTAACACCTCTGTTAACACGCATCGCAAAGCAAGGCGATCGTCGTCTGCTATGCTTTTGAGTTAAGACCTTCATTCATCATCCGGAACGGCAAGCGAAAACATTCGCATAACGCCTTGCTTTCTAAGGAGTCTTATTTCATGAACCAGCTAGATGGCATTAAGAAATTCACCACCGTGGTCGCCGACAGCGGCGACATCGAATCCATCCGCCATTATCAGCCCGAAGATGCCACCACCAATCCGTCGCTTTTACTCAAGGCCGCCGGGCTTGAGCACTACGCACACCTGCTTGACGACGCCGTGACCTATGCCAAAAAGCAGGGGGCAAGCCGCGAACAGCAGGTGGTTGACGCCAGCGACAAACTGGCGGTCAACTTCGGGGTAGAAATTCTGAAAAGTATTCCCGGGCGTGTTTCCACCGAAGTGGACGCACGCCTGTCGTTCGATAAAGACAAGAGCATCGCAAAAGCGCGCCATCTGGTAGAGCTGTATGCCGATCAGGGCATCGACAAATCCCGCATTCTTATCAAGCTCGCGTCAACCTGGGAGGGCATTCGTGCCGCCGAGGTGCTGGAAAAAGAGGGCATTCACTGCAACCTGACGCTGCTGTTCTCCTTTGCCCAGGCCCGCGCCTGCGCAGAAGCGGGCGTGTTCCTGATTTCCCCGTTCGTCGGGCGTATCTATGACTGGTATCAGCAGCGCGAGCCGATGGATCCGTACGTGGTGGAAGAAGATCCCGGCGTGAAATCGGTGCGCAATATCTACGATTACTTTAAACAGCACCGTTATGAAACGGTGGTGATGGGCGCAAGCTTCCGTCGCACCGAGCAAATTCTGGCGCTGGCGGGCTGCGACAGGCTGACCATTGCCCCGCCGCTGCTGAAAGAGTTGCAGGAGAAAGATGCTGAAGTGAAGCGCAAACTGATCCCGGCCTCGCAGTTCTTTAACCGCCCTGCACCGCTCACCGAAGCGCAGTTCCGCTGGGAGCACAATCAGGACGCCATGGCGGTGGATAAACTGGCCGAAGGCATCCGCCTGTTCGCCGTCGATCAGCGCAAACTCGAAGATCTGCTTGCCGCCAAACTGTAATTTTTGCCACGGAGAATAACTATGTCCCGTAGAGAGCTTGCCAACGCCATTCGCGCCCTGAGCATGGACGCAGTACAGAAAGCCAATTCCGGCCACCCGGGCGCGCCCATGGGGATGGCGGATATCGCCGAGGTGCTGTGGAACGATTTTCTAAAGCACAACCCGAACGACCCGCACTGGCTCGACCGCGACCGCTTTATTTTATCCAACGGCCATGCCTCCATGCTGCTGTACAGCCTGCTGCACCTGACGGGCTACGATTTGTCGATGGAAGAGATTAAAAACTTCCGCCAGCTGCACTCCAAAACGCCTGGCCATCCAGAAATAGGCTATACGCCGGGCATTGAAACCACCACCGGGCCGCTCGGTCAGGGGCTGGCGAATGCCGTCGGGCTGGCGATTTCTGAACGCACGCTCGCTGCGCAGTTCAACCGGCCGGATCATGATATCGTCGATCACTATACCTACGTCTTTATGGGCGACGGCTGCCTGATGGAGGGCATCTCGCACGAGGCCTGTTCTCTGGCAGGCACGCTGGGGCTCGGTAAGCTGATTGGTTTCTACGATCACAACGGTATTTCCATTGACGGTGAAACCGAAGGCTGGTTCACCGACGACACCGCCAAACGCTTCGAGGCCTATCACTGGCACGTAGTGCATGAGATCGACGGGCACGATCCGGAAGCGGTGAAAAAGGCGATTCTGGAAGCACAAAGCGTGAAGGACAAACCGTCGCTGATCATCTGCCGGACGGTGATTGGCTTTGGTTCACCGAACAAGGCCGGGAAAGAGGAGTCGCACGGCTCGGCGCTGGGCGAAGAAGAAGTGGCGCTGGCGCGTAAGCAGCTGGGCTGGAAGTACCCGCCGTTTGAGATCCCAAAAGAGATTTACCAGGCCTGGGACGCCCATGAGAAAGGCGAAAAAGCCCAGCAGAGCTGGAATGAAAAGCTCGCAGCCTACAAAAAAGCACATCCTGAACTGGCAGCAGAATTTATACGCCGCACCCGCGGTGAGCTGCCGGAAAACTGGCAGAGTGAGTCTCAGGCTTATATTGAAAAATTGCAGTCTGAACCCGCTAAAATCGCCAGCCGTAAAGCGTCGCAGAATGCGCTCAATGTCTATGGCCCAATGCTGCCGGAGCTGCTGGGCGGCTCAGCCGACCTTGCGCCCAGCAACCTGACCATCTGGAAAGAGTCGGTTTCGCTGAAAGAAGATCATGCCGGAAATTACATTCACTACGGCGTACGAGAATTCGGTATGACCGCCATCGCCAACGGTATCGCCCACCACGGCGGCTTCGTGCCTTACACTGCCACTTTCCTGATGTTCGTCGAATACGCCCGCAACGCGGCGCGCATGGCGGCGCTGATGAAGGCCCGGCAGATCATGGTTTACACTCACGACTCCATCGGGCTTGGCGAAGACGGTCCGACGCACCAGGCAGTTGAACAGTTAGCCAGCCTGCGTCTGACGCCGAACTTCAGTACCTGGCGACCATGCGATCAGGTGGAAACGGCAGTGGCGTGGAAAGCGGCTATCGAAAGGCACAACGGGCCGACGGCGCTGATCCTCTCGCGTCAGAACCTGGCGCAGATGGAACGCACGCCGGATCAGGTGAAAGACATCGCGCGCGGCGGCTATGTGCTGAAAGACGCGGGAGGTAAACCCGATCTGATCCTTATCGCCACCGGTTCGGAAGTTGAAATCACCGTACTGGCGGCGGAAAAACTGACGGGTGCCGGGCACAACGTTCGCGTGGTATCGCTGCCCTCTACGGATGTATTTGACGCCCAGGATGAAGCGTATCGCGAATCCATACTGCCTTCGGACGTAACGGCGCGCGTGGCGGTAGAAGCCGGGATTGCCGACTACTGGTACAAATACGTCGGGCTGAAAGGGGCGATTGTCGGCATGACAACCTTCGGGGAGTCCGCGCCTGCCGAGAAGCTGTTCCCGTTCTTCGGCTTTACGGTAGAGAATATCGTCGCGAAGGCGCACAAGGTGTTGGGGAAATAGTCGTTGGTTGTTGCCGGATGCGGCTTTGCCTTATCCGGCCTACAAAGCACCAGCCCTTGCAGGCACGATAAGCGAAGCGCATCGGGCAATCAGCGAGTGATCCACAGCGTCGGCCAGGCATCCGGCCCCTGCCAGCTGTCGCAGGCCGGTTGCCCGGCGTAGCGCACCAGACGAAAACGCTGGCCATCATAGCGCCAGCGCGTTTGCACACCGCAGTCGCCCTGGCCGCGTCCCTTCTCCAGCGTGATCAGCTCCCGGGTTTTGTCGTTGAAGGTGAGATTGACCAGTTCAATCTCCCTTTCTTCGCTGTCCGGCGGCTGAAACGGCAGACGCAGGCGCACGGCCTGCGCCACAAACGGCTTGTGCCGTGATACCAGCCATGCGCGATAAATAGTGTTATACGCCCCGGATTCACAGCTCATCATCAGCAGCGCTTTTTCATCGGTAAGCGGTGTAACCCACACTTCGCGCCGAAGCGGGTCGAGCGAGCACTGACTGCTGCTCATGCGCAGACTGCCATAATCCAGGAGATCGTTAAATTCGTCGTGGCTGAACGGCACAGGCGTCGGGTTAACTTTCGCCACGGATTTCAGCGCGGGCGCAGGCGGCACGCTCAGCGGGGGCTCATCACCCTTTCCAATCCACGCCGTTTCGCTTCCGACGCGTTTTTGCCTGTCGTCGATAAACAGCAGCGCCGCTTTCAGCCCCTGCAGGGAAATTTGCTGCGTGCCCTGCACCAGCGTCAGCGCCTGTCCTTCCTGAATATGCTGCAGGAAGACGTTGATGGTCTGCGTATCATGAGTACTGAGGTGCCACGGCGTAATCTGCCAGCGATCGCCGGTGAGCTTCAGTGGTGACGCATCCAGCAGCAAGCGGGGAGCAATGGGCGGGATTTTGGGCAGCACATTTTGCGGGCCACCCAGTTCGATACGCAACGTGGAGTCGTTGTGCGCCCCTGCGCTGCGGGTCAGGGTCATCACCAGCCCGTGATGTAAGCCGGTGTTTCGCGTCGTACAGAAGTTCTGGTTATTGCAGGTAACCTGCCAGTCGCTGAATTCCTGTTGCACAGGCGCACTCCAGGCCTGCGTCAACGGCAACCCGAGAAGCCAGCAAAGGAAAAACAGACGGTAAAGCACGAGATGACCCCAGAAGAAAAAAGCGCCCCAAACTGGCTCGTATCCTCGCTGGCGGCCATCTTTTACTCAATCGGATTAGTCCATTAAACCGGCGTTGTGCAGATATTGCAGAAGGATGACGGCTTTGCCGTCGCGGATTTCGCCGCTTTTCACCAGCGCCAGCGCCTGGCTAAACGGCAGTTCCAGTACGTCAATATCTTCATCTTCCACGCCGCCACCTGCGTTGGCCCGCTGTGAGTCGTCATATTCAGCGATAAAAAAGTGCACCAGCTCCGTCACGCCGCCCGGCGACATATACAGTTCAAACACTTTGCGCACGTCCTTCACCTTATAACCGGTTTCCTCAACGGCTTCTTTGCGAATGCACGCTTCCGGCTCGTCGTCATCGAGCAGGCCGGCGCAGGTTTCAATCAGCCTGCCATCGGCGTTGCCGTTAACCCACGTCGCCACGCGGAACTGACGCACCAGCACCACGGTTTTCTTTTGCGGATGATAGAGCAGGATCGTCGCGCCGTTGCCGCGGTCGTAGACTTCGCGCTTATGGCGCACCACTTCGCCATCCTTGCGCGTTAAGTCATAGGTGATGTTGCGAAGAACGAAGTAATTGTCCGACAGGATTTTGTCTTTGATGATGTCGATGTGAAACGCCATGCTGGCTCCTCAGCGTCAAATAAGCGTCTCAGTCTACGCGCTACGTCACATTTTGTCCTTACGGACGTTTATCTTGACTTATGTATGCTTTGGGCGAAAAGCGGCATGATAATTTACACTATCTCCTTAATTTCTCCACGTTTCGCCCAGGCCTTGCCGCTACAGTGTGCAAAGCCTGTCATAACAAAAAAATACGCGTAATGAGGTCCTGATTCTGATGGCGAATTTCTTTATCGATCGCCCCATTTTTGCCTGGGTGCTGGCCATTCTGTTGTGCCTGACCGGCACGCTGGCAATTTTGTCGCTTCCCGTTGAGCAATATCCTGATTTAGCGCCGCCAAACGTGCGCATCATCGCTAACTATCCAGGGGCTTCCGCACAAACGCTGGAAAATACGGTCACCCAGGTTATCGAGCAGAACATGACCGGGCTCGACAACATGATGTACATGTCCTCCCAGAGTAGTTCTGCCGGGCAGGCGACTGTCACCATCACCTTTACCGCCGGAACCGATCCGAACGAAGCGATGCAGCAGGTGCAAAACCAGCTACAGTCTGCGCTGAAAAAACTGCCGCAGGCCGTGCAGGATCAGGGCGTGACGGTACGTAAAACCGGCGATACCAACATCCTGACCATCGCGTTCGTGTCCACGGACGGCAGTATGGATAAGCAGGACATCGCTGACTACGTCGCCAGTAACGTCCAGGAGCCGCTGAGCCGCGTCAACGGCGTGGGCAACATCACCGCCTACGGTTCGCAGTATTCAATGCGCATCTGGCTGGACCCGGCGAAGCTCAACAGCTATCAATTGACCACCAAAGACGTGACCGATGCAGTCAACTCACAGAACGCCCAGGTCGCCGTCGGCCAGCTGGGCGGTACGCCGCAGGTGAACAAACAGGCGCTGAACGCCACGGTAAATGCGCAATCCCTGCTGCAGACGCCGCAGCAGTTCCGCGATATCACGTTGCGCGTTAATCAGGACGGTTCCGTTGTCACACTCGGCGACGTTGCCACCGTTGAACTCGGCGCGGAAAACTACGATTACCTCAGCCGCTATAACCGCAATCCGGCTTCCGGGCTTGGGGTTCAGCTCGCCTCCGGCGCTAACGAAATGCAGACCGCAGAGGCGACGCTGGCGCGTCTCGACGAACTCTCGCACTATTTCCCGCACGGGCTGGAATACAAAATAGCGTATGAGACCACGTCGTTCGTTAAGGCATCGATTCACGACGTGGTGAAAACGCTGCTGGAGGCCATCGCGCTGGTGTTCCTCGTGATGTACCTGTTCCTGCAAAACTTCCGCGCCACGCTTATCCCGACCATCGCCGTGCCGGTGGTGCTGATGGGCACTTTCGCCATCCTCTTCTCCTTTGGCTATTCGATAAACACCCTGACGATGTTCGCGATGGTATTAGCCATCGGCCTGCTGGTGGATGACGCCATCGTGGTGGTGGAGAACGTCGAACGCATCATGAGTGAAGAAGGGCTCTCGCCGCGTGAAGCGACGCGAAAATCGATGGGTCAGATTCAGGGTGCGCTGGTCGGCATCGCGATGGTGCTGTCAGCGGTATTTATCCCGATGGCCTTTTTCGGCGGCACCACCGGCGCGATTTACCGCCAGTTCTCGGTGACTATCGTGTCGGCGATGGTGCTGTCGGTGCTGGTGGCGCTGATCCTGACGCCCGCGCTGTGCGCCACGCTGCTTAAGCCTCTGCACAAGGGTGAACAGCACGGGCAAAAAGGCTTCTTCGGCTGGTTTAACCGCATGTTCAACCGCAACGCCGAGCGCTACGAAACCCGCGTCGGCAAAATCCTCCACCGCAGCATGCGCTGGATGCTGATTTACGTCCTGCTGCTGGGCGGGATGGTGTTCCTGTTCCTCAGGCTGCCGACCTCTTTCCTGCCGCAGGAAGACCGCGGCATGTTCCTGACCTCTATTCAGCTGCCGAGCGGCTCCACGCAGCAGCAGACGCTGAAGGTTGTGGAGAAGGTCGAGGACTACTTCTTTAAAAACGAGAAGGCTAACGTTGCCTCTATCTTTGCCACCATCGGCTCCGGCCCCGGAGGCAACGGCCAGAACGTGGCGCGTATGTTTATTCGCCTGAAGGACTGGGACGACCGCGACGCCAAAACGGGCTCCTCGTTTGCCATTATTGAACGAGCCACTAAAGCCTTTAATAAGATCAACGAAGCGCGCGTGTTCGCCAACAACCCGCCCGCGATTAGCGGCCTCGGCAGTTCAGCAGGCTTCGACATGGAGTTGCAGGATCACGCCGGGCTGGGCCACACGGCCCTGATGGCCGCCCGTGATAAGCTGCTCGATCTGGCAGCCAGCGATCCTGAGCTGACCCGCGTACGCCACAACGGCCTCGACGACAGCCCGCAGCTGCAGATTGATATCGACCAGCGCAAAGCGCAGGCGCTCGGCATCTCTATCGATGACATCAATGACACCATGCAGACCGCATGGGGCTCAGACTACGTCAACGACTTTATGGACCGGGGCCGTACCAAGAAGGTTTACGTGCAGTCCGCCGCGCCATACCGCATGCTGCCGGACGACATCAACTTCTGGTACGTGCGTAATAACAAAGGCGAAATGGTTCCTTTCTCTGCTTTTGCCACCTCACGCTGGGAAACCGGTTCGCCGCGTCTGGAACGCTACAACGGCTATTCCGCGCTGGAGATTATCGGTGAAGCCGCACCGGGCGTCAGTACCGGGACCGCAATGCAGGTGATGGAACAGCTGGTCAGTCAGCTGCCGACAGGCTTTGGTCTGGAGTGGACGGCAATGTCATACCAGGAACGCCTCTCCGGCGCGCAGGCCCCTGCCCTGTACGCCATTTCGCTGCTGGTAGTATTCCTTTGCCTGGCAGCGCTGTATGAGAGCTGGTCGGTGCCGTTCTCGGTCATGCTGGTGGTGCCGCTTGGGGTAATCGGCGCACTGCTCGCCACCTGGATGCGCGGGCTGGAAAACGACGTCTACTTCCAGGTCGGTCTGCTGACGGTTATCGGGCTGTCGGCGAAGAACGCCATTCTGATTGTTGAATTCGCGAACGAAATGAATGAGAAGGGTGAGGATCTGCTGAAGGCCACGCTGCACGCCTGCCGCCAGCGTCTGCGCCCAATCCTGATGACCTCGCTGGCCTTTATCTTCGGCGTGCTGCCGATGGCGACCAGCACCGGCGCGGGCTCCGGCAGCCAGCATGCTGTCGGCACCGGGGTAATGGGCGGGATGATTTCTGCGACCGTACTGGCCATTTTCTTCGTACCGCTGTTCTTCGTGCTGGTGCGTCGTCGCTTCCCGCTGAAGCCGAAGCCGGAATAAAAAGCAGGCATTAAAAAAGGCGACTTTGCTGGTCGCCTTTTTTGTCGCTCCTGCCGGTACACCTCGAAAACAGTTAGCACATTTGCTCTTATTTGGAATTATTTACGAAGCATCCCTTCGATAAAGTCTTTCCAGTTTCCCAGTTCATGTTCGATCATAACAGCCTCTCTTATTATTATGGGTAGTGTACGAAAATAGCCTGGTGGTGTGAAGACGGTTTGCTCCATCGCTGCGATAACTGCCTCTCAGCCCTTACAGACCGGGCATGTGCTAACTATGAGCGAGTTTATGTTAATTTAATGTGACGCACAGCAATATTCAGAAACAGTACAACTTCCGCATGATTTCACCTCGTTATGCACTATTACCGAAAATTCATTCATCTTATTTTCGCGCTATTTTCAGACGACCGTGGTAGGGTCTGAGGCCTATTTCGCGTATGATTCAGGCAGGCTTTTCGCTTATTCTAAAAATCTGAGCTATTCACCTGCTTTACTGCAAAAGGATTAACCATGATTACGATGTATGGGATTAAAAACTGCGACACCATTAAAAAAGCCCGCCGCTGGCTGGATAACCATCATGTGGAGTATCGCTTTCATGACTACCGGGCAGACGGTCTCGATCGTGCATTGTTAGACACTTTTATCGCTGAGCTGGGCTGGGAAGCGCTGCTCAATACGCGCGGCACCACCTGGCGCAAGCTGGATGAATCGCTTCGTTCCACCATTACCAACGCCGATGCCGCCGCCGCGCTGATGATCGAAATGCCGGCAATCATCAAACGCCCATTGCTCTGCGCGCCCGGTCAGCCTATGCTGCTGGGCTTTAGTGATTCCAGTTACCAGACGTTTAACGAGGTGTAGTGTATGTCATGCCCGGTCATTGAGCTGGCTCAGCAGCTTATTCGCCGCCCTTCCCTTAGCCCCGACGACGCGGGCTGCCAGGCGCTGATGGTTGAGCGCCTGCGCGCAATTGGTTTTACCGTGGAAGCCATGGACTTTGGCGATACCCAAAACTTCTGGGCCTGGCGCGGCAAAGGGGAAACGCTCGCCTTTGCCGGACATACCGACGTGGTGCCAACCGGCGATGCCGATCGCTGGATCAATCCACCGTTTGAACCCACCATTCGCGACGGCATGCTGTTCGGGCGCGGTGCCGCAGACATGAAAGGTTCTCTGGCAGCGATGGTGGTTGCGGCAGAACGCTTCGTCGCACAGCATCCGAACCACAAAGGTCGTCTGGCATTTCTTATTACCTCCGATGAAGAAGCCAGCGCCACCCACGGCACCGTGAAAGTCGTGGAAGCACTGATGGCGCGCAACGAGCGTCTGGATTACTGCCTGGTAGGTGAACCATCAAGCACTGAAGTGGTGGGCGACGTGGTGAAAAACGGTCGTCGCGGCTCCATGACTTGCAATCTGACCATTCACGGCGTGCAAGGCCACGTGGCTTATCCGCATCTGGCCGATAACCCAGTGCACCGCGCAGCCCCGATGCTCACCGAGCTGGTGGCGACGGAGTGGGATAAAGGCAACGAATTCTTCCCGCAGACCAGCATGCAGATTGCCAACATCAAAGCAGGCACCGGCAGCAACAACGTCATTCCGGGCGAGCTGTTCGTACAGTTCAATTTCCGCTTCAGCACCGAACTGACCGACGAAATGATTAAACAGAAGGTGCTCGCCCTGCTGGATAAACACGAGCTGCGCTACAGCGTTGACTGGTGGGTGTCCGGCCAGCCGTTCCTGACGTCCCGCGGTAAGCTGGTGGATGCGGTGGTGAATGCCATTGAGCACTATAATGAAATTAAACCGCAGCTGCTGACCACGGGCGGCACCTCCGACGGGCGCTTTATCGCACAGATGGGGGCGCAGGTGGTAGAGCTTGGGCCGGTGAACGCCACCATTCATAAAATCAACGAATGCGTGAACGCCGCCGACCTGCAGCTTCTGGCCCGGATGTATCAGCGGATTATGGAACAACTGGTCGCGTAGGCGGCATGACTTTGAGAGGTAACAGGCATGGACTGGCTGGCAAAATATTGGTGGATTCTGGTGCTGGTGTTTCTGGCAGGCGTGATGATTAACGTGATCAAAGATCTCAAGCGCGTCGATCCGAAGAAGTTTATGGCAAACAAGCCTGAGCTTCCCCCACATCGTGACTTCAACGACAAATGGGACGATGACGACGACTGGCCGAAGAAGAAGCCTTAATGGTTTAAAAGAAAAGCGCCTGCGGGCGCTTTTTTGTTTAGCGGTTAAACAGAAGATAAGGCCTGATTTTCAGCGCCTGAATGACGCAGATAGCGAGTCGGTGTTGTCCCCGTATAATGACGGAAAAAAACGATAAAGGCACTGTCGCTGACAAAATCAAGGTGCTGTGCAACCTGACTTAACGGCCAACCGCCACATAGCATTTCCATTGCTTTCATGAGCCTCCACTGCTGCCTCCAGCTCTGATAACTCATTCCCGTATCCCTGATAAAAATACGGCTTATTGTGCGTTCACATGCGCCGACCTTTTGGGCTAACTGTCCCAGGCGTGGGGGTAATTCCCCCCTGCGTACTCTGTCCAGCCATGCGCTCAGACGACTATCTGAAGGAAATCTCACCGTCCAGTTTTCACTTTGTGCGTTTTTAATTTCTTCACAAAAAACGGTGATGAGACTGCGTTGTTGTTCTTCAGCCATTCCCCACTGCCAGAATGCCATCCGCTCTATCACTTCAAAGAACAGGGGGTTAACTTCAACTATCTGCAGGGGCAAATCAGATAACGGTAAAGTGCATGAAAAGTACAATGAACGATAGGCCATCGCACCATTCATAATGGCCCGATGAAGCGTGCCGGACGGGATCCAGGCAGCACGCCGGGGCGGAAGCAGGCACAGGGTATTATCCAGCTCAATCGTGATACTTCCGGCTGCCGAAAAAAGGAGCTGATGGCGCTGGTGACTGTGCATCCCGGAATCGTGTACCCCCATATCGGATGCAATCCCGATAACTAACTCATCAAACCTATCCGGATTGAAAGAATCTTCCGGGTTGATCTTCATCTTATGTCCGATTTTTAATATATAGAGTCCTCATCATGGTAATTCGACAAGGTGACTTCCGCAATAATAGCCGCATATCCTGTTTCTCTAAGGAAGTTGCCATGAATACCCCCCAACGGCCACCTTTGTGGCTACTGACATTGCTGATAATGTTTCCCCAACTGGTCGAAACCATATACAGCCCTGCATTGCCAGACATTACCCGTGCTTTTCAGGTGAGTAGCGAACGTGCCGCTCAGACTCTTTCGGTCTATTTTGTTGCTTTTGCCGTCGGCGTCGCACTCTGGGGAGGATTAAGCGACCGCATTGGTCGGCGGCCAGCCATGATGGCCGGACTGCTCTGCTACGGCACTGGTTCCGCACTAGCGCTTGTGGCTACAGATTTTAGCGTTTTGCTCCTGGCCCGCATGATAGCTGCCGTGGGTGCAGCAGCAGGTTCCATCGTAGTACAGACCATGCTGCGAGACAGTTACGAATCGACTGCGTTAGCCCGCGTTTTTTCCGTTATGGGGGCTGCGCTGGCAGTGAGCCCCATTTTCGGTCTGATAAGCGGAGGCTGGCTGGTCAGCCTGTATAGTCATACCGGCGTGTTTGTGGCGCTGGTCACGATGGCGATAGTGCTGCTAACGCTGACAGCAACCTTGCTGCCCGAAACGCGATTGGAAAATACTTCCAGCTCCCGGTTTGGAGGGCTGGTTTACCGGATGGCAGGAGACGGAAGACTCTGGAAAAATGCAATGCTTGTTGCGCTACTGAATACTATGCTTTTCAGTTACTACAGCCTTGCACCGTTTCTTTTTGGACAGTTAGGCTGGAGTTCCAGGACATTCGGCTGGACGGGGATCTTACTGGCTTTTGCTTCCCTGACGGGGAGCCTTTGGAGCCGGAAACTGCTGTCGATCGGCTTGTCACCGGAACAACTTGTGAAAAATGCCTGCACGCTGGCACTGTTGTCTGGCGTCACGGCATGGGTATTACAGCAATCTCTGTGGATCCTTTTACCGGTAGCCGGAGTTGTGGTTGCCTATGGCATTGCGATACCCAACGTGCTGAGCCAGGCCTTGAGCCAATATCGTGAGCAGGCAGGGGCTGCCGGAGCGCTGTTTGGATTGGTCTACTATTTATTGCTGGGAATAATGCTGGGACTCGCCGGTATCGTGCAGCAACTGGGATTGGTTCTGACAGCTTGTGCCGTAACAGCCTGGTTTTGCTGCCTGTCACGCCGCTAAACCTGCTGGTTATAATGTTTGCCCTGCAACCTTTTGTTTAATGGGTTCCCGGTGCGAGAGTAAATCGAGCGTCATTGCTACCGCCTTATTGACCATTCCTATCCTGTAATGCTTAGCCTTAGACAAGGCAACGCGCTTAGACGCAATTCACGGCCAAAAAAAGAAGCTTGATAACGTGCAAATGCCGCCTTCGGACGGCATTTCTCAGCTTTGTATGGGTCCGTTGAGAGCGAAAAGCGGACCTTCAAATCCGAATAGGCTCCGTTGATGAACCATGGCTGTCAGTTCTGCCGTTATTAACATGGAGCAGACTGAATAACGACCCATTTCATTCTTAACAAATACATTCAGTGGCAAGAAAGATAGATTCTGACTCATGACAAGCAGGATGATTCATTTGTATAAAGAGATTTCTCCTTCCGGACGTGTTTTAAACCTGCGATGCATCCAGAGATACTGCTCAGGGGCACGGAGAATTTCACGCTCAATGATTTTATTCATATAAGCAGCTGCGGCGACCCCGTCCTCCTCAGGATAGTCCGGCAACGGATGACTGATATACATGTGATAACCTTTTTTATCGCTCCGTCGAATCATACTCAGTGTGATCAAATGTGCACCAGCGAGTTTTGACAGTGCATACGTTCCATTCGTCGTGGCTGCTTTTTTTACCGAGAAAAAAGGTACGAAAATGCTCCCCTTTGCCCCATAATCCTGATCCGGTGCAAACCACACAGCTTCACCGGCCTTGAGCGCATGAACAAAACCAGACAAATTACGTCGATTAATCATCGCTTTATTTGAACGCATACGCCCTTTCGTCTGAACCCATTCCATCAATGGATTATTGTGTGGACGATACGTTGCCATCATAGGGTGACATAACCCCATGACTCTTCCGCACAATTCAAGAGACATGAAATGAATCCCGACAACCATTACCCCTCTGGTTGCGCCGGTCAGGTTTTCAATCCCTTCGACATCAAACCATTTTTTGACTCTCGCATCGCTCCAGAACCAGGCCATGCCAGTTTCCATCAGTCCCAGCCCGAGAGAAACAAAGTTTTTATTGATCATCTGACTTCGGGCAAACGGGGTCATCTCAGGAAAACAGAGTTCGATATTTCTAATCGCAATACCTTCCCGACGTTTCAGAAAAGGTCTGGACATTTTTCCAAGACCAGAGCCCAGAATATGTAAAACCGGATAAGGAAGTTGAACGATAAGCCACAGCAGACCCAAACCAGTCCAGGTAAGCCAGTAGCGGGGATGGAGTAAATTATGAGTAAAGAGATGTGACATAAATTTCCTGAATGCTAATGAAAGTTGTAACGCATAAGGAAAAGAATGAGAGAATTCGTCTTTAGCGATACACATCGTGTTAGACAGTTTAAGCATGTCTAAATTCAGAAAAAAATAAATAATCAGGTAATTAATGGTAAAAAAAATATGGGAAGCCAGGCAAAAATTGTCAACCATCAATGTTATTCAACCTAAAATTCACGGGATTGTCATTGATATTCAATAAATTGCCTTCTGGATTCATCATCATCAAGATACTCAAATGAGAGAAGACGAATTTGGGTGAAATTATAAAACCATTGACAATCGTTTCGTTGAATACATTCGCCAGGCTTGAAACACATCCCTGATGCTTCCCGAACAACCGCGTATTTTCCATTGTTAAATCTAACCCTGTGAATACAGTAAGATTGACCAGCCTGTCCATGAAGGCTGTTCGAAAGGATTTCTCCTACAATAAAAACAGATTTTTTAGATTTCATCATCAAGCCCTCTACAACTGTAATACAAGAGAAATGTTGTCATTCCCGGTACCGCTCACGTTAAGCCGCGAGAGCCGATCAGCCGCCGATACACCAGCATTCTGATGGCCTGAACAACAGCCCGCAGGCGGGGCATTCCAGAGTCGCATCTTTTCGTAGTTTACCTGCTTTCTGATCGGCCCTGTGCGCACATACCGGGCAAGCAACATGAACCGGTCTTTCTTTAAAGTGTCTGAGCCCTTCTGTATAAGACATAAATAATCCTCGGGGGAATATAATAATTATCATACGCTTTAATATAAAAATAACTGCATTAAGTTATGATGATTTATGTCTGAATCAAAACATCAGACATTAGAAAATAAATGTCTGATTTATGATACAATACCCTTCCATGAGAAATTTATGATGAAATCAGAAGACACCCTTGACTGGTACCCGGCACAGTTGCCACCGGTGAAAATTATCCTTGGTGAAGCCGTACTGACTGTGGGTAAACAGGGTCGACCAATTAATACCCGAACCTTACTTGAGTATCTTCAGGTAATGCAGAAGAAGCAAAAAAGGCGGGATGACAAAATCGCCATGCAGACTGCGATCGATGTTCTCAGAGATAATCAGCGCATTAACGGCAGACGTTAATGCGCTTTTGCAGCCAGCGTCAGTTCTGAACGATCTCAACCGTATGGTTTTGTCCATCATCCCGCAGCGGGATTCTGTCATCAGGCAGGAGGACGCCATCAAATGTAACCCGATATTCGCCGCCGCGTGAAACAGTCATCTGATAATAGCTTTCGCCATATTGATATGTCATAGAAAAAGATGGCCACGCATCCGGCAACCGGGCATGGACAGTAAAGGCAGCACCGGAGCGTTTTATCCCCAGTAACTCTTCGGTAAGCAGGCGATAAGCCCAGCCTGCTGAACCGGTATACCAGCTCCATCCTGCTCGTCCGATATGGGGAGCGACGCTGTAGACATCAGCACTCATAACATAAGGCTCCGCTTTATAAATCCCGACGGAGTCTTCATTCAGGGTATGATTTATCGGGTTGAGCATTGACCAGAGTTGCCAGGCACGTTCGGCATTCCCCATTCGGGCAAATGCCATCACTGCCCAGATGGCACCATGCGTATACTGCCCCCCGTTTTCCCGCACACCGGGCAGATACCCTTGAATGTAGCCCGGATTTGGACCGTGACCATCGAAAGGCGGCGTTAACAGTTTTATCAGCCCCCCCTCGTTATCCACAAGATGCTTATCCAGCGCCTGCATGGCCTTTGCGCACCGTTCCGGACTTGCGGAGCCGGACAATACAGACCAGCTCTGCGCAATCGCATCAATCCGGCAGTCCGGTGAGGCTTTCGACCCCAGGGGAGTACCATCGTCAAAATAACCGCGCCGGTACCATTCACCATCCCAGGCGTGGGTTTCGAGATTGTTTTGCAGGCGCAGGGACTGCGAACGACACATTGAAGCGACACTGTCATCCTGCCTGCTCTCCGCCAGCGCCGCAAACCGCTGTAGAATGTCGTACAGGAAGAAGCCCAGCCAGACGCTTTCACCTTTGCCTTCGATACCCACCCGGTTCATCCCGTCATTCCAGTCACCGGCACCCATCAGCGGCAGACCATGCTCTCCGAACCGCAGTCCATGTTTAATCGCTCTGACGCAGTGTAACCAGAGTGTCTCTTCGGTGCCGCTGATAACCGGCGTGTCATAGACAGACTCTTCACCAGGCTGAAGCAGACGCCCCTCCAGATAAGGGATGCGCATTTCCAGGACATCTTTATCTCCCGTCGTGTCCACATAGTGGCAAACGGCAAGCGGAAGCCACAGGTAGTCATCAGAGCAGCGGGTACGCACACCGTTGCCATGTGGCGGGTGCCACCAGTGCTGCACATCACCTTCAATAAATTGCCGTGATGCGCACAGTATTATCTGTTCACGCATCCTGTTCGGATCGGCATGACTCAGTGCCAGCGTGTCCTGCAGCTGATCGCGAAAACCAAATGCACCGCCAGACTGATAGTAACCACTGCGGGCCAACAGGCGAGAGGCGACTGTCTGATACAACAGCCAGCCATTAACCAGTAAATTTACGGAAGTATCGGGAGTGTTAACCACGATTTTATCGAGCACATTGTGCCAATGGTTATGAACCCGGTTCAGCTCCTGGCGAACTGTCTCCTCATTCATATAGCGTGCAAGCGTCTCCTGGGCACGGGCATGATTCTCCTCTGCGCCGAGGATGAAAATAAACGTTCTCTGATCGCCATCAATTAATGTCACCGCCGATTGTACTGCCCCGCAGGGATCCAGACCGGCACCCGTCTTACCTGAAAGCCTGCGCAGTTTCATGGCCGACGGGGCATGCAGGGAACCATTACGGCCGATAAACTCCCGGCGGTCCCCTGTCAGTGAACAGTCATTACCGCTGACGGCAAAAAATGCAGTACGGTCACCACCGTTATCGCCATAAAAGTTGTTCGCCAGCACCCCGCAACCCCCAGGCGCTCTGGTCGCATGTGTCACAATGTGAGGGGCTGAGCGAGTTCGTGATCCTCCGAGCGTCCACTCCACATAGCCTGTGACGGAGAGTTTACGTGTCCGTCCCGAAGAGTTACTGAGCGTCAGGAGCACCAGTTTAACCGGCGCCTCTTCGGCAACCAGGACCGTCAGCTCGCTGTCTATACCACTCTCACGATGGGCAAAAACGCTGTAACCAAAACCATGACGGGTCAGGTAATCACCGTGTCCGCGAACGGGCAAAGCCGTCGGTGACCAATACTCACCGCTCTCTTCATCGCGCAGATAAAACGCCTCGCCGCTGCGATCGCTCACCGGATCGTTCTCCCACGGTGTCAACCGGTACTCATGCGCATTCTCATACCAGGAGTAGGCCTGCCCCGCCTCTGAAATCACACTGCCACAACGGGAGTTTGCCAGTACGTTTGACCACGGAGCCGGTGTCTGCGCATTTTCACGGAGGACAATCTGATACTCCCGACCATCCTGAGAAAATCCACCGTACCCATTGAAGTGGCATAACTGACTGATATCAGGGCTCCAGTCCGTATGTTGATTACGTTCCCGCACAGCACGCGGAATGAATGCCCTGGCCGGAGGTTTCAGGGTATGAGTACGCTGGTTAAGCTGCTCATTAATACTCCCTGTGCGGTCATCAAGATAAAGACAAGCCACGCTCATCAAAAGCAACTTATCCTCAGCGGAGAGATGCTCACCATTACGGACAAAAATACCGCCCGTTTTATCCAGCAGACTGGCTTCAGACCCGGCATAAATTAAATCCATAATCTTATTTTGTAATTCCTGCTGGTAGCCGCCGGGGCTGTTATTCAGGATAACCAAATCAACATTCAGTCCTTTCTGTCTCCAGTAACGGTGTGCCTGAATCAGTGTGGTAACGGAGGTGATACCTTCCTCGCTGGTAATACCGAGCAACACTATCGGCAGATCGCCTGAAATGGCCCACCCCCACAGACCGGACTGACCACGCCGATTGCGGCCGATCGCCTGGCCTTCGGCGCGTAGCTCCTGGACAGGGTAAAGCACAGCGCTGGCGAGACGGTTAAATAAAGTGGCATCATCTTCACTGGCGTTCATCTGGCGTAATACCACCAGACTGTGAGACCAGGCCAGTTCAGAGACGCGATCGGCGATAGGGTAATCGCGATATTTTTCCAGCAGCGCCAGGCTCTGCTGTCGGGTCTCGCTGACACCATAAATGATATCAATCGTGACCGGCTGCCCCGGCTGCAGAATGATGGCGTGGCGTATTGCCAGTATCGGATCCAGCACGGACCCCGACGTGTTGCTGAGCGCCCCTCCCGCCTCTATTGCCAGGGCATCAGCAGGGTTTCTGCCACGGCCAAGAAATTTTGCCCTGTCTGTTTCAAATGAGACGTTATGTCGGTTATCGCCATGCACCACCATCATGTGAAACAGGCAAGGGCTCGGTTCATCCGGGGAGCGGGGGCGCCGGCGGCAAAGAATAGCGTCACGCTCAGGATCCAGCTCGGTCTGAATAAACAGATTGCTGAATGCCGGGTGTGCAAGATCGCTGGCTTCAGGTGCCAGTACCACTTCGGCATAGGTTGTTAGTTCCAGGGAGCGGGGCTGGCGACCACGATGAATCAGTGTGAGTCGTCGCAGCTCAATATCATCCTCCGGGGAGATCACAATCTGAGTTTTGACGCTGAGTCCCCCGAAGGTGCGTCTGAATTCAGCACTCGCATCGGTGAATATTACTTCCTCGTCGTGTCCGCTGGTATAGCCAGTCGGCTGCCAGGTATTACTCCACACATTCCCCGTCTGTATATCGCGGATATAGCAGAATGCTCCCCAGTTATCGCAGGTGGTATCACTGCGCCAGCGCGTAAGAGCAATATTATTCCAGCGACTGTAGCCGCCGCCGCCCGCTGTCAACATCAGATGATAATGGCTGTTGGACAGCAGTTGAATATCCGGGGCTGGTGTCTCCACCCCATTAAAAATTCGGGGTTCATAGCGAACGGGTTTGACCCTGCCCTCATGAGATTCAAAATGACGGCGGGGACTGTACAGATCGACCGCATCCGGCACGCGCTCCTGTAACAGCAGGCTCGCTGACCGGAAGACCGTACTGGACATGAATCGTTCAGTCATGGGGGCATCAAGCAGCACATGAGCCAGTGCCTGAAATGCCATACCCTGGTGATGCGCCATCCAGGACTGTACCACCGCATAGAGCTGACCGGTTGCGAGGCGTGAAGGGGTATAGTCCAGCGCTTCATAAAAGCCGTATTCGCCGTGTGCGCCATTTTTTTGCAGCCTGAACAGGTTCTCACAGGCTCTCTGTGGAGAAACCATCAGCGCCAGCAGTGTGGCGTAAGGTGCGACAACCATGTCATCGGCAAGCCCCCTGCGCAGACCAAGACCCGGTACGCCAAATGCCTGATACTGATAATTATGCTGAACATCAAAAGCATGATAGCCAGACTCTGAAACGCCCCATGGTACCCCGCGCTCTTTCCCCCAGTGAATCTGGCGCCTGACCGCCGACTGACTCATTTCATCGAGCAGGCTGCCGGGCCAGGTAGGCATCACCAGATTTGGCATCAGGTATTCAAACATAGACCCGCTCCATGACATCAGGGCAGTTTCATTATCAATCGTAGTAAACAGTCGACCCAGCGCGTACCAGCTTTTAAGAGGCAGTTGGTTAGTCGCAATGGCAAGAAAACTGGTCAGGCGGATTTCAGACGGCAGGAGATCGTAGTGGCTCTTGTCAGGCATATTTGTGTCACAGTTATAACCGACGCTGAGCAGACTGGTTGCTTCGCTGTACAGAAAGACGAAATCCATCCGGGCATGCTCATCCAGCCGCTGTTCAAGCTCGGCGATAATATTGAGTCGCATCCGGGCCTGTTCCGTCGCTGACGCCGTAGGTGTTCCTTTACCCGTAAATGTCGCACGGGCAAGCTCACTCAGCGTCGGCAGCGTCTGTTCGTTCCAGGATGAAGGTAACCAGCCAAGCAGCAGTGACCACTCATGGCAAAGCTGAACCAGCTGATGCTCCAGATGTCCTGCCCAACGCTTCTGAAGGGGAGATCCCTGATGACATTGCGTGGTCAGGTGGTTGCACTGGGTTCGCATGTTTTTCAGCTCGCTGAAAAATGCCTTCGGTGAGAGAAACGCTGCGTTCAGGCAGTGTTTGCGCAGCTGCAGCAGGCCGTCAGGTGGGTTCTGACCCCACTGTTTTTCCAGAATATCCAGCGTATCGTTCAGCCCCGCCAGTATCTGTTGGCTGTTTAAAACTGGCAGATGACGCATGGCGGACAGCCCTGCACGCAGTGTCAACAAATGCCCCGCCATGTTGCCGCTGTCGACGCTTGAGATATAGCGTGGGCTGAGGGGGGCCAGCGTACGGGTGTCATACCAGTTGTAGAGATGGCCCCGGTAGTGCTCCATTTTATCCAGCGTGTCGAGCGTGAGCGACACGCGCCGGAGCACTTCTCCGCCGGGCAGGTAGCCAAAGTCCCATGCCGTCAGGTTAGCCATAAGGGAAAGGCCAATATTGGTAGGGGAAGTTCGATGGGCCACCGTCGGTTGCGGCGTTTCCTGGTAGTTATCAGGCGGAAGCCAGTTCTCTTTTTCTGTGGCAAAGGTCTCAAAAAATGCCCAGATTTCACGGCTTGTCTGGCGTAACAGCTGTTTTTGTTCCTGATTTGGCGCAAACACCTTACGCATGGGCTGGCGACTCAGCCAACTCATCAGCAGCGGCGCCACACACCATAACAAACCGATCGGCAACGCAATCCCCAGCAGCTGTGGTGCACATTGCCCGGTCAGTATTGTCAGCGTCACGCCACCTGCAACATTCAGCCACATCGCCTGATAAAAACGCGCAACGGTGGGTCTGGCCTGATTGCTGTCCAGGCCGTGACTGACCCACTGGCTGAGGTTACGCCTGCTGATCCCCAGTCGCCATAGCGTCACGGCAATCGCCTTCAGCGAATATCCGGCTTCGTGCGGCAGTATCGCAAAATTAAGGCCGATACCTGACAAACGCTTCAGCGCGCCCTCCCCCACCAGTAACAGATGCGGCTTCAGGCGGCGGCGCAGAGGTTTATGCAGAAGGTCATGGGCGATACAGAGGATGGCTGGCAACAGCCATATCATCGACAGTACGCCAAGCCAGTAAACCGGATTGGGTGCCCCGGACAGGGTGAAGAACAGCAATACCAGTAAAGAGGGAGCGACCAGACTGCGACGCAGATTATCAAGTAATTTCCAGTAAGAAAGCGCGGTCAGCGGATTCCTGGCCCGGGTTCCATCAGCTTTTCTGATGCGTGGTTTCAGCCAGTTAAGCAGTTGCCAGTCACCGCGGATCCAGCGTGAACGGCGTGCAACATCTGACAGATAATTATTAGGGTATTGTTCGTAGAGTAGCACTTCACTCAGCAGACCCGAACGTGCATAGCATCCTTCGAGGAGATCATGGCTGAGAACCAAGTTTTCCGGGCAGGTGTTAGCAGTGGCCTGCATAAAAATATCAACATCGTAAATCCCTTTGCCCACGAACGATCCTTCCCCAAAGAGATCCTGATAGATATCCGAAGACATCATCGAATAGGGGTTATTGCCCGGTATGCTGCTGCGCAGTGCTGCGTAACGCCCCTGACCGTTGCGTGGTATCTCCTCCGCAAGACCGGGTTGTAAAATACCAAATCCTTTGACAACTCTCTGGCGTACCGGATCATACTCGGGCGTATTCAGCGGATGCGCCATCGTCGCGACCAGTTTGTGTGCCGTATCGCGTGGCAGCATCGTATCGCTGTCCAGGGTAATGACGTACTTAATGTGACCCGGTAAAAGGTGGGGAGGTAGGTCTGCAACGCTGACGAATTGTGTTCCCGGATGGCGCAACCAGCTGTTCAGCAACGCCAGTTTTCCCCGCTTGCGTTCATAGCCCATCCATTTTTCTTCAGCGGGGTTCCATTCAGGCTGGCGGTGTAGCAGATAAAAACGTGGGCGGCTGGAGGAGTAGCGGCGATTCAGCGCCTGCGTGTCGGCGATCGCCTGTCTGAGCAGCGCGTGGCTTTCCGGCGAGGGTTCATTATCAGAATCAGCGAAATCAGTGAGCAGCGCGAACCTGAGATTTTCGTTTTCATTCCCCAGCCAGCAGACTTCAAGATTGGTGAGGAGCTGGCTGAAACTTTCGTGGCTGGTCAGCATGCAAGGGATGACTAACAGGGTGGCACTGTCAGCAGGAATACCGGTTGAAAAATCCATCCCCGGCAAGGGACGAGGAACGCGGAAACGGGTGGTTGCGTCACTGAGTAAGTCGCTCATTAACTGAGTTAAAGCGATAATCAGAGGCAATATCACCGCGATCAACAGCCAGTCTGTGCCCTGCATGGCAGTTTCGTGCAATATTGCCGCGGTCGTTGCTGTGGTCAACAAAGCCAGACTTCCAAGCCATGACAGCAGGGTTATTCTGTTGAAACTGTGCCGCAAGCGTATGAGCCTTGAGGTGTCTGCCAACAGATGAATTTCCAGCATCTGTCGACCTTCGCCCGCGAGATAATAACCAACATGATGTTCCGGTGTATCGGGAGCACTGTTCCCTGAAAGCGCCAGCACCCTGTCAGCAACCTCAGGCTCGCTGAGACCGCTGTCTCTGGCCAGGATCTCCACAATGTGTCGGTAATGATCCCGGGTATTGAAGTGCATCCGGGGATAGATACCGGCAGGATCATTGCGTAATGCTTGTTCGACAACGCTTATCGTTTCGGCAAAATCAGCCCAGTCCGTTTCACTCAGTAATCGCAAACCCGCGATGCTGTTACTGACGGATAGCTGGCTGGCGGCAAGCTGTTGATTGAAGCTATGGATGAGAACGTCGGTGGTGATCCCCTGTTCCCGAAGGCACTGATCAACCCAGGTCAGCGGTAACGACAGCGCGTTTCCGTGTCCTTGCAGCCGCCGCACCAGTTCTGCGACAAACGCACTGCTTAACGGAGGACGGGAGCGAGCCATATCGGCAACCACCATGATTAAATCACCAGGCTCATTCTCTGCGCATTCGAAAATTCTTGTTATCCACGCATCTGCCAGGTTTCTGTCCCGCTGCGCTTTTATCACTTCCAGGCTGATACGACGAAGATTTTCAATCAGCGCCAGACGCAGCATCCCAGGTAAGGCCCAGACTTCACCTAATGTCAGCGGTGTCACCTGTTGATAGGCTGTGAGGTAGCTGGTCAGGCTGGCGATATCCCAGCGGCCATCACCGTGAACGATGGCCTCTGAGGCAATATTGTAAATTCGTGGACAGTTCAGCGGCGGCATCAGCGACGGGAGACCTTTACCAAAGCTTTTCGGCAAGTGCTGGCGGACAGTGCGGATTTGTTCCTCAATCAGATAATAATTGTCCAGCAACCACTCCCCGGCGGGCATGATACTCGTCTTTTTAGCCGTGTTAAGTTCATAGCAGTTTTGCGTGATGAGGACTTCATTGTCGCCGAGCCTTTTCAGAAGGTAATAAGGGAGTTTATTCGGCGATAATTTATGGGTCCGCGCCAGCTTCTGACCATAGCGTTCCATCTGGACGGTCGAAAAGAGTTCTGACTGCGAGGTGCTTTCACCGCCAGGATCGTTCGCCGAAAACGTTACGCTTTCAGCGGCATTCATCGGAATACGGGAGCGGTAAAACCACGCTCTGGGGTTCATTTTCATAGCATTGCTCTGATGCAACGTTAGCACGCAGGAGCAGTTGCGAAATCAGTTCAGAAACGTTCTCTCAGGATGGGCGTAAGGCATCAGGGATTTAACAGCTGCTGGAATTTAACTTAAGTATAGAATATGGGCTCTGTCTGCGGTTTATCGGTCGAACTAGCGTCGGGAGATAAACAGGGCCTTACACCCGGGGCAAAGCATGGCCTGATTGCGACGGATTTTTGATAGCGGTTGCGCTGATTTTAGGCCACAAACAGGGCAGACGGCAGTAGTGGTAGACGCACCGCTGAAGAGTTTCATTGCATAATCGATAATGGACATAATCATTAACCTTTCAATGAATGAGCTTCACCGTATCACATATGGTTAAGTTTTAATCTAATTATTTTGGTGCACTGAGATTCAGAAAATAGAGATATTTGCAGCCACAGGCACCCTGAGACTATCGATCCGACAAAATTCAATACGGCTTCCTGAGATGAGTAATTCTGAACCGCAGGCGTTAACGGCTGAAATGTGAAGCAGAACGTCTTTTCGGCCATCTGAAGCGGTAATGAGACATTTACCACTGGGAATACCACAACTTTTGATAATGCCAGCCAGTTTATGCAACAAGTCACTTTTTTAAAACAAACAAAGACCACACGCTGGATAATTTTTTGCCACTTTTAATTTTCCTGGCAGGACCTCCGGACGGCTAAAATATAATTTGCTTATTATGACTTCCCGTGCCTTAATGACCCCCATCAGTTCGATGTACAAACGAACGTAAAACATTTTCCGGGCAGTCCTCATTACCAGGCGTTATCGCTGATATCCCCTCCTTTTGAGTCCATACGTTTAATACTATACGTTTACTATCAATACAATCATGTGTGACAGGAGCCAGTATGACCTCAAGAGTTAAAGGCCTGGTAAAGTGGTTTAACGAAGATAAAGGTTTTGGTTTCATCTCTCCTCTTGATGGAAGCAAAGATGTTTTCGTTCATTTTTCTGCGCTTCACGGCGACAACTTCAAAACCTTATTTGAAGGGCAGAAAGTTGAATTCGCAATACACGGTGGTGACAAAGGCCCTGCTGCTACAAATGTAATACTTTGCGATAAATAAATATTTATGGGTCTGCGACAACGATGAAGGATTATTCCTGAGTAGACAGCCCCATAAATTAAACCAGAGAAAATCCGTTTATTCTTAATATCAGGCCAGCATATTTTTGCGCATGTATGAGTGTGCTGACCGATGTGGTGAAGTGCAGTCCTGCTGTATGAAAAGCCTGAAAAACGGTGAGGAAACACATCTTCGGATTATGTCCACAGATTTTCCTTCCTTAACCGGCGATCATGATGTTATTTAAGCAACTTCTGACAGGGAATTGACCTCAAAGGAAATACCTGATATTGCTAAAAACATTTATAGCATTTCATTATCCTCTCTGCCTCACGTTTAATTGTGTACTTACCTTATTTATCAGATGCGAACAAAAAATGAGTAACAAACCTTGACAGCCTGCTATTAGCAGGCTTTTTTTTTCTGACATATTAAAAATGTTTAATACTTACCCTGAAGATAAAATCATTCTTTGTGCGCTGAAAAAATACCGTATCTCACTCATCCCCTTCCTGCTATCTTCCCTTTTATGATGAATCCTCCTCAGCGGCAGGGCTAATTAACCTGATGACTCTTCTGCTGGAATATTCTTCATGTACAACTGAAGCTGTGAGTCATGGAGTTACCCAAAGGCTTAGCGGGAGGCACCCGGTAACATATGTATAAGGCCCTGCTGGCGAGTTCTCTATTGTTTAATCAGTAAGCTCAGCATCCACGCGAACTGTCTCAATCAATGCGTTAAGCGCTGCAGGCATCTGCCTGTGGCCCGGAAAATAAAGGTAAAAGCCGGGGACTGTAGGTGACCAGTCTGCCAGGACGCGAACCAGCCGGCCAGCAGCTACATGCTGCTGATTCTCTTCGCAATCAGGGGCATATACCAGACCTGTACCCCGCAGTGCGACATCAATCATCATGTCTACCGTGTCCAGTATCAGCGGGCCCTCTACCGATACCGCGACGCGCTTACCGTCTTTAGCAAATTCCCATCGATACAGGTTACCACTGGAGATTTCACGTCGGCCAATACATAAATGCATTTGTAAATCTTGCGGCGTCCGGGGCAAAGGGAAGCGGCGAAAATAATCGGGTGAGCCATATACTGCGGCGGTGAAGTCTTGTGTGACCCGCACTGCGTTCATGTCTTTCGGGATATCAGAACGCAGACGAATACCGGCATCAAAGCCCTCTTTGACGATATCCACAAAGCTATCGTTGAGAGAAATTTCCAGCGTTATATCGGGGAAGTCATGCGAAAACTGCTTAGAAATGGGCATAAAAACCATCTGGTACGCAATACGCGGAGAGTTGATCCGTAGGCTGCCATGGGGATGCTGGCGAAAGACGTTCACTTCTTCGACTGCCTCAGCGATTGTCGAAAAGGCGGGGGCAATTCTCTCAAGCAATGCCTTTCCGGCTGCGGTAGGCGAAACGGTACGGGTAGTGCGATTAAGCAATCTCACACCGAGCCGTTCTTCCAGTGCGCGCAAAGAATGGCTGAGTGTTGAGGCCGTCAGGTTAAGCCTCGCGGCTGCTCGTCGAAAGTTTCGCTCTTCGGCAACAGCCACAAAAGCTGTCAATTCACCCAGTTGATTAGTGCGCATATTAGCTATCCCATTGATGAATATTAGCCAGTAATACATGCGATAAAGCATGGCTTATCTTCAACAATAAAGCATCCTATAGTTATTTCTCAGCGTTCAGGTAACTCATCCATATTGACGCGGCTCGTACTGGCTGTACTGGGTGCGGCAACCTTCAGAAATATTGAGAACTAAGCACTATGAAAACGTTCAGCGATAAAGTTGCACTCGTTATTGGCGGCACCTCTGGTATTGGCCGGGCCACCGCGCTTGCATTTGCCCAGGAAGGGGCAAAGGTTGCCGTTGTGGGACGTCGGGAGGCCGAGGGCAAAGAAAGTGTCACACTCATCGAGCAGGCTGGGGGTAAAGGTCTTTTTGTACAGGCCGATCTTTCTGTCGAAGAACAGGTAGCGCTCTCAGTCACGCGAACCGTGGAGGTATTTGGGGGCTTACACTTCGCATTCAACAACGCAGGTGTATTTCTCCCGTCTGCTTCGATTACTGAAACCTCCGCTGATGACATCGACCGTACTCTGGCCGTCAATGTGCGCGGTACTGCACTTTGTATGAAGTACGAAATCCCCGCGATACTGAAAAGCGGTGGAGGAAGCATCGTTAATACCGCTTCGTTCCTGGGGCTCCGGGCCTTTCCGGGGTCAGCAATATACAACGCGAGTAAATTTGCCGTTATCGGGCTGACCAAATCAGCGGCGGTGGAGTTTGCTTCACAAGGAGTCCGGATCAATGCAGTGTGCCCGGGCGTGATTGACACGCCGATGAACGAGGCGATGCGAGCTGAAGAGAGTGGACGTAATTTTCTCAATGACCTGCAACCGATGAAACGAACCGGACGCCCCGAAGAGATTGCAAAGGCGATTCTTTACCTGTGCTCGTCAGGTGCCGGGTTTATCACAGGCACGACTCTTAGCGTTGATGGGGGAATCACGATCTAGAGGGTTTTAGAATCACATGATGCCATGATCACTTAATTCATATCGCATTGCTCAGCGCTACATTTTCCCTTTCGCCATCCTGGCGTAAATTCAGATGGTGCGGGTTTGGAACGAAAAGAAGACATTAGTCCCACGCACCCTTGGTACACCGGGCCCCGATAACATTGATACAATTTGGATATGAAGGGAACAGCCGCTCAGGCGGCTGGTATGTCCTTAAAGAAACAGAGAAGACTCAAGCGGTAAAGCCGCCGTTAACGTCGATCACTGAACCTGTTATTGAGCTCGCATCGGGTCCGGCAAGAAATACGATTGCGGCGGCGACTTCTTCAACCGTTACATAGCGCCTGATGGCATGTGACTCCATAATGATAGGTGGCAGCTTATCCTTCGATTCTGACGCCATATCCGTATCCATAAGCCCCGCCTGGACCACATTAACCGTAATACCGCGGGCCCCGAGATCGCGTGCTGCTCCCTTGCTGTAGGCGACAATTGCCGCTTTGCTGGCGGCGTAATCGGTCGTACCGGGAAAAGCAACACGGGTCCCGAGACCAGACCCAACCGAAATAATACGTCCACCTTCCGGCAGAACCTTTACCGCAGCACGAATGTTGGCGATGACGCCCATCGTATTAATCGCCCACTGACGATCCATTGCCGCATTGTCGATGTCAGGAGCGTCTATGTTCTTTCCCTGCAAAGCAACGGCTGCGTTATTGACAAGAATATCCAGTTTTCCAAGTTTTTCTTTAACTTCACGGATTAACAATTCAGCACCATCAGGATCGCCCTGGTCGGTTTTTATCGCGATTGCACGTACGCCTTTGTTAACGAGAGCAGAGACAACACTAAACGCTTTTTCTTCGGAAGCGACATAGGTGATAGCGACATCCGCCCCTTGCTCTGCCAGCGCCGCAGCAGTAGCGGCACCAAGCCCACGGGAACCGCCAGTAACGAGGGCAACTTTTCCAGAAAGATTCTTGTTCATTTGGATACCTTGTTGTTGAAATTCAGGTTGGAGCCCGGTTAATACGCGACTCATTAAGCGCATAGCAAATACAATACCGATCGATATCATACCGAACGGTATTTTATTGCATGTGCATCGTCAAGCGTTTTATACTGATCGTTATTGAAATTTGGCGAAGGCTTAAAATGGGACGACATAAACAATTTGATGAAGGTGAAGCTCTGGAAGCTGCGCTCTCTGTCTTCTGGCAAAAAGGTTATGAAGGCACCTCATTTCAGGATTTAACTCGCGCGACGGGTGTAGCACGTCCCGGTCTGTACGCAGCATTCGGTAACAAGGAAGCCTTTTTCAGGAAGGCACTTGATCTCTATGAAAGCAAATACATGGGATATATGTCGAAGGCGCTCGATGAACCGACGTCCCGCCAGGTTGTAGAAGGTATCCTGAGAGGCTCCGCCTTCCTTCAGACCACAAATGCGGCTCATCCTGGTTGCCTGGGCATAAACGGTGCACTGGCGTGTTCTGAAGATGCAGAACCCATTCGTCTTGAACTTATTAAACGCCGTGCAAAATTTCAGCTGGCGTTACAAAAACGCTTCGACAAGGCCCGCCTTGAGGGAGATTTGCCCGAGTCGATTGACTGCACAACGCTCGCCTCCTTTGTGATGGCAATTGCGCAAGGCATGGCCGTGCAGGCTAAAGCAGGCGCATCAAGAAAAGCGCTTATCGGGTTAATTAAACATACTCTCTTTACATGGCCTTCTGCTGCGAATGAATGCCAGAAGAACCAAAACGGTTAAACCAACGTCCGCTTCAGGCTTAGCGCCCGGCAGGGGAACAACGACTATGGTTTTGTCACACAACTATGAGGTAGACCTCACTTTATAAGCTTTGCGAGTCATATCCTGTGAGTAATTCTCAGGAGGTAAACACATGAAAAAGCTTCTGATATGTTGTTTGTTTGGAAACACAGCAAATTCTCTCGCCAAAAAGATGCAGCTGCTGGCGGAAAAAAAGGGCCACCCACTCATTGTTGGTGCGGTGGGTCTGGAAAATTTTGCCAGCGTGGCTCCCGCTTTCGACGGATTTCTTGTCGCACCGCATATTCAATATAAGCTCGCTGAAATTGAAGACATTGTTGGAAACTCTCGTTCAATTGCCATTATTGAAAGTCTGCCCTATGCATCACTCGACGCGGAAAAAGTTTTAGCGTTTGTGATGGCACAAATGCCTGAACTGGTCGCCTGACAGCGAAGGCCGCATCTTTTGTGCGGCCTCCTTTCTTCTGCTATAAGCGAAAAGCTGACATTGGTGCGGAGCATAGAGCAGCAATGGCTTTTAGCACATAATAAAGCCATTGCTGATGGTTACCGTTGACCCGTATTGTAAAATTCAAGCCTGAGTGAGCATTATATTCATCGATTAAAACGACTGATGGCAATATCCGTTACTGGCGTGAAGAAGGACACCAACGTTCCTTCAGGATCGCGAATCTGCATTGTTCTGTTTCCCCAAGGCATATTTTTGGGTTCATGAACAAATTCCAGACTGTATTCTTTTAATCTAATGAATGCCTTATCAACATCCTTGACCATAAATTCAAGAATTGCTGAGTGGTTGGACGCAGGCCGGGCGCAACCTTCTTTAAATAAAGCAACGGTTTCTTCGCTCCCAATGGCTATTACTGCCGTAGGCGTTATGATTTCAGCAAACACCGGTGCCAGCCATTCAGCCTGATATCCTGTTATTAATTCATAAAAATTAACAACTTTGTTGATATCTTGTACGATAAGTCGTATTGATACTAATTTCACAGACTACTCCTTATTGCTGCGAGAAGTGCAGCATTCGGGAGAATCATCACTCAGGTCTGCTGACAACGTGGTGGCAACAGGTAAAAAAAATGAGGCGGGCAGACCGACTTTTCCAGATCATTCAGATACTCAGACGGACAAAACTCCCGGTCACGGCGGCCAGGCTGGCTGATGAGCTCGAGGTATCTAAACGCACCGTATATCGGGATCTTGCTGATTTGGCAGGACAGCGGGTTCCGGTTGAAGGTGAGGCCGGGTCCGGCTACAGACTCAGTGAATATTATGATTTTCCCCCTTTAATGTTCACCCCGGATGAACTTGATGCCTTATTGCTCGGCGTTGAACTGGTACAACGCCTGCCGGATGCCACACTTGTCAACAACGCAAAGGATGTATTATCAAAAATATCATCAGTGATTCCGGGTAAGTTGCAGAGTGTTTTAAACCCATCGGCGGTTGCTTTAAAACCCGAAGAGCCGATCGCAACGAAAACTGACACCCGCCAGATCAGAGCCGCAATCCGTGACGGTAGAAAACTGTTGATCGAGTACCGTTCCGCTGATGGAACTCTCTCCAAAAGAGTTGTCTGGCCGATCGTACTTGGCTATGACCAGACTCATTGTCTCCTCATCGCCTGGTGTGAAAAAAAAGAGAGTTTTAGACATTTTCGTGCCGATCGCCTGGTCAGTCTTTTATTATTAAATGAATTTATAGACACTGACAGAAAAGTACTCAGATCGAGATGGGAAGAATGGCGAGAAGCAGAGTTATTACGACTCAGAGAAATAAAACTTTTAAGGGGATTATAATAATAGGCTCCCCTGCATCGCTTATTGAGGTTGGCTGTATCAAACGTATCAGGCTCACAGTTTAGTCTTTTCGTTAGCTCCTCAGGTTTTTACTGGCTGTCTTGTTGATTCTTTGATTTTAAAATTCTCAACGTCCGCGTTTGGCACAAATCACCAGCCATACTGCAAACGAAGAATCCCTCTCAAAAAAACGCCCCGACACCAAAGTATCGGGGCGTTTTTGCTTAATAAAGGCGACAGAGCTACATCAGCTCAATAATATCGTCATCCTGAGGCTTACTGCCGCTCAGCGCTTCGTCGAAGTAGTGCTTCGGCACGGTGAAGCGCAGATGGTCGAGCGCGAACTGCATACTACGGTCGTCGATGGCATGGCCGAGTTCGTCAACAATATCCAGGGTGACGTCACCGCCTGCCTGCATCAGCGCTTCCTGGGCCGATACTGCGTACGCCAGATCAATCACGCTATCCTCGCCGCCGTGAATCAGATGCACGGTGGTGGCGGTACTGGCTTTCGTCGGCAGCGTGGCAAAACGCCCATTGAAAGCGATAATGCGTGACGCCAGGCCAGGTGCCGCTTTGGTGCTTTCCAGCGCCATGATCGAACCTTGCGAGAAACCAATCAGCGCGGTAGCCTGCGGGCCGACGCCGCTCTCTTTTTGCCAGAAGCGCACCGTTTCGATAAACGTCGGCATGATAGCGTCGATGCGCTGCTGGCGGTTTTCCTCCGTCACGCCCTGCACGGAAAACCACTGTCTGCCCGTTGGGCCACAGGGCTCCACGCCGCCGATGCTGACGATCAGCGACTCCGGAAACAGCGGCGCAAACCAGCTGCCAATCTGCCCCATCGCCACCGGGTTATCACCCACGCCATGAAACAGCAGCAGCAATTGTTTCGCCGGGGCTGAAGGGCTCTGGACAACAAAATGGTCGTGTTTCATGGCTTTCTCCTTAATCTGTTGCCGGGGAGTCTACGCCGTTGGGCGGCAATGACCATGACATTAAACTGAATGACTCAGTTAAAAAAATTGCAGGTTTTTGACCTTCTCCGCCAACCGCTGAGTGCGCTGCGGATCGAGCGCCGTCAGCGCATCCGCCGCCTCTTCGCGTAGCCGCGCGAGGAAGGCCTTACGTCCGCCATGAGCCTGTGCGGCTGGGTTGTGCGGCTGAAGTGCGCTACGCAGCGCAGGCAACGGTATCACCACCGTGGCAACAAGCCGGTTCAGGCTCCCCACTGCCGCCATCAGCGGACGATGGGCGAAGGCGAATCCGGCCAGCTCCTGCCAGTCATCCTCTGTAAGAATAGCCTCTGACGGCGGACTCACCGTCAGCGTATCCTCATCGCGCCAGGATGCCAGCCAGGCTCCGTCTCGCACGAAGCGTTGCTGTTCGCGCTCAGCCAGCGCCTCACCCGCCGCATTCAGTGGATAAATTGCCATGGCGGTATAGCAGCCGCTGCTGGCTTCACGATGGGTGCCAAGCCGCACCAGCCGGAAGCCGCACTTCTGCCAGAAGCGCCACAGCTCGTTGGTAAAGCCAAAGCTCACCGACAGATAATCGCAGCCGTCCGCGCTGACGATAGCCTCTTCAATCATTCGCTGTCCGATGCCCTGCCGCTGGCGCTGCGGGTGAATGGCGATACGGCTGATACGTCGGCTTTTCAGCATGGCCGCCTGCGGGCTGCCGCCGTGAGCCGCCAGAGACTGCGCCACGAGGTTGCCGCGCGGGCGGCGAAACCCTGCCCAGACGGCCTCGCTCAGCCCCACGCTCAGGCCGCCTTCGTCGACGAGCCACAGAGCACCGACCAGGTCGTGCCTCTCCTGCGCGCTGACAAAGTGCTGACCGGGCGCGTCCATCATTCGCCGTAGATCCAGCGGCGAAGTGCGGTAATGCGCGGCGGATAACAGGCGGTACATCGACGCAGGTAAATCAGGGTCCTGTTGCCAGGCATTCTGTTCGACCCGCTTCAGGGATAGCGGCTCGGGTGGCGATAACGCGGGCAGTGCGTCATCAAAGAGCAAAGCCCGGGCGACGAAGTTCTCCAGCGGGCAGCCACTGGCCCAGCGCACTGGCTGGCTCAGGGAATAAGATGCCAGCTGCGAAAATCGCGCACAAAATTTGAGTAAGAACCCCCGGCCAGTGCCTTCGTAGCCCTGAACCGTTGTCGTTAACAGCGTTCGGGGGAACCGGTTAACCAGCTTTTCCAGCAGTGGGCCGGGAAGGGCAGCGGCTTCGTCGACAATCAGCCAGTCGGCCTGTTCTGCTGACGCGAGCAGCGCATCGGGTGCCATAAAACGAAAGCGTTCCCCGGCGAAGTGAGCGAGTACATCGGTGGCCGCTTTCGCCGGAGCGGTAACAATAGCGGTGCCCGCCAGCGCACGCAAATGCATTCCTGCCAGTGCAGATTTACCGCGACCGCGTTCTGCGGTCACCACCGCCACGCCCGGCGGCGACTTCACGAGAGCCGCCAGAATGCGCGCCTGTTCCGCCTGCGGCTCCCCGTTAGCAGCGTGCCACAATGGTCTGGAGGTAAATTCGGGCAGCGTGAAAGGTTGATGCTGTTGCCAGATAATGGCTTCAGCATCGTTTTGCAGCGTATGACAGAAATGATGAATAAAGTGCGGCGTGGGGATCGGCTCGGCGCTGTCGCTCCAGCGAACGGAATCGGCATCCACTCGCTCATGCCAGCGGCTTAAATCGGGAGCCAGCAGGACCAGCCAGCTTCCGGCCTTAAGCGTTCCGGCCAGTGCGGCAAAGGCAGCGACGTCAAATCCTGCGCGGGCATCGAAAAAGGCATGTTCGAATTCACGTCCAAGCAGCGTCCTGAGCGCCTGAGGCGCACACCAGGGCTCGGGCTGCGTCTGCGGGCTGACAAACAGGCCATCTCCACCAAGATTGATTCTCAGCCACAGCACCTGCTGTTCAGCCCACCCCTCTTCGCCGCTCAGCACCAGCAGGCGGCGAATGCCCTGCTCCTTCATGCTCGCGGTTAACGCGAAAATGGCTTCCCTGTCGTTCATCAATCAGTTCAGCGCGGTTTTACCGAAGGTGTTGCACTGAGACGGGTCACCGCTGTCAAAACCGCGTTTGAACCAGGTGTAGCGCTGCTGGGACGTGCCGTGAGTGAAGCTGTCCGGCACCACGCGGCCCTGACTCTGCTGCTGCAAACGGTCGTCGCCAATCGCCTCGGCGGCGTTCAGCGCTTCCTGAACGTCACCTGCTTCCAGCACGCCCTGCTGCTGCATGCTGTGGCCCCAGACGCCCGCGAAGCAGTCGGCCTGCAGCTCCATTTTTACCGACAGCTGATTGACCTGAGTCTGGGAAGCATTCTGCTGCATCTGGCGCACTTTTGGCTCGATGCCCAGCAGCTTCTGCACGTGGTGACCGACTTCATGAGCAATCACGTAACCCTGGGCGAAATCGCCATCGGCCCCGAGCTTGCTTTTCATGTCATCGTAGAAGGAGAGATCGATATAGACAGTGCTGTCTGCCGGGCAGTAGAACGGCCCCATTACGGACTGGCCGGTGCCGCAGCCTGTACGAGTTGCACCCCGGTACATCACCAGTTTGGGCTGCTGATACTGACGGCCCATTTTCTGGAAAATCTGCCCCCAGGTATCTTCAGTGGTAGCGAGAATCACGGAGGTGAATTTGGCGGCTTCATCATCGTTCGGGCTGATAGAACGCGGGGTGCTCTGCTGCTGCACCATTGGCTGACCGGTCAGCATGCCGGTGAGATCCACGCCGTAATAGCCCGCGACCACCACCACGATCAACAGAATAATACCGCCTTTACCGCTCGGCAGACGAAAACCGCCGCGCCCGCCGCCCATCATCGGCGGCATCCCGCCGGAATCGTTTCGCCTGTCTTCCACATTGTCGCTTTCGCGACGACCTTGCCAACGCATAACAACCTCTGAACGTTATGTTTCTGATAGATTGATCGTAGGCGGTTAAGCGTGGAATTACCATAGTAAACAAGCCAGATAGCAAAAGAGGATGCACAGCATCCTCTTTAATCAGAAGGGGTTAGCCTTAATCCAGGTTCACGCCCAGACGACGCGCAACTTCTTCGTAGGCTTCAATCAGGCCGCCAAGGCTCTGACGGAAACGGTCTTTATCCATTTTATTCATGGTGTTTTTATCCCACAGGCGGCTGCCGTCCGGGGAAAATTCGTCCCCCAGCACCACTTTGCCGTGGAACAGGCCGAACTCCAGTTTAAAGTCGACAAGGATAAGACCGGCGTCGTCGAACAGCTTTTTCAGCACGTCGTTGGCTTTGTAAGTCAGCTCGCGCATGGTCGCCAGATTTTCTTTACTAACCCAACCGAAAGTTTCGCAGTAGGACTCATTGACCATCGGATCGTGCATCGCATCGTTTTTCAGGAACAGGTCGAACAGCGGCGGGTTCAGCTCAATGCCCTCTTCAATACCCAGGCGCTTCACCAAAGAGCCTGCCGCACGGTTACGCACCACGCACTCCACCGGGACCATCTCCAGCTTTTTCACCAGACACTCGGTATCAGACAGCAACTGCTCCATCTGAGTTGGGATTCCCGCTTCCTGCAGCTTGCTCATAATGAAATGGTTGAACTTGTTGTTCACCATGCCTTTACGGTCGAACTGTTCAATACGCGCTCCGTCACCTGCTGACGTATCGTTGCGGAATTCGAGCACCAACAGGTCCGGGTTTTCCGTGCTGTAAACGGTTTTCGCTTTGCCGCGATACAACTCAGCTTGCTTTTGCATCTTTCAATACTCCGGTCAGGAAAATGAACAAAAAATCAGGTTTTCTGCGCTACGCACACGTTTGCGTATCATATCAGAAAAAAGGGCTGGTTTGCGCCAGCCCTTTAAAATCTTACTTAAATGCCGCCTGGAACACCGCCACCAGCGCGTCGTTCTGCGACTGGGTCAGGGTATGTCCTTTCGGATCGATGAACTGCATGCTGCTACGGTTATCGAGGTCGCCAACCTGCAGCTTGTAGTCGCCGGAAACGAGGCTCGGATCCTTCACGCCAAGGTCGCTCCAGCCGCTGTCGGAAAGCGGTTTGTAGGTGACGGCCACGCTACCGGTGGAACGGGTGCTGTCGGTCACTTTCATGCCCACTTTTTCAAGCGTTGCCGGGAGTTTTTGCCACACCAGGTTGAACGGACCGCGTACGACCAGCATTGGCAGCCCGGTGTCGTCCGCTGCGCTCTGCACATCGAAAGAGGCACCTTCACGGCTCTGCGCAGCGTTCTGCGCCGTGGTGGCATTCTTATCCAGACCCGCAGAAATCACGTTCAGCATTTCCGCGCTGTAGCGCTGCATGGACGCGGCATCGGCAACAGGCTTACCAGCCTGCTCAAGATTCAGCAGCTTCACCACGACGGCCTGTTGATAGCCCTGAGGCTTCACTGAAACCTGATAGCGACCGCGGTACTGCTGATCTTCGTCCAGACGGTTCCACTGCACCCAGTCGGTAGTCAGGGACTGCGAGGCGTCGTCGCGCTTGTCGATGGTGTAGTTTTGGCCCTGAATGATGCTCACAACCTGCGGCCACAGGTTGCCGCTACGGCCGCTTTCAACCAGCAGCTGTGCGGTATCCCCCGTAAACTGGGTACGCGCCCCAGAAACCAGCGCTAACGGCTGTGCAGGTGGACGAATATCCAGCGCTTTCCCCGTGGCACCGTCGCCGCGGGCAACCGGGATGTTGTAGTCGCCGTTCTGGATCGGCAGGATCATCCCGGCAGGCGCATGAAGTTCAGAAAGCGGCGCCGCTTCCAGGTAGGATTCATCACCGCTCACCTGGCGCTTGTAGCGCGAATCGGAACTGCAGGCTGCGAGAAGCAGAACAAGCGAAACACCCGCAACTTTTGCCAGCTGCGACTTCTGTACTGAGTAAGCCATCAAATCTCCCTAAACTTTACAGCAAACCGGCATGCTTCAGCGCGGATGCCACCACGTCACGGCCATGGGCGGTGATCGGGGTCATTGGCAGGCGCAGCGTATCGGTCGCCACAAGACCCAACTCCATACAGGCCCATTTCACCGGGATAGGATTGGGTTCGACAAATAATTTATTATGCAACGGCATCAGACGCTGGTTAATCGCACGGGCTTCAGTAAAGCGCCCCTCGGCGGCCAGTTTACACATTTCTGCCATCTCGCGCGCGGCAACGTTGGTGGTGACGGAAATGACGCCGTTGCCGCCAAGCTGCATAAAGTCCAGCGCGGTAGCGTCGTCGCCGCTCAGCAGAATGAAGTCATCTGAAACCAGCTCTTTGATCTGGTGAACGCGACTTAAGTTCCCCGTGGCTTCCTTAATACCGATAATATTTTTGATTTCGGCAAGACGGCCCACGGTTTCCGGCAGCATATCGCAGCCGGTACGGGACGGCACATTATACAGAATTTGTGGCAAATCAGTATGTTCGGCAATCGCTTTGAAGTGCTGGAACAGCCCCTCCTGAGTCGGGCGATTGTAGTAAGGCGTGACGGTCAGACAACCGACAATACCGCTGTTATTGAAGCGCTGGGTCAGGCTGATTGCTTCGGCGGTGGCGTTAGCGCCCGTACCGGCAATGATCGGGATGCGGCCATCGGCGAGCTCCACGGTCATCAACACCACGTCACCGTGCTCATCGTGGCTCAGGGTGGCGGATTCACCGGTAGTCCCTACCGACACAATCGCCGAGGTTCCGTTGGCGACATGATAATCAATCAGTTTTTTCAGGCTGGAGCGGTCGACCTGACCTTTTTCATCCATCGGCGTGACAAGCGCTACAATACTTCCCGTGAACATGGGCCATCCTCGGTGCGGGTGCGGACAAGAGCCTCAATGGTACGTTTGGTCTTGTTATAAAAGCAAGAGAGCGGAGGCACTCAGGATGTTGTATGCCGGTTTTTTTTATGCTTTCCTAGTCACAACCTCCCCTTTTCACAGGAAGAACAAGGTTTGACAGCCTCCCTGCATCACTATCTGGTGATTACCGCCCTGGGTGCCGACCGCCCCGGCATTGTGAACACCATCACCCGTCACGTCAGTAGCTGCGGCTGTAATATTGAGGACAGCAGGCTGGCGATGCTCGGCGATGAATTTACGTTTATTATGCTGCTCTCCGGCTCCTGGAACGCCATCACCCTGATTGAGTCCACGCTGCCGTTGAAAGGGGCGGAGCTGGATTTGCTCATTGTGATGAAGCGTACCCTGGCACAGCCACGCCCGGCGCAGCCGTCAACCGTCTGGCTTCAGGTAGAAGTGCCTGATTCACCGCATATTATCGAGCGTTTTACCGGCCTGCTGGACGCCCATGAAATGAACATCGCCGAGCTGGTTTCCCGCACGCAGCCGGGCGATAACGCCTCTTCGCCGCAGCTGTTTATTCAGGTGACGGCACACAGTCCGGCGTCGCAAAATGCGGCGAAGATCGAACAAGCGTTTAAAGACCTGTGTACAGAACTGAAAGCGCAAGGCAGTATAAACATCGTCAATTATTCACAGCATGATGAACAAGATGGAGTTTAGTAATGACCCCACTGAAAGCCGGTGACATCGCACCGAAATTTAGCTTGCCCGATCAAGACGGTGAGCAAGTAAATTTGACCGACTTCCAGGGACAGCGTGTTCTGGTTTATTTCTACCCGAAAGCCATGACCCCGGGCTGTACCGTACAGGCCTGCGGCTTGCGCGACAATATGGATGAGTTAAAGAAAGCGGGCGTTGAAGTGCTGGGTATCAGCACCGACAAACCGGAAAAGCTCTCCCGTTTCGCCGAAAAAGAGCTGCTGAATTTCACCCTGCTCTCTGACGAAGACCACCAGGTCTGCGAACAGTTTGGCATCTGGGGCGAGAAATCCTTCATGGGTAAAACCTACGACGGCATTCACCGCATCAGTTTCCTTATCGACGGCGACGGCAAAGTCCAGCACGTCTTCGATGATTTCAAAACCAGCAATCACCACGATGTGGTATTGAACTGGCTGAAAGAGAACAGCTGACATCTCCTCATAAAGCTAAAGGCCCGCAAATTTTGCGGGCCTTTTTCTACTCTTCTACCGCCGGGCTGTCCGGCCAGGCATGTACTACCGCTTTAATCAGCGTCGCCAGCGGAATGGCGAAGAACACGCCCCAGAAGCCCCACAGGCCGCCGAAAATCACCACTGAAAGAATAATCACCAGCGGGTGCAGGTTCACCGCTTCGGAGAACAGCACCGGCACCAGAAGGTTGCCGTCAAGACCCTGAATAATCAGGTACACGGCAAACAGGCTCCAGAACTCTGTTCCCAGGCCAAACTGGAACAGCGCCACGCACACCACCGGAATGGTGACCACGAACGCGCCGATGTAAGGGATTAGTACAGACACGCCCACCAGCACCGCCAACAGCAGCGAGTAGTTCAGGCCAAACAGCAGGAAGCCAATCCAGGTCGCCACGCCGACGACGATCATCTCCAGTACTTTGCCACGAATGTAGTTGGTGATTTGCTGATTCATCTCCTTCCACACCTGCCCCGCCAGTCCGCGGTTTCTTGGCAGCACGCGGCGCACGGCATTGAGCATCTGCTCTTTATCCTTCACCAAGAAGAACACCATCAGCGGCACCAGCACCAGGTAGACGGAAAGCGTCAGCAGCCCGACCAGCGAAGCGAGCGAATATTTCACCACCGAATCACCCATGGTCGTCATTCGCGCACGCATGTTCTCCGCCATCGCATCGATGATCCCTGCATCCATCAACGCCGGATAGCGGCGCGGCAGCGTGGCGGCAAAATCAGAGAGCTTATTCAGCATGCCGGGCATGTCGCGAATTAAATTGATGCCCTGCTGCCAGGCGACGGGCATCACCACAAACGCCATCAGCAGCATCGCACCGACGAAAAGCACCAGCACAATTGAGGTTGCCCAACGGCGCGAGCAGCCAATACGCTCCAGACGCGCGGTCGGCCATTCGAGGAGATAGGCCAGTACCAGCGCCACCAGCAAGGGGGCCAGCAGTCCGCTGAAGAAGAAGAGAATGCCGAAGCCGGCAAGCAGAATGACCAGCAGCGCTATCGCTTCCGGGTCGCTGAAACGACGACGATACCACTGCATTAACATTTCGAGCATAACTACACCGTTCCCTGAATGGCGGGCAAAAGGCCCGCATGAATTGTATCGAAGTGTCACAAAATTGCCTTCGCTTTTTGCCGCGGGCCGCACATGACAGCAAAAGTCGCGCGCGGGTATTTCCAGGCGTCTCTCTGCCAGCTACACTGCCAGGGCAGCCGACAGTGGAACGTTACGCCGCGTTGTCGGTCAAACTGGCACACCCTACAGACAGGATCGAGTTATGTTCAGGCAGTTAAAGAAAACGCTGGTTGCGACTCTCATCGCGTCGTTGACCCTGGGCCAGGCCCTGCCTGCCTTCGCGGATACCGCCGATTCCCTGCCGGATATGGGCACCACCGCAGGCAGCACGCTCTCTATCGGACAAGAGATGCAAATGGGTGATTACTACGTGCGCCAGCTGCGCGGCAGCGCCCCGCTGATAAACGATCCGCTGCTGGTGCAGTACATTAACGGCCTCGGGATGCGCCTGGTTTCCCACGCCAACTCGGTGCGCACGCCGTTCCATTTCTTTTTAATTAACAACGACGAGCTGAACGCCTTCGCCTTCTTTGGCGGCAACGTAGTATTGCACTCGGCGCTGTTCCGCTATGCCGATACCGAAAGCCAGCTGGCGTCGGTCATGGCGCACGAAATCTCTCACGTCACCCAGCGTCACCTCGCACGCGCAATGGAAGATCAGAAGCGTAATGCGCCGCTGACCTGGGTCGGAGCGCTGGGCTCCATTCTGTTAGCGATGGCAAGCCCGCAGGCCGGGATGGCAGCGCTGACCGGCACGCTGGCAGGCACGCAGCAGGGGCTCATCAGCTTTACGCGTCAGAACGAAGAAGAGGCCGACCGTATCGGGATCCAGGTGCTGCAGCGCTCCGGCTTCGACCCGCAGGGCATGCCGCAGTTTATGGACAAGCTGATGGATCAGTCCCGCTATTCATCGCGCCCGCCGGAAATGCTGCTGACGCACCCGTTGCCGGAGAGCCGTCTTGCCGATGCGCGTAACCGCGCCAACCAGATGCGTCCGGTGGTAGTGCAGTCTTCAGAAGATTTCTACATGGCAAAAGCGCGTACGCTTGGCATGTACAACAACGGGCAGAATCAGCTTGGCAGCGATCTGCTGGACAACTGGTCGAAAGGTAATATTCGCGAACAGCGCGCCGCGCAGTATGGCCGGGCGCTTCAGGCGATGGAAGCCAATAACTACGCGGAAGCCGGCAAGCAACTACAGCCGCTGCTCACGGCCAACCCGCAAAACGCCTGGTATCTCGACCTCGCCACCGACATTTCACTCGGGCAGAAAAAGAACGCCGAGGCGGTTAATCGCCTGAAAGCAGCAAAAGATTTACGTACCAATCCTGTCCTGCAGCTGAACCTTGCCAACGCCCTGCTACAGTCCGGAAATCCGGGTGAAGCGGCAACGCTGCTTAACCGCTATACGTTCACTTATAAAGATGACACCAACGGCTGGGATCTGTTGGCGCAGGCGGAAGGCCAGCTCGGCAATCGCGATCAGGAGCTGGCGGCACGCGCTGAAAATATGGCGCTGGTTGGCCGGCTCGATCAGGCCATTTCTCTGCTCAGCAGCGCCAGTTCGCAGGTTAAGCTCGGCAGTCTGCAGCAGGCCCGCTATGACGCACGCATCGATCAGTTCCGCCAGCTGCAGGCCACCTTTAAACCCTATATGAAAATGTAAGGATACCCGATGAGTCACCCGGTCACCATTTACCATAACCCGCGCTGCTCCAAAAGCCGCGAAACCTTAGCGCTGCTGAAAGAGAAAGGCGTAGAGCCGGAGGTCATTCTGTACCTTGATACGCCGCCGGATGCCGCCCAGCTGAAACAGCTGCTGAAGTTGCTCGGCATGAAAAGTGCCCGCGAGCTGATGCGCCAGAAAGAAGATCTCTATAAAGAGCTGAATCTGGCGGACAGCTCGCTCAGCGAGGCCGATCTTGTCAACGCAATGATTGCCAATCCGAAGCTGATTGAACGCCCGATTGTGGTGAAAAACGGCCAGGCGCGCATTGGTCGTCCGCCGGAGTCCGTGCTGGAAATCCTGTAATCTTTAGCGCCGCAGCGCTTCCAGAAAGGCCTGCGGCGTACACTCTCCTAATTTCTTCTGCGCCTTCCCTGTATTCCATAGTTCACATAGCCGCCGCACCAGTGCATCCGGCTCCGCTGCCGCCGGGATCAGTGTACTCAGATTTTCCGTGAAGGTTATCGCCACAGGAGTGACCTCCGGCTTACGAATAACAATCAGCCCCGGTATCTCAATCGCGAACCATTTAATGGCCTCAGTCTCAAGACATTGAATATCAGCCGGGCAGCATGCAAGCGTTTCATCCAGCCAGGTTTTGACCAGCGGGAGAGACATCCCGGAAAAGACCCGCGCAGAGCACCAGCCGCTGACGGATTCACGTGCCCACAGCAGATGGTGCTCACCTCCGTCGTCCATGGTCATCGACAATCGACGGTAGTGCAGCGTCAGCGTGTCAGGCATATGCCCGTTTTTCAGGGCCCTGACGCCCTGCGGCCCCGGCTTTTCCCGCTGATGCGCAGGACGAAGATAGCGGTTGAGCGTGGCGCGGGAAACCGGGATCCCCAGCCCTTCATTTACCATAAACAGCAGCTCATCCAGCGGTGCGTGCAGCGTATCGCGCAGTGCGTTCACCACCGCGGTCTGCTCAGGTCTCATTGCTTTGTATATCACATGCGGCGTCGTATGCCGGTCGCCCGTTTGTTCGCGGTTGCGCCAGCGTCGAACGGTGGTCACGGAAATACCCAGCTCTTTCGCCAGCTCCCGGTCGCTTTTATCGGATTCCTGAAGATAACGACGGATCCGCGGCGTGGTGGTGGCATTGGCGTGCAGCTTAATTTCCATCGTCGGCTCCTGATGATTTTATATAATCAATCATATGAGACTTATATTTCCTGTGCGCTGGCATTGTGACCGAATTCACCTTTCATCATCCGCCTTTCATTGATAATCCGCAGTCATAACACACAACCCAACACTCAGTCTCGTGCGGAGCTCACAATGAACAATGTTCTGGGATTTTTAGAAGCCAAACTGATGCCACTGGCGGCCAAAGCGGCGGCACAGCGCCACCTTTGCGCGATTCGCGGTGCCTACGTTTCATTCATGCCGTTTATTATCGTCGGTTCGATCCTGCTGGTGATCTCCTCCTTCCCGAATCAGGGCTACCAGCAGTTCATGTCTCATACCTTTGGTGACAGCTGGAGCAGCATCGTCGAGATCCCGTTTAACGCGGTGTTCTCCACGATGTCGCTGTTTATCAGCTTCCTGGTCGCCTATCGTCTGGCGGAACACTATAAAGAAGACCGCCTTTCCTGTGGGATCCTGGCGCTGGTCTGTTTTCTGATCCTCACGCCGTTTATTAAAGTAGCTGAAAACGGCAGCATCACCGTCATACCCGTTGAGTGGATCGGGACTAAAGGTCTGTTCGTGTCAATGATTGGCTCCCTGCTGTGGACGGAGCTGTTCTGCTGGCTGAAGCGCAAAAAGCTGGTTATTAAAATGCCGGACGGCGTGCCACCTGCGGTACAGGAATCCTTTGCCGCGCTGATCCCGGCGCTGCTGGTGATGATTCTGGTGCTGGTTATCCGTATCGGCTTTGAAAATACCCACTACCGCACCATCCACCAGTTCATCTATGAAGTGGTCGCCACGCCGGTGCGCCACTATGGCACCTCCTATTTCGGTGCGCTGATGACGGTGTTCAGCATCACCATTCTGTGGTCCGTCGGCATTAACTCCGGCTCGATGATCAACGGCATCATTCGCCCGCTGTGGATGGAAAATCAGACCGACAACATCGCCGCCATTCAGGCGGGCGTCACGCCGCCGCACATCATTACCGAGCAGTTCTTCGATATGATCTGGATGGGCGGTGCGGGGGCCACGCTGTCGCTGGTTATCGCGATGCTGATTTTCGCCCGCAGTAAAAACATGCGCGAAGTGGCACGCCTCGGCGCGGGTGCTTCCCTCTTTAATATCAACGAGCCGGTGCTGTTCGGCCTGCCGGTGATCATGAATCCGATCATGCTAATCCCGTTCAACCTCGTCCCGCTGGTGCTGGTCACAATCCAGTATGTAGCAATGAAAATTGGCGCGGTGGCCGTCACCACCGGAGTATTTATTCCGTGGACGCTGCCGCCTGTGCTGAGCGGGTTTATCGTCACCGGGCACCTCTCGGGCAGCGTGATGCAAATCCTTAATCTGCTGATTGGCGCGATGCTCTACCTGCCGTTTATGCGCATCCTCGACAAGCAGTACCGCGCCGCAGAAGCCATCACCGAAACAGAAACCAGCAAGCTTGCAAAACAGGAGTCGTAACGATGTGGGGAATTATTGCAACCTGGCGTATGGCGCTGGAAGGGGTTACCGAAGCCGCCACAAAGCTTGCTGGAGGGAGTGGTGCTTCGGCGAGTATCGTCGACGCGGTTGCCGCCGTGGAAGATTTTCCGTACTACAAATCCGTGGGCTATGGCGGATTGCCGACGGAAAACGGTGAAGTCGAACTGGATGCCGCCTTTATGGACGGCGATACTCTGGCGTTTGGTGCCGTCGGTAACCTGATCGATATCGCTAACCCGGTGCGCGTGGCGCAGGCGCTGAGCCGCCAGCGCTACAACTCGCTGCTGGTCGGCCAGGGCGCACGCGAATGGGCTCTGGAACAGGGCTTCGCGGAGAAAACCATGCTCACTGACCGCGCGATGCAGCATTACCGCAAGCGCTGTCGCGAAACGCTGGATAAAGGCTTAAGTCCGTATGATGGCCACGACACCGTTGGCATTATCGGCCTCGATAAGCAAAGTTCAATGAGCGTCGCCACCTCCACCAGCGGCCTGTTTATGAAGAAGCGTGGCCGCATCGGTGACTCACCGATTATGGGCTCCGGCTTCTACTGCGACAGCGAAACTGGCGCGGCAACCGCCACCGGCGTGGGCGAAGATTTAATGAAGGGCTGCACCAGCTATGAAATCGTCCGCCGCATGGCGGGAGGCATGACGCCGCAGCAGGCCGCCGATTCCGTGGTCTTCGAACTGGAAGACAAGCTGATGTCACGCTTTGGCCGCGCGGGCGATCTTTCCGTGGTGTGTATGAATCGCCACGGCGAGTTTGGCGCCGCAACCAACATCAAAACGTTCTCGTTTGTGGTAGCGACTGAGAAACAGCCGCTGACCGTCTTCCGCGCCGAGCGCCGCGCAGAAAAAACTCACTATCAGCCAGTCGACGACGAATGGATGCAGGCTTACGCCGCACGCATTCGCGCACCGATTGAGGAGTAAAAGAATGGAATACCACGTCATCACTGAGCCTTCCGCTCTGCGCCCCGGCAGCCATTTAATCACTTCGCCGCGCAGCCCGCTGCTGAGGTCTCTCGACCTTTCCGTTACAGGTGAGATGATCGCCCTGACAGACAAAGGTGAAGTGGCAGACTGCCGCTTTGCCTGCGCGCCTTTTTCCCGCCTGACGCTGCTCCCGAATCAAGCCTGGGATGATACCCTGACGGACGAATTGCTCGCGCAGCTGCGCCCGCTTTTCAAAGCGCCCACCAGCGACAATGTGATAGTGGATTTCTCCGTCATTACCGAAACTCGCGTTCGTGATTCAGCGCTACGCTGGTTCTTCAATCTCGATCATCGACTGGACGATCTGGGCCTGAAAACGACTGCCGGTCACAGCGTACGGGTCAAAACGCTGACCGTTTTCTGTCCGTCGTCACAGCAGGAAGCCTTGCAGAAGGCCTGCCGTCAGCAGTCGGCTATTGCCAACGGAATGCTCGCAGCCCGTCGTCTCGCGGATATCCCGTCGGAAACCTGCACGCCGCAGTTTGTGGTGGAAGAAGCTGAGCGTCTTTGTGCCGCTTTCCCGGCGCTACGCTGCGAAGTGCTGGATGAACACGCCATTCAGGAGCAAGGCCTTGGGCTGCTGTACGCGGTTGGCAAGGGCTCCACGCGCCCTCCTCGCCTGCTGGCGATTCACTATGATGGCGTGGCAAACGGCCCGGTACGCACTTACGTCGGCAAAGGTATTACCTTCGATACCGGCGGTCTGTGGCTAAAGGAAGGCGCAGGCATGTACACCATGAAGTACGACATGTGCGGCGCGGCGAACGTGCTGGGGCTGATGCTGAGCATTGCCGAACTGGCGCTGCCCGTGCGGGTGATGGGCGTACTGGCGCTGGCGGAAAACGCGATTGGTCCGGACGCGATGCAGCCCGGCAGCGTGGTGCGCGCCTGTAACGGCATGACGGTGGAAATCAACAATACCGATGCCGAAGGCCGTCTGGTGCTGGCCGACGCCATCGCCTGGGCCAGCCAGCGCCACGAAAAGACGCATTTCATCATCGATATGGCGACCTTGACCGGCGCAGTAGTCAAAGCGCTGGGCTATGAGCTAAGCGGGCTGATGACGCAAAGTGAAACGCTGCGGGAACAGCTTACGCAGGCCGGCAAGAAAAGCGGGGACGAAGTATGGTCGCTGCCGCTCGATAAGCGCCTGAAAAAGCAAACCGAAAGCGCCATTGCGGATTTATGCAACACGCCGACAAACAATGCGGCGATAAGCGCCTCGGCGGCATGGCTGCTCCAGGCCTTCTGCCCACCGGAAATCCCATGGGCGCATCTGGACGTCAGCGGCACGGCGCTGTGGCGCGAAGGAGGAAGAAGCGTGGCGTCCGGCAGGCCGATTCCGCTGCTGATGCAGCATTTGCTGGACGAGCTGAGCTAAATGAAACCGCCCGGTGGCGCTGAGCTTACCGGGCCTACAGCTCACGTAAGTCGGGCAAACAACGTGCCGCCCGGCAAGTTACAACTTAAGGATCTCTTTCACAAACGGAATCGTCAGCTTACGCTGGGCGGTGATTGACGCGTGATCGAGCTGATCCAGCGTCATAAACAGGGTGCGGGTTTCACGGTCAAGGCGCTTCATCAGGAAGCGGCACACGTCTTCCGGCATTTCGAAACCACGCATTTTTGCACGCAGCTGCAATGCCTGCAGTTTGTCTTCGTCCGACAGCGGCTGAAGCTTGTAGATTTGCCCCCAGTCGAGGCGCGAGGCCAGATCCGGTAAGCCAAGATTGAGCTGACGCGGAGGACGGTCGCCGGTGATCAGCAGCCGCGTTTTGCCGGATTCCAGAATGCGGTTATAGAGATTGAAAATCGCCATTTCCCACAGGTCATCCCCGGCCACGCACTCGATATTATCGATGCAGACCAGCGCCAGTTGCTCCATTCCCTCCAGCACTTCAGGCACAAACCAGGTGCGTTTATCGAGCGGAACATAGCCCACCGCATCACCGCGCTGCGACAGTTCGGCGCACGCCGCGTGCAGCAAATGGCTGCGGCCAGCGCCTTCGCGCGACCAGACGTAGATGTATCCGCTGTGTTCCTGACGCAGCATGGTTTGCACTGCGGCAAGTAAAGAAGAGTTATCGCCCGCCCAGAAACTCGCAAAAGTTTCGTCGTCGGGAAGATAGAGTGGCAGAGAGAGCTGAGCCGGAGCGTTCAGAGTGACCTCAACATGGAACTGCTAAAAACGCGATGAGTGTAACACAAAAGCCATGAAGGAGAGAACCGGGCGGATCCTTTGCCCGGTCATTCGATCGTCAGAACGATCAGTGAGACGGCGTCTCGCTGTCGGCCGCGTCCAGCACTTCTTCTTCCGGACGCAGGACGCTGATCAGCTTGAAGATCAGGCTCAGTGCAATACCGACGATGGTTGCCAGCGCCATGCCTTTCAGCTCCGCTGCGCCAATGTGAACTTTCGCACCGCTGACGCCGATGATCAGGATAACGGAGGTCAGGATCAGGTTCTGCGCTTTGCTGTAATCCACTTTCGATTCAATCAGCACACGAATACCGGACGCACCGATCACCCCATACAGCAGCAGCGAAACGCCCCCCATCACCGGGACAGGAATGATCTGGATAGCCGCCGCCAGTTTACCCACGCAGGAGAGCAGAATAGCAATCACCGCCGCGCCGCCGATAACCCAGGTGCTGTATACGCGGGTGATCGCCATTACGCCGATGTTTTCGCCGTAGGTGGTATTTGGCGTGGAGCCGAAGAAACCGGAGATTACAGTGGAAAGGCCGTTGGCAAACATTGAACGGTGCAGGCCAGGATCCTTGATCAGGTCCTTTTTCACGATGTTCGCGGTAACCACCAGGTGGCCGACGTGTTCCGCGATAACTACCAGCGCCGCAGGCAGAATGGTGAAAATAGCAAACCACTCAAAGCGAGGCGTATAGAACGTTGGCAGCGCGAACCAGTGCGCCTGGCTGATTGCTGCGGTATCCACCATGCCCATGGAGAATGACAGGCCATAACCCACCAGCACGCCAATCAGAATAGGGATAATCGCCAGGAAGCCACGGAACAGCACGGAGCCAAACACCGTCACAGCCAGCGTCACCATGGACACGATGATCACTTTGCTGTCAACGCTCTGGCCGTCGGCAGGCAGCAGACCGGCCATGTTCGCGGCAACGCCCGCCAGTTCGAGACCGATAACCGCGACGATTGCGCCCATCGCTGCCGGCGGGAACATCACATCCAGCCAGCCGGTTCCGGCTTTCTTCACGATGAATGACACCAGGCAGAACAGCACGCCGCACATGATAAAGCCGCCGAGCGCCACTTCATATCCCAGCGGCAGCAGAAGCAGTACGGGGGAAATAAACGCAAAGCTTGAGCCCAGATAGGCCGGAATTTTGCCTTTGCATATGAACAGATACAGCAGCGTGCCGATGCCGTTAAACAGCAGGACCGTTGCCGGGTTAATATGAAAAAGCACAGGCACCAGCACGGTTGCGCCAAACATGGCGAACAGATGCTGCAAACTAAGCGGGATGGTCTGTAAAAGCGGCGGTCTTTCACTAACCCCGATAGCGCGGCGCGTCATAGTCGTTTCCTCTGAGTATTGTTGTTGTGTTGTAGTCAAAAAAAAGCCGACTCTCAAAGTCGGCTCTTTTTAGTGAATCACTTACTTGGTACCAAAGATCTTATCGCCGGCATCGCCAAGGCCCGGGATGATGTACCCGTGCTCGTTGAGGCCCTGGTCGATGGAAGCGGTGTACAGTTCAACGTCCGGATGCGCTTTCTCCAGCGCGGCAATACCTTCCGGCGCAGCAACCAGTACCAGCACTTTAATGCTGTTACAGCCGGCGTTTTTCAGCAGGTCGATGGTGGCGATCATAGAGCCGCCGGTTGCCAGCATCGGGTCAACCACCAGCGCCATACGCTCGTCGATGTTGGAGACCAGCTTCTGGAAATACGGAACCGGTTCGAGGGTTTCTTCATTACGGTAGATGCCGACCACGCTGATACGCGCGCTCGGAACGTGCTCCAGCACGCCTTCCATCATGCCGAGGCCTGCACGCAGGATTGGTACAACGGTAATTTTTTTGCCTTTGATCTGCTCAATCTGCACCGGGCCATTCCAGCCTTCGATGGTAACGGTTTCGGTTTCCAGATCGGAGGTCGCTTCATAGGTCAGTAAGCTGCCAACTTCTGAGGCGAGTTCACGGAAGCGTTTAGTGCTGATGTCATGCTCACGCATCAGGCCCAGCTTGTGTTTGACGAGTGGGTGTTTCACTTCAACAATCTTCATTCTCTTTCTCCTCTGAGGTGGCATCCGCAAAAAAATCGCGGGATTATACCGCTTTTTTTGGATTGCGCCATACCCGTGTTGCTTGACGTATATCAAGCAAAGTGATTTAGAGACAAAAAAACCGGAGGCAGGGCTCCGGCTTGGGCGCAGGGTTCTGCCCGGTGGCGCTACGCTTACGCGGGCCTACGTGTATTGTAGGTCGGGTAAGCGTTAGCGCCACCCGACAGCTACAGGTTATTTCCGTTGCTGGCGATCACCTGCTGATACCACTCAAACGACTTCTTCTTACTGCGCTCAAGCGTGCCGTTGCCTTCGTTATCTTTATCAACGTAGATAAAGCCGTAGCGTTTTTTCATCTCGCCGGTCCCGGCAGAAACAAGATCGATACAGCCCCATGGCGTATAGCCCATCAGATCCACGCCGTCTTCCACGACCGCTTTTTTCATCTCAGCAATGTGCGCAGACAGATAATCGATACGGTACTGGTCATTCACGCTGCCGTCCGCTTCACGTACGTCAATCGCCCCAAAGCCGTTTTCAACAATAAACAGCGGCAGCTGATAGTGATCCCAGAACCAGTTCAGGGAGTAGCGCAGCCCCACCGGGTCAATCTGCCAGCCCCAGTCAGATTTCTTCACGTACGGATTGGAGACCAGCGCTTTCGTTTCGTCGTAGTCCAGCATTGGGTTATCTTCCGTCGCCTTAGTTGCGAAGGACATGTAGTAGCTGAAGCCGATGTAATCGACGCAGCCCTGCAGCAGCGCCGCTTTATCTTCGGCGGTGATATCCAGCGTAAAGCCGCGGCGGTCGAAGTAGTTCAGCAGGTGCTGCGGGTATTTGCCGCGCACGTGGACGTCGGTAAACCAGTAGCGTTTATGCATGGCGTTCATCGCCATCATCATGTCATCCGGCACGCAGGTCAGCGGGTAAATCGGGCACATGGCGATCATGCAACCGACCTGCAATGACGGGTTAATCTCACGGGCAATTTTCACCGCCAGGGCGCTTGCCACCAGCTCGTAGTGCGCCGCCTGATACATAATCGGCTCGCGATCTTCACCCTCTTCATACTTAATGCCGGAGTTGGTGAACGGTGCGAAATCTTCGTGGTAGTTGGCCTGGTTGTTGATTTCGTTGAAGGTCATCCAGTACTTCACTTTGTGCTGATAGCGCTCGAAGGCCACTTTCGCAAAGCGCACGAAGAAGTCGATGGTTTTACGGTTACGCCAGCCGCCGTACTCTTTCACCAGGAAGTAAGGCATTTCGAAGTGCGACAGGGTGATCACCGGCTCGATGCCGTACTTCAGGCACTCGTCGAACAGGTCATCGTAGAATTTCAGACCCGCTTCGTTCGGCTCCAGCTCATCGCCTTTCGGGAACAGTCGCGTCCACGCGATAGAGGTGCGGAAGCATTTAAAGCCCATTTCGGCGAACAATTTAATGTCGTCTTTATAGCGGTGATAAAAATCGATCGCCTCGTGGTTCGGGTAGTTTTTTCCTGGCAGCACGCCGTCGGTGATTTCACGCGCCAGGCCGTGAGCGCCTGCTGTCATCACATCAGCCACGCTTGGGCCTTTCCCGCCCTCTTTCCAGCCGCCTTCCAGCTGATGCGCCGCCACGGCCCCGCCCCACAGAAAATCGCTTTTAAATCCGGACATAACCACTCCCTCTTTAACGTTCAGACTGCTGATTAAAATGATAAACCGCGCCGAGTAGCCCGGCGTCGTTGCCGTGACTCACGGCATCAACGTATTCGTCGATGCCAAACCAGGCGAGATGCTGTTTGAGCTGCGCCAGAAAACCGGGGCGCTCCGTAACGCCGCCGCCGAGCAATATCATCTGCGGATCGAAAAGATTAACCAGGTTGTAAAGCCCGGCGCCCAGGCCATTGAAGAACTCTTCGACCAGACGCTGGCAGGTCACATCACCGGCATCCCAGGCATCAAAAATCTCTTCACCGCTGACTTCTTCCAGCGCTTTACCACAGTGTTGGCTGTAACGGCTGCGCAGAACGCGCATTGTGCAGGTGGCATTCATGGTGTAATGCGTGGGATGGCGGCTGCCGGGGCGTTCAGTGAACATATAGCCAAACTCGCCCGCACGAAATTTTGCGCCGCGCACCAGCTGATTGTTACAGAAGATGGCTCCGCCGATCCCCGTGCCGATGGTCAGCACCAGAAAATCGCTCATTTCAGCGGCTCTGCCCTGCCAGCGCTCAGCCAGCAGCACGCAGTTGGCGTCGTTTTCGATCGCAACCGGAAGCCCGGTGCGCTCTTCAAGCCACGCCCTGATGGCGAAATTATCGAACTTGCGGATAGCACCGCCCATCTCGATAAAGCCAGAGTGGGGATTCACATAGCCTGGCGCGCTGATGGCAATGCCTTCGCACTCAGAATGCGTGTCGATCCAGTGCAGGACCCCTTCTAAAATCGCATCCCCGTCGCTGCCGGTAACGATGGCTTTACTTTTGGCGAGTATCGCCCCTTCCTGCGTCACTACGCCCATTTTCAGCGCCGTTCCACCAATATCAAACGCGGCAATGTGCATCTGTGCCTTCCTCCGAATGCCATTTCAGAAACCGGTTTCAGTGGAATATTGTGTGCTCTGGCAATAACCTGCAAGCATTAAACCGTAACCGGTTTCATTTTCGTGAACGGGTTCAAATTTGCCGCCGGGGCTTCACTATCGTGTAAATATTCGTCAGCAAAAGATATCCCTCGCCCAGGCTCGCAAACGTTTGCTTAGGCTGTTAGAATGGCGCCGATTTTATTTGCTAACGCCCTTCGTGGAGATTTGCAGTGACCGACAAAACCTCTCTCAGCTACAAAGATGCCGGTGTTGATATTGACGCAGGTAATGCTCTGGTTGACCGAATCAAAGGTGTGGTGAAGAAAACCCGTCGCCCGGAAGTGATGGGTGGCCTGGGTGGCTTCGGCGCACTGTGCGCGCTGCCGCAAAAATATCGTGAGCCAGTGCTGGTTTCCGGCACGGACGGCGTTGGCACCAAGCTTCGCCTGGCAATGGATCTTAAGCGTCATGACACCATTGGCGTCGATCTCGTGGCGATGTGCGTTAACGACCTGGTGGTTCAGGGCGCTGAACCGCTGTTCTTCCTCGACTATTACGCCACCGGCAAGCTGGATGTCGATACCGCAGCCAGCGTTATCTCCGGCATCGCCGAAGGCTGCCTGCAGTCCGGCTGCGCGCTGGTCGGGGGTGAAACGGCAGAGATGCCGGGCATGTACCACGGCGAAGATTATGACGTAGCCGGTTTCTGCGTCGGCGTGGTTGAAAAGTCAGAAATTATCGACGGCAGCAAAGTGGCCGACGGCGACGTGCTGATTGCGCTGGCCTCCAGCGGTCCGCACTCCAACGGCTATTCTCTGGTGCGTAAGATCATCGAAGTCAGCGGCTGCAACCCGGAAACCGAAGCGCTGGAAGGCAAATCGCTGGCCGATCACCTGCTGGCCCCGACCCGCATCTACGTGAAAAATGTGCTGGAGCTGATTGCGAACGTTGACGTCCACGCCATTGCCCACCTGACGGGTGGCGGCTTCTGGGAGAACATCCCGCGCGTGCTGCCGGACAACACCCAGGCGGTAATCGACGAATCCTCCTGGCAGTGGCCTTCCGTATTCAACTGGCTGCAAAAAGCGGGCAACGTTAGCCAACACGAAATGTACCGCACCTTTAACTGCGGTGTAGGGATGGTGATTGCGCTCCCGGCAACTGAGGCGGATAAAGCGGTCGCGCTGATGAATGAGAAAGGTGAAAACGCGTGGAAAATCGGGTATATCAAAGCTTCCGATTCTGAACAGCGTGTGGTCATCGAGTAATGAAAAACATTGTGGTGCTGATTTCTGGCAACGGAAGCAACCTGCAGGCGATTATCGATGCCTGCAAGCAGAAGAGAATCAACGGCACCCTGCGTGCAGTGTTCAGCAACAAGGCCGATGCGTTCGGCCTTGAGCGAGCGCGTGAAGCAGATATTCCTGCCCATGCGCTGTCCGCCAGTCAGTTTTCCAGTCGCGAAGCCTTCGATCGCGAACTGATCCAGGAGATTGACGCCTACGCGCCCGACGTAGTCGTACTTGCAGGCTATATGCGCATTCTCAGCCCGGCTTTTGTCGCGCACTATTATGGCCGTTTGCTGAACATTCACCCTTCCCTGCTGCCGAAATACCCGGGCCTGCATACCCATCGTCAGGTGCTGGACAACGGCGACGAAGAGCATGGCACCTCGGTGCATTTCGTTACCGACGAGCTCGACGGCGGCCCGGTGATCCTTCAGGCCAAAGTGCCGGTGTTTGCCGGCGACACGGAAGAGGAAATCACCGACCGCGTGCAGCATCAGGAGCATGCAATCTATCCGCTGGTCGTCAGCTGGTTTGTTGATGGCCGTCTGGAAATGAAAAATAACGGCGCCTGGCTCGACGGCGTGCAGCTTCCTGCTCAGGGACATGCTTCCGAAGACTAACTTACCGTCGGGTGGCGCTACGCTTACCCGACCTACAAACCGTAGGCCCGGGCAAGCACAGCGCTGCCGCGCATCTACGCCCCAACGCCTTAATATCCTCAAGAAAAAAATTAACTGTCATACTTATCTGGCACAGTTGGACATCTCAGGTCAAAGCTCGCCATAATGTGAGGGCTGCCCGCGTCAATCAACCGGAGTGTGAGGAGTAATGGGTCAGGATAAGCTTTATATCGAAAAAGAACTGAGCTGGTTGTCATTTAACGAGCGCGTTCTCCAGGAAGCGGCGGATAAAAGCAACCCGTTGATAGAACGCATGCGCTTTTTGGGGATCTACTCCAATAACCTGGATGAGTTCTACAAGGTGCGTTTTGCCGAACTCAAGCGCCGCATTATCATCAGTGAAGAGCAAGGCATTACCGCCCATTCCCGCCATCTACTCGGTAAAATTCAGGCCCGGGTGCTGAAGGCCGACCAGGAATTCGACAGTCTCTATAACGAGCTGCTGCTGGAAATGGCACGCAACCAGATATTCCTGATCAACGAACGTCAGCTGTCGGTCAATCAGCAAGGCTGGCTGCGCCACTACTTTAAACACTATCTGCGCCAGCACATCACGCCAATCCTGATTAACCGCGAAACCGATCTGGTGTCGTTCCTGAAGGACGATTACACCTATCTGGCGGTGGAGATTATTCGCGGCGACGAAATCAGCTACGCGCTGCTGGAAATTCCGTCTGATAAAGTACCGCGCTTTGTTAACCTGCCACCGGAAACGCCGCGCCGTCGTAAGCCGATGATCCTGCTGGATAACATTCTTCGCTACTGTCTCGACGACATCTTTAAGGGCTTCTTTGATTACGACGCCCTGAACGCCTACTCGATGAAAATGACCCGCGACGCCGAGTACGACCTGGTGCACGAGATGGAATCGAGCCTGATGGAGCTGATGTCTTCCAGCCTTAAGCAGCGCCTGACCGCAGAGCCGGTGCGCTTTGTTTATCAGCGCGACATGCCGGATGCGATGGTCGAAATGCTGCGCAATAAGTTCGCCATCACCCGCTATGACTCCATCGTCCCCGGCGGACGCTACCACAACTTTAAGGACTTTATCGGCTTCCCGAACGTTGGCAAAGCCAACCTGGTGAACAAGCCGCTGCCGCGCCTGCGACACGTCTGGTTTGATAAATTCCGTAACGGGTTTGATGCGATCCGCGAGCGCGACGTGCTGCTCTACTATCCGTATCACACCTTCGAGCACGTTCTGGAACTGCTGCGTCAGGCATCGTTTGACCCAAGCGTACTGGCGATCAAAATCAATATCTACCGCGTGGCGAAAGACTCCCGCATCATTGATTCGATGATTCACGCCGCCCACAACGGCAAAAAAGTTACCGTAGTGGTCGAGCTTCAGGCGCGCTTTGATGAAGAGGCCAACATTCACTGGGCGAAGCGCCTCACCGAAGCGGGCGTGCACGTTATCTTCTCCGCGCCGGGCCTGAAAATTCACGCCAAGCTGTTCCTTATCTCACGTAAGGAGGGCGATGAAGTGGTGCGCTACGCGCATATCGGCACCGGGAACTTCAACGAAAAAACCGCCCGTATTTACACCGACTATTCGCTGCTGACCGCCGATGCGCGCATCACTAACGAAGTGCGTCGGGTGTTTAACTTCATTGAGAACCCTTACCGTCCGGTGAATTTCGATTACCTGATGGTGTCGCCGCAAAACTCGCGCCGCCTGCTGTACGAGATGATCGACAAAGAGATCGCCAATGCCCAGAATGGCTTGCCTTCTGGCATAACGCTGAAGCTGAACAATCTGGTCGACAAAGGCCTGGTTGACAGACTCTATGCGGCGTCCGGCTCCGGCGTACCGGTGAATCTGCTGATCCGCGGCATGTGTTCGCTGATCCCCCAGCTGGAAGGCATCAGCGAAAATATTAACGTCATCAGCATCGTTGACCGCTACCTTGAGCACGATCGGATCTATATTTTTGAAGACGGCGGCAGCAAAAAGGTGTGGCTCTCGTCGGCAGACTGGATGACGCGAAATATCGACTACCGCATTGAAGTCGCCACGCCGCTGCTTGACCCGCGCCTGAAGCAGCAGGTGCTGGATATCATCGATCTGCTGTTCAGCGACACCGTAAAAGCCCGTTTTATCGACAAAGAGCTGAGTAATCGCTATGTGCCTCGCGGCAATCGCCGCAAAGTCCGGGCCCAGCTGGCGATTTACGACTACATCAAAACCCTTGAGCAAGCCGACTAATCTATGCCCATTAAAACCAAAACGTCACGACCGCAGGAGATTGCTGCGGTCGACCTGGGATCGAACAGTTTTCATATGGTGATTGCGCGCGTCGTCGACGGTGCACTGCAAATTATTGGCCGCCTGAAGCAGCGCGTTCATCTGGCCGACGGCCTGGGTGAAAATAACATGCTCAGCGAAGAAGCAATAGAGCGTGGCATGAGCTGCCTCTCTCTGTTTGCTGAGCGTCTGCAAGGGTTTTCCCCGGCAAACGTGGTCATCGTCGGCACCCACACGCTTCGCCAGGCGCTGAACGCGCCAGAGTTTCTCAAGCGTGCAGAAAAGGTTATCCCCTACCCGATTGAAATCATTTCGGGTAATGAAGAAGCCCGCCTGATTTTTATGGGCGTGGAGCACACGCAGCCGGAAAAAGGCCGCAAGCTGGTGATCGACATCGGCGGCGGTTCAACGGAGCTTGTGATCGGCGAAGACTTCACCCCGCAGCTGGTGGAAAGCCGCCGTATGGGCTGCGTCAGCTTCGCCCAGACGTTCTTCCCCGGCGGCGCCATCAGCAAAGAGAACTTCCAGCGCGCTCGCCTCGCGGCGGTGCAGAAGCTTGAAACGCTCTCCTGGCAGTATCGTATTCAGGGCTGGAACGTGGCGATGGGCGCATCGGGCACCATTAAAGCGGTGCACGAAGTGCTGGTCGAAATGGGCGAGAAGGACGGCATCATCACCCCTGAACGCCTGGATATGTTGGTTGCAGAGGTACTGAAGTTCAAAAGCTTCAGCGCACTGAGCCTGCCGGGCCTGTCCGAAGACCGCCAGGCGGTCTTTATGCCTGGCCTCGCCATTCTTTGCGGCGTGTTTGATTCGCTGGCAATTAAAGAGCTGCGCCTGTCTGACGGCGCGCTGCGCGAGGGCGTGCTGTACGAAATGGAAGGTCGCTTCCGCCACGATGATATTCGTATCCGCACCGCCGAAAGTCTGGCGAGCCAGTACAACGTGGACCGCGAACAGGCGCGCCGCGTGCTGGAAACCACCAACCGCATGTACGAGCAGTGGGTTGAGCAAAACGGCAAGCAGGCGCACCCGCAGCTGGCAGCGCTGCTGAAGTGGTCCGCGATGCTGCACGAGGTTGGGCTGAATATCAATCACAGCGGAATGCACCGCCATTCGGCATACATTCTGCAAAACAGCGATTTGCCGGGCTTTAATCAGGAACAGCAGATGCTTATCGCCACGCTGGTTCGCTATCATCGCAAGGCGGTAAAACTCGACGATCTGCCGCGCTTTACACTGTTTAAGAAAAAGCAGTTCTTGCCGATGATCCAGCTGCTGCGCCTCGGCGTGCTGCTGAATAACCAGCGTCAGGCGACAACCACTCCGCCGACGCTGAAGCTCACCACCGAAGCGAATCACTGGACGCTGTGCTTCCCGCACGACTGGTTTAGCCAGAACGCACTGGTGCTGCTCGATCTGGAAAAAGAGCAGCAGTACTGGCAGGCGGTAACCGGCTGGGCGCTGAAAATTACCGAAGAAGCGTCACCCGATATCGCGGCCTGACGGGCACGGTTCACTCATCTGCGGCAGCCAGGCCTTCCAAAGGCTCTGGCTTGCCGATATAAAAGCCCTGTAGATAATCAATCCCCAGCTCCAGTGCAGCTTGCTGAATCTCTTCCGTTTCAACGAACTCCGCCACGACATGCATGTTTTTCATCCGCGCAAGGTGGCAGATAGACGACACAATCTGGTAGTCCAGACTGCTGGAAAGCAGGTTCTGAATAAAGCTGCCATCGATCTTCAGGATATCGGCATTGATCTTTTTCAACCGCGAATAGCTGGCGTAACCGGTACCAAAATCATCGATAGCAATCCGGCAGCCAAGCGCCTGGAGCTGCTCAATATTTTGCATCGCCTGTTCAGGGTGGCTCAGCGATTGCGTTTCGGTTATCTCGAACACCAGCTGCCAGCCCTGAATGTTATAGCGCGTCAACAGGCTTGCTACCGTTTTTGGAAACTGCGAGCCGCAGGCCGATGACGGTGAAATATTGATCGACAGGCGCAGGCCAGGCAGCACTTTACGACGGGTATCCATGAAGATCAGAGCGTGTTCTATCACCCAAAGATCGATGCGCGATGACAGACCGAACTCATGCGCAACCGGTAAAAAATCCTCCGGCGCGATCAGCCGATCGTTTTCACCCTGCAAACGAAGAAGCACCTCGTGGTAATTGTCGCCGCGGATCCCGACGATCGGCTGAACCATCAGGCTGAAGCCGTCATGTTCCAGCGCCAGCTGGAGGCGATTCATCACCGTAACCTTTTCTTTCAGCCGCTGCTGTAAATACACGGTATTACGGTGCTGCAAATTCTCGGGAGAGCCCGTAATCAGCGACACATTCGCAATGGAGCTCAGCTCCCCCAGCAGCATCGACAGTTGCAGCACCGGAGAACGAACGTGGCAATAGCTGACGCCCACATTAGGCTGCAGCGGCATACCGTCCCAGACAAAGCGGAATGTCTTGATAAGCGCATCGAGAGAAGCAATGCGCAGATCGTGCGAATCCGTGTTGAGGCGGATCACCAGATCGTGACCGGAGAGCTGATAAATGCTCTCACCATCCTGCAGAGCGGACTCCAGCCATTTGCCGAGGTTTTGCTTGTACTGAATCCTTACCATCATGCCGTAGTGGCGCCCGAGCACTTCCAGCTCCGGTATACGCAGGAAGCAAAGCACGGACCACGGCGTGGAAGATAGCTTACGGCTTAGCGCCCACAGATTTGGCATCTGAACTACGGGGTCAATATACGCCATCCGCTTCACCCGGGCATGGATAATGCGCTGTTCTGTCGCAAGCATCGCCATGTACATCACGATAAATGAGAACACCAGGTAGCTCGACGACGTGATCGCCAGCTGTGTGCTGTAGCTCGAATAAACCGGAATGTAGCGGTAATAGAAGTGAATACTGACGATAAGCACCAGCGTCCATATAATGGACATCAGACGATAGCCAAAGCGCATTGCCCCCCACAGCATCACGGGCAGCAGCAGAGAGAGCGTGTAATTGGTGGTAAAAATAGAGGCAGCATTCGGCTCAGGAATAAAAAGTAATCCAATAATCATCAATAAAATCAGCGACCAGAGTGCGATCTCCATCGTTGAAACTTTATAGTCAATCTGCAGACGAAGCTGAGAATAAAACGAGCGCAGGTACAAAGGATTGCGGATAGCCCTGATTACCAGGTAGCAGAGCGGTACCCCCGTTAAGCATCCCACCAGCATGGATTGATAGTTAATCAGGCTGTGCAGCGTCAGCGGACCAGCACCTGCCAGCGAAATACTGGCAGGAAGAATGTCAAAAAAGACGCAGGCCAACAGCAGTAATTGAAACACCGTGGCGGGGAAAAAGACCTGCCAAAAGAGGCGCTGCGGCATCAGCCGCGTACTGCCGTAGGTGATGGAATGTCGGTGCGGGACAAACACCCTATAGCCGCCCCAGCTCAGGATCACCGGAATTAAAAAATGGAAGACGATGACGACACGTTCAGGCACCGACATGCCCTGAGCGATGATAAACCAGATACCCAGCACAATGCCGGGCAGCGCGTCCCAGCCAAAGAAAAGCATCAGCGTCAGAAGCAACGCCAGCGGCAAATAGTAAAGCGAAACAATCCCGCCATCGATCCGGGTGAAGGTGTTCGCACTTCGGGCGACTGGTAGCAGGATAAGAGGCAGAATAAGTGGGAGTCCCCACCATTTATCACGAGTTTTTTTGTAGAGTTCAGTAAGGTGCATAGATGCTCAAGGGCAGTTCCCATTCCCGATGGGGCAGAGTCAGACAGGCATCCAACCTGATGGGCGATCCCGACAAATCCACAGTACGGATCGAGGCAAGAGATTATAGTTAGCGGCAGCGCAAGCGATTTGACTTAAATCAACAAAAGGAGCCAGCCGGAAAAATCCTACTTCAGGCGATATTCTCACGCCCCAGTTGTGCTACCCGGCACCGGATTTGCACAATTTTTACCCAATTGTTAATTGACCCTGCTGCCCCGCTGTGCCTTAATAGGCCCATCGCCCGAATCGGGCATTTTTAAAGGACCCTTCAGTGAGCCAGGCAACTCCTATGCGCAAACGACACCAGTTCAACAGCCGCATGACCCGGATCATTATTCTTATCAGCTTCCTCTTTTTCGTTGGCCGCTTCATCTATTCTTCTGTGGGCGCCTGGTATCACCACCAGGATAAAAAAGCCGCGCAGCAGTCAAGCCAGGTCACTGAGCCTCAGGTGCGTACCGGGCAAAACTAACCCTGCCAAACGCCTCTCATTGTCCGTTCCTGAATTTGCATCCTGCGGAAAAACCAAGCACGATGGTTTGAACCCGTAATGACATGCCAATACAGGGATCCGTATGAAGAACGTGCTCAACGCTTTTCTGCCGCTGTACACCACCACGCTACTGATGCTGCTCGGCTCCGGCCTGCTGACGACTTACATCTCGCTACGCCTCGCCCATGACGAGGTGAACGGGACGATCATCGGGGCGATCACCGCCGCAAACTATCTGGGGCTGGTGATTGGCGGCAAGGTCGGACACAACCTCATTGCCCGCGTCGGACATATTCGCGCTTACGTCTCCTGCGCAGGGATCATCACCGCCTCGGTCGTGGGCCACGGGCTCAGCGACTTTATTCCCTTATGGATTTTCCTGCGCCTGGTAATTGGCCTTTGCATGATGTGCCAGTACATGGTGCTGGAAAGCTGGCTCAACGATCGCGCGGAGCCGTCTCAGCGCGGCACCATTTTCGGCCTGTATATGGTGGCGACCTACCTTGGCCTGTGCGGCGGGCAGATTATCCTGATGGCGGCCGCCGGAACCAGCCCTTCGATGCTGCTGATCGTGGCACTTTGCTTCGCTCTTTGTCTGGTGCCAATTGCGCTTACCACCCGCACCACCGCCCAGCCAATGTCGCCAGCCCCGATGGAGCTGGGCTATTTCTTTAAAGCTATACCGAAGCTGCTGGCTGCAACGCTGGTAATGGGCATGGCCGCGGGCGCGTTTTATGGCCTCGCGCCGGTGTTTGCCATTTCAAAAGGGCTGACTACCCAACAGACAGGGCTCTTTATGGGCGTAACTATTTTCGCAGGGATGGTTTCACAATTCCCTTTGAGCTGGCTGTCTGACCGCTATGACCGTCAGCGCCTGCTGTTTTACACGGCAGTGCTTTTCGCGCTGGCGTCTTTGCCGCTCTCCGTCCTGCCGCATTTAAGCTTCTGGTGGCTACTGGGAATAGCCTTTGTCTCAAGCATGGCGATGTTTTCGCTTTATCCACTCGGCGTGGCCATTGCTAACGACTACGTTGATCCGCAGCGGCGCGTCTCGCTCACCGCCTGTCTGTTAATGGCATTCGGCATAGGTGCCTGCGTAGGTCCACTCGTCACCGGTGCGGTGATGCAGCCTTTCGGCGGAAACGTGCTCTATTTCTGCTTCACGCTTTGCGGGGTAACTATTGGGGCGATCAGCTGGATCAGAAAGCGTCAGCCCGAAATTATCGTCGATGCTCCCCTGCCTCACGTGGTCATGCCCGACAGCCTGACCTCCTCACCGCTGGCCGCTGTACTCAACCCGACGCTGGATGAAGAGGTCATTCAGGAAGTGATGGTGGATACCCCAAATGAAGCGCAGGAAGAGGAAGGCGAGAGCGCAGACAGGGTAGCCTGAACTTAGCCGTCAGGCGCAAAGGCGGCATTATTTAAAACTCCCCGACGACAATCCGGGGAGTGTTTCTATACAGGTTCAGGCTCATTCAGGCATAACCAACGAACTCTTAACCCCGGCGTAATCCGCCAGGCTAACGCCCGGCTTCGGCCATCCACTGCTCTGCATCCGCGCCTGCGGGAATACGTAACGGAGCAGAAGGATCGGTTGCCGCACGCCATACCGCTTCGGCAACGTCCACAGCGTGGGTCACAGGGCCACTCTCATCCTGCACGCTGGCGATAAACTGCTGGAACAGAGGCTCATAGTCCGGATTGTCTGTGCCATGCAGGTGCGAACGAGCGTTCGCGCTAAAGTTTGTTTCCGGCGAGCGACCGGGCAAAACGATATGTGCTCGCATGCCAAAGGGCGCTATTTCAACCGCCAGCGATTCAGTCATGGCGTTTACGGCCGCCTTGCTGGCCCTGTAGACACCAACAATCGGCATCGTTTTGAGCGTGACCGTAGACGTCACGTTAATAATAACGCCGGCCCGGCGCTGCCGCATCTGAGGCACGACGGCCTGGATCATCGCCAGCGTCCCCACCGTATTGGTCTGAAACAGGGTCTGTACTGTCTCGGGGGCCGTAAGCTCAATTGGCGACGCCGCACCAAGCCCGGCGTTATTGACCAGAACATCTACGGGACCGGCGGCATTCACGGCCTGCGCAATGCTGGCAGGATCGGTAACGTCGAGTCTGAGCAGACTCAGCCGATCCGAAACCGGAAGCATGCTCGCATCAGGCGTCCGCATCGTTGCAACCACCTGCCAGCCTTTTCTCAGAAAAAGGCGGGCGGTTTCCAGACCAAAGCCGGTTGAACAGCCGGTAATCATTACTGTAGGCATAATCGTCTCCACTAAAAATGAACGATTCCATAGTAGCGACGGCAATATGGACTGACTATAATCCATAGTCCCTTTACTTTAGCCAAAGTCCTGAAATGATCACCACCGATCCGCTGGCGCAAATCGTCACTCTGCTGCAACCTGCCGCTCGTTTTTCAAAGCTGGTGGAGTGTGGCGGCACGTGGCGAACTCACCGGGAAGCCACCGGAGAACCCTTCTATTGCGCAATCCTTGAGGGAAGCTGCCGCATAAACTTCGGCGGAGTGCAGCAATTCGATCTCCACGCGGGTGATTTTGTACTTGCACCGGCAATGCGGGAGCTGATTAGTAGCAGCCCTGACGCTCCTGCGGAGATACCCTCAACGCTGCCCGTACGGATCAGCGAAGGACACTTTCGCGTCGGATGCCAGCACGACCCGGTCGATGCGCGCATGGTCATCGGCCACTGCAGCTTCGCTGCGCCGGATGCCGCCCTGCTCGTTTCTCTTCTGCCGGAAGCGCTACTTGTACGTGACAGCCCCCGGCTTGCCACCCTGATACAGCTCATCGGTGAGGAGTCGCGCCAGCAACGGTCGGCAAAAGAGCTGGTACTGGAGCGACTGCTGGAAGTGCTGCTGATTGAAGCTCTCCGCTGCGGAACGGACACTGCAGCCGCGCCGGGTCTGATCCGGGGCCTGAGCGATATTCGACTTGCGGCCGCGCTTCGCGCGCTTCATGAGCGTCCTGAACACCCGTGGACCGTTGCCGAACTGGCTTCGGCCGCTTCGCTGTCACGTTCGGCCTTTTTTGAGCGCTTCAGTCGTATTGTTGGACAGAGGCCAATGGAATATCTGCTGGCATGGCGCATGGCGCTGGCAAAACAGCTGCTGCGCACGCAGGAACCTGCCATTGAGCAGATTGCCGCCCAGGTGGGCTACGGCTCGGGAAGTAGCTTTAGCGTAGCGTTCACGCGATACGCGGGCTTGTCCCCTCGCCAGTATATGCGCAAGACAGCAGCCAACACGCCGGAGCCATAGCCCGGTGAGCCTTAACGCTAAAAAACAACGCTGTTGATAGCCATGTCCGCAAGGCATATTTTCAGCAGGCAATAAAAAAGCCCGCCGTCAGGCGGGCTTCAGGGTCTTAACGCAACACCCTGGCGATGGGCTTATTCCCACTCAATTATTTACGAAGAGCATAACTAATTGAGTAAAAACAATTTTAATGAAACCACTGAATAACCGTACCGTTTTATATACCGTCACCGGGAAACTGTGCCCTGCTTCATCAGTGAATCATATTGCCTTTCGCAGACTCTACCGGCTTCGGCTGCCCGGTCAGCGTAGTCTGCCAGTTTTCGGTTTCTTTCGAGAGATTGGCTGAGCACGTCGGCAAGCAAAACTCCGGTGTCTGCGGCTGACGACCCAGCGCCGACAGAGTCGTTATACTGCCTGAGCTGCTCGCGGATGGCAACGAGCTGCTGCTGCAACCTGCCAGCGCGAGCGGCAGCGTCAGCAGCGTCAGAGCGCGCCTTGTCAATCCTCTGCTGTGCTTCACGTTCATCGGTAGCCTTCTCCTGTTCGTTGTGTTGTTTAGCCCTGGCGTCTGCATTCTTCTGATCTGCCTGCGCCTGCGCATACCCGGCGTTATATCGGTCAGTGCCGTGGTTTATCCAGACCGCACGGAACCCAGCCACCAGCGAGGCGGCGACCGCAAGAGCCAACAAGGGCTTCCAGTACGCCTTCAGGATAGCGGCGATCATGCTGCGGCCACTCCCTTTTTAATGGCTTCGGCACCGGTGGCATCACGCCACAGCCACGACTCAGCTGCGCGTCGACGGATCAGCCCCTTCATCACCCGGCCGCCTGCTTTGTTCCAGCGAGCGAACTGCGCCAGCGCCAGATCAAAACGTTTGTTGTTCACCATCTCCAGCAACGTGGAGTTTTTCAGCGCCGTCAGGCCAACATTAAACGCAAAGCACACCAGCGCATCGAACTGGCCCTGCTTAAGTTCAACACTCACCAGAGAAGACACGCCTTCTTCAAAACGTTTGAGGTCTGCCAACAGAGCGTCATCTGCCTGCTTTTGCGTCCATACCAGACCCGGCTTAACCTCCCGTCCGGTATGGCCCCAGCCTATTGTCCACGGCGCGCCACCGGTGCCTGGATCCGGATACGCCTGAAGTTTGCATGACTCAAAGTTTTTAACCACGGCCAGGCCGTTTGCGGAAATCTTCATCATGACCTCGATATTTTGAAAATCTGCACGACATTCCCGCGCGTCTTCAGCACTGCGGCCAGCAGCACGCCGTAGATAACGACTTCAGGAATTTCTGCGGATATGTGGCGGTGAGTAAAAATTGAATAGGCTGTCTGGATGGTGATGGTGGCCGAGGCGACGATCAGGATATACGCCAACAATCCTCCCCACCAGCGGTGACGGGAACCGTTTCTTTGAAACGACATAACGCGGATGGCGATGCCCAGGCAAATTAGCGCCTTGGCGATAAGCAGCAGATCATGACTTGTCATCGTCTTTTCTCCCCGGAATAAACTCGCGTGGATTGTCGGAACGGTGATAAAGCCAGATGCCAATGCGGACAGCTACAATAGCCGACACAAATGCCCCGGCAGACCAGACAATCCCTTTCTCGAATGAGTCCTGGGTTATTGTCGGGATCATGCTAGCGACGCCGATCAGGATTGAGGCAGTGGGCTTATAGAAAAGTAAGCCGCAGAGGAAGCTGAGCAGTGAAAGCAGAAGGCGCCGACGGATAGGATACTCAGTTGCAGAGGTAACAAATATTACCGCGCCCATCAGCGAACCGATAGCCACTTCCGGAGGAACCCCAGCAACAACCGCCGCCAGCGCACCATAGCTAAGCCCCTGATTAATTGAGCCAACTGTTAGTGATGCCGACATAATAACCACCGTATACAGAGCATAATGAACCCCCTTAAGTTGTGAGTTCATGATACATCATAATCCATATATGGATAGATATGTCTTGATTTTTTGACATTGATTACACTTCACGTATCAAACATAATCTAATGTAACTCTCGGTAGCCTAGCTGATGAAACAATGCCAATTAAAGAGATGCATTTAATGGAAAATAGAAACAATTCATTTGACATAATCAGACTCATAGCAGCTTTTATGGTTCTTTATTCCCATCAGTTCTCTTTATCTGGGCTTCAGGAACCTATTTTCTTAAAGTGGAATAGCCTTGGATACATTGCAGTTGCTATCTTTTTCAGTATTTCTGGTTATTTTATGCCGAAAAGCTTCGGAAGGTCTGATAACTTCATTAGGTTCATAATTAAAAGATGCAAAAGAATATTTCCTGGATTATTTGCATGCTCTATTTTCATGTACTGTTTCATAGGAGTAATCTTTAACACAAATTCAATATCGGAGTATCTGTTATCTGGAGATGCTCTGACCAAAGTGATTCGTAACTCAGTTTTTATACAGGAGCAAGTACCAGGTGTTTTTTCAAACTTTAAATATAAAGAAATAATTAATGGTAGTTTATGGACGCTACCTATCGAATTTACCTGTTACATCTTGATAGGTTTTTTTCTTTCTATTTCAAATTCATGGAAATCCCCCGCAATACTATTATTAACATCAGTGATCGCCACCATTGCATTGAACTATCAAACTGATCTATACGCTTATTATTCAGTTCCGTTTAAGTTCCTGGCTTTATTTATGATACCATTTTCATTGGGCTCCCTGCTTTCTTTCACCGAGTCGTCATGGTGGAGGTATAGATTTAAAATTATAGCAGTGTCATTTTTAATGCTTTTAGCTACAAATGCGAAACCTGAAATTCAAATAATCGGCCTCTTATGCGTTACAACTATAACCATTATTTCTGGATTATCAATTAAAGACACTGTTATCAATGGAAGGTTTGATATTTCTTATGGTGTTTATATTTATGCATTCCCTGTCCAGCAGATCATGATTAATTTAGTAACTCACGATTTTTATTTAAGCCTTCTGATTTCATCTGTATGCACAATCATACTTTCATCTATATCATATAGATACGTTGAACGCCCATTCTTAACGAGAAAAATGAAAAGCGATATAAAACTGGAATTCAACTAATCCATATAATGGAGGGTACGCCCTCCATTATATTCATGGAACTATATATGTATAATCATCTTTCTCTCTTAAGGTCTCTGCATAAGACTTACCATTAGACTTGTAGCAAAGACCAAATTGCCCTCTATTCATCCTGAATGCAGTAACATACGTTGTCATAGCTGCTGTTGCGGCATTGCCAATCTCGACTGCAATAAATGACTGGGAGCTATTTGCAATTTGGCTTGATACTGTAATTGTTACTTCCTGCCAAGAAGGTCCGGAATCAATAGTTCTAAGATCTAGCTGAATGCGGGTGCTATCGGGATTGTAGATACTTGTTTTAACAGTATTAGTGACAGCCGTCGATGTATTTATTAAAAACTGTATAGTCACATATTCATAGTTGACCAAATCAGCCCTTGGGAATTCGAAGTATACAGTGCTTTGGGTGTTAGCAGCAGAAGCCAAAGAACCAACATATCTTGCATTTCGCAAGTCTGCTCGTGGAGAGCCGGACCCAGTTCTATTGAACACGGCAGCGGCTGTCGATTTTGCATACCATCCTGGTGCAACAGCCGTTGAAGAGTTAGCAGGTACGTTAACAGTGCTATTATCCATGTATACCAAGTCAGAATTCAACGCTGGAATATCCTGACCGTACATGTCAGTAACATTGACATAATTTGACGTAAGAGGAAGCAATGCTGCATTAGGGGCGATTATTCGACCAACGATTACTTTCTGGAATGCCAAATCATTAACGGCAATTAAAGGTTGGATAAAACCGGTTGTTGGAATATTGGAAATAAATAACTCATCAACTCTCACTTCGTTAAGCAAAACCTGAGAGTTACCCACGGTAATGAATTTATTAGTGTTGCGGCCATGGAAGTTGCTGTAAACATTCTGAATGACTATGCCGTTGAAAACGTTTGACCCTACCCTAGCAACATCATCACCGATTTGTATAACGACCTGCCCACCTTGGGTAAGTTCATTATATAGAGTATGTATGTTGGCATAAGATGATGGCCATCCGAACTTGACTGCAATCAGTCCATTCTCACTTGCATTATCATGAATAGCTGCATGAACGCCAGAGGTGTAAAGCATAATTCCACCCTGTCCTGCTCCAAGCCATTTGCAGCGATTCTGGGTAAAGACTAAGCGACTATTCCCAGTATAACGATCTGCTTCCACCCCGCCATCATCAACACATTTACAGAAATTACCACCCATATCTAGGTAATCGGCAAAGGTGTTACCTCTGACAATAGGCCACCAGTTTTGTGCTTTAAAATTAATTGCATACTTTGTTGGCGAGCCATTGTTTATGATTCTGTTATTTTCAATGGTTGCAGTATGTGATGTCCATGGTTCGAACGCAACGATCTCTGGAGTGCCACCGATGACTGTTAGGTTTCTCAGCTCATAACTATCTTGGGACCAGAATGGGGAGCTTCCAGATTGATCATCTCTTCCGAAAGTAAATAGTACTCCATTCTCAACATTTTGTGGGTCGCTACTAAATCTGAAATCAACATGCACTGGGGTCTTAAAGGTGTAGTTTTCTAACTGCTGGCCATCTTCAAAAATTGGAACCCAGTGCTTGTTCCCAGAATAGCTAAAAGGTGGAATTTCTAAACGTTCATCAAGGCTGATTATGCGACTGAAATCCACGTCATGTCTTTCAAGCGCACTATCTACAGTTTCAGACCCATAGCCAATTAGCTCTGCACCGGTTGGCTTTGCCAGCTCTATCAGTACGTCAGACGCAGAACCAGATTCAGGAATAACCATAATAGGGTTGCCTGAATTGTCCATAGCTACAATTTTGTTTTTACGTTGCTCGATGCCCGGTAGTTCAGGGATCAGTTCAGGGGTTCTAAGCGTGTGCCCGAGATTTGTATTAGCTAGGCTATCGACATAATTTTTGGTTGCTGCATCTTGTGGTCGTGACGGGTCACGTAAATTTCGAATGTAATTGCCCAGAGCATCGTAATAATTTGCGATGAATGACGGTTTGCGCAATGCCAGACTGAACCAGCTACGAACCTGCTGGATCAGCATTGTCAGCTTATCAAATGCGTCCTCGTGCACCTCAGCAAAAAACTTGCCCTGGTTGCGGAGATCTGTTTCCTGCGTCACCGGTAAGTCGCGAGAAATTGAGATCTGCCATCCGCTTGCAAGCGCCGATGCCAGAGTGACAGACCCGCCAGAATAGCCACCAGCGCCGGTTACTGTGTAATCCGTATCCAGCACCAGTACAGTTATGTTTTCATCCAGATCCACAACCTGAACGACCAGATCGCTTTTGGTGAATATTCGGAAGGTGTATGGGAAAGAGGTTGTAACTCCATTCCCAACGTAATCGTTGTGGTCGACTTCGGTAGAAACCGTCATGTCATATCTCCAGAGGTGGCAGCGCCCACCGCGTCTGCACATCACTCCATTCTATTACCCAAAAATCCATATATGAATTGATTGCAGAGTAATCAGGTGATTTATTACCTTTCAGGTAATTCGCATTGCGTGCTGGATAGTGTTTCGAACTTTTGCTACTGTACATAAATACAGTTGTCGCATGGAGAAAACGAAATGCAGCGCCAGTATCACCACCCTCTGGAAGATGGATATGAAGAAAGAATACACACGCCGGGAGGCGTCAGATCCCTTATTGAAGAATCTCAGCTCATGGAGTTGCTGCGAGAACTACAGAAAGACGGGCATGATGTTAGCGGAGCGGCGGCAGAACTAGCTGCCCTGGTGAACTACGTCACCAGCTCTCAGATGTCGCTGCGTGATGTTCAGATGCACCTGGATTACTGCGTGGAGCAGGTTCGACGGCAAACCACATAGGCTTTATTTTGGTAACAAACACTGATATTATTACCAAATAGGTAATTTTACTTCACCTTTTTCTTGTGCCATAGTGATCAGGCGCTGGCAAAATCCAGTGCCGGGATTGGTCTCCCGGATTAACTAAGTGGCGCATACCACGCCAGTCGTGGTTTTTTTATGCGCGTTGCACAGCTACAACCAGATATGGTGGGCTGGGCAGGGGTCCGAAAGGACGCCGGTACCACTTAGGCCGGTAAGACCAACTCTGTTCAGTTCACCACCAGCAAGATTGGTCTCTTCGGTGGTGATAAATTTCACTAAGTGGAGATTTCCTCATGGCAAATTCTCAAGCAGCAGTATTCAAATTCGAGTCAAATGATGCAATCCGTTCCGTGTTGATAGACGGTTCACCTTGGTTTGTCGCCCAGGATGTTTGCACCGCCCTTCGCATTCAGAACGTAACCCAAGCACTAGATAAACTTGATGATGATGAAAGGTCTATGCTCAATATAGGGCATGAGCACCGTTCAATTTTTGACAAGCGCGTTAAGGAAATTAACATCATCTCAGAGTCTGGCCTCTACACTCTGATCCTGCGCTGCCGCGATGCCGTAACGCCGGGCACCATTCCTTACCGTTTCCGCAAATGGATAACCGGTGAAGTGCTTCCGCAGATCCGCCGGACCGGTAGTTACGTTCGCGAAGAGCTGTCACCGGCGGATAAAGCACAGAAGGTAGTCGCCAGCTTTATGCCGGCCATTCTGGAAGCGATGAAGGAAGGCGATAAACAGACTTACAACTACCCACTCAAGCCAAATTACCATGAGCATATCTATTCTCCAGAAGGCGTTTTAGGACTGACAGAACGCTCTCTGATGATGAGCATGCTGAACCAGATGCAGAAAGATGGGTACGACGTTTCCGGCGCGGCCGCTGAGTTCACTACAATGCTGAGCTACATCGTCGGCGTCAGCAAATGCCTGAGCGACATTCGCACGCACGCGCAGTACATCACCAAAAACATAGCTGGGTTCTGATATGAAAAAGGCCGCTTCGGCGGCCTTGTGACATGTCACGCTAACTTTTGCTTAGCTTTTCATCCATCGCGTACTTTATTCCAGCCTCTTTACCTTGAGCTTTCATATCAGCAATAAATTTAGATTTTGCTTCAGCACTCGCGCTCATGAATGGGGCGCTACTTTTTAGCACTTCTCCCAATACACTACCGCAGGAAGTAACAGCAGCAGAAGCAATGGATTCAGCGGATTCGTTGGTCTTACTGTATTTGATCACATTGTCTTTAATGCATTTGTAATACGTACTTGCAGGAAGATCCGCCTGTGCCAAAAAAGGAAGTGCAATTAAAAACAAAAACATTTTCTTCATATTAATTCCCTACCGCTTTCCCTAAATCCGGCGCGCGTCGCGGCGCAGTATCTCCAGGCTCCCACCAGCTGGTAGTGTTGAACTCACGCTGAGCCCGGTCCCTTACCCTGTCGTTGTAGCCAGGGTTCGCCATCTCCTGAAGCTGTTGCAGGATCAGGTGATTGGTCACCGCCTTAGCATACCAGAGGTTGGCAAACGGGGTTATCATGCGCGCCGTCTTCAGCGCGTCGGCGCCGAAAGACGTTTCCTCACCCTGCAATGCTTTTTGGGGATTGGTCACCAGTAACTTTGTCAGTTGCTCAGCAAAGCTTAGCACCGGGCCGCCCAGCGTGGCCGCAATGCTGGAGCCATACTGCGTGTGGTCCTGGAAAAGGAAATCACCGTATATGCCGAATGATCCCCCTTTCAGCAGCGCCTGTATCCATGTTGTAGGCTTCGTCATATCGAGCGGGTCATTGCCGGTTAGCAACGAGTTCATCTGGTTAGCAAACATGCCTGCCAGTGTCGTTCCCGCGATATAGGATGCAAGAAACTTAATTCCCGGCACACGATCAAGATCACGGGTGCGGTTAACAAGTTGGCGGAACCCGGCAAATGGGGTGGTTTTGAACAGCATGAAGCTTTTAACCAGCTGCCCGGCATCGTCGCGGGCATAAGTGTCCAGCCCGGTTGCCGTAGTAATGGCACTAGTCATCTCACCATGGGTTACACCCAGCAATTTTTGCGCGGCTTCCGCCCGGGCGTTACGCACCATGCGCGCCACGGTCTGCTCAGCCTCTGCGTCGAATGCTTCTTTCAGTCTGGTGCGGCGCTCCTGTGGTATGTCGCCCAGCGCCGCCAGCGCGGTTTCGCTCCCGGCGCGCACCTGCGCTATACGGTCAGCAAGGATGGAGTGGATCGCTTCATCCGGAACGGCGTAGATAGCATCAGGTGTCATCCCCATGTGTCCGGCGGTCGTCATTGGTCGCAGGTCGGCGGCGGCCATGATGGCCCAGTCCTCGTTGCTCCAGCCTTTACTGGCAAGTATGGTCTTGTCGGATCCTTTGACTTCATCCAGGGTCTTGTATTTGCGACTGAGCTCGCCAATGTTTTTATACATCAGCAGGCCGAAGGAAGCTTTATTGGCCCGGTCCATGGCAATCAGTCCAGACCATTTCAGTGTTTTCTCGGCGAACCAGCCAGTAATTCCCCGTGACAGGTCAAAACCGCCCATCTTCGATACGACCGCAGCGTGTGAGTCCACCAGAAGGCCAAGCTCTGCATTCGCTCGCCGGGCGTCGCCGCTGAACAGGTTGCGGATGGTGTTGGCAGATAGCCGCATGCCGCCGCGGGAGAACCCAAGCGCCTGAGCGTTGGCGCGCATAATCGCCTGATCGCTGGCGGCGGTAAGGACGCTGGTGCCGAGCATGGCGCTGGTCATCAGATTACGCAGGCCTCCTACCGCCGAAGTGAAGACACTTGATTCCTGCGTGCCGTTTAATCCGGCCATCGAGTTGAACATGCGATCGACCATGGTTCGCTCGCTGTTCATCTTGCCGACATCCTTGCCGCTGGTGACCGCACGCTGATAAATGCGATCGCTGATGAGCCTGAAATTATTGGCCGCGTCCGGGCCGAACGCCTTCACCACTCCAAGGTCGCGGGATGATGACTGCAGGTGCGACATCATCACTCCGACAACTGGTTGCTCGGTATAGCGGTCCATGTACGCAAAATGCGATTGTGCATCTTTAAACGCCATGACCCTACTCTGTGAACCGCGATTTTTAATGCCACCAGTACCCATGAATGCGCCAGGATCAATTTTATTTGCCCCGTCGGTGGCCTTTGTTTCGTAGATGGCCTCCAGCGCCTGACGGTATTCAATATCGTTCATTGGCGAACCGTCAAGGTTCACATACTGCGATCGGTCCTGCGTGTTGTAGACGTCATCTACCCATGCCTGTTTGGCAAATTCTATCGGCGGCTGGCCGCCTGATAACCGCGCCTTTGCCTGCTCGGCGGCAGGAAGACTCGCCAGCCACTCATCGCGCCCGGCGTTGCGGATCAGATCGGCATCGTCCACATACGGCAAATTCCAGTTATCACGCAGGCCAATATCAAAACCGGCATCATTCATCTCCTGCCGGGCCCGGCTGGTGACATCGCTCCAGACTTTGGCGATATTTTTCGCCTGCGGGTTGCCGGTGTCTTCCCCGTAAATCTCCTTCAGGATCTGCAACTGGCCGGATTTCGCCACGCGCTGATCGAACAGGCTACGGAACCTCTGCTCTCCCAATGCTTTGCTCTGCTCGAAAAACTTCTGCACCTCCGGACCGGCCTTCAGCAGCTCGGCGCTGAGCTGACGTGACCAGTCCTGATAAGCGCCTGTTGCCAGCTCTTCAGCTGAAGTGACGGGAACATCTGTATCCTCGGTGAATAATTTTGTTTTGCGCCCGGCAAAGATAAACTGGCTAAGGTTCTCCGGAGTCTGCTTATCGGCCGGGATCGCCGCATCAAGCGTGTCGGTGACTTTTGCCATGGCGATCGCATTCTGAGCCAGCCGCTGACGCTTTTTGTAGACGTCATGCACAACGCGCTGGCGCACCAGTTCGGCGGCATCCATGTAGGTTTGAGCATCCGGGATCCCTGTTTTGCCATCACGGGCATTATTGCGGCTGACCTGGCGCACGGCATCCTTGAGGCGGTCCTCGATATTCTTCAGTTCGTCAGCTTTTGGCTGGCGGCCCAGTGTCTGGGCGATGGCTTCAACACATGCCTGTTTCATTATGGATTCCTCAGGAAGCACGCCGCCGCAACGGAGTAAACTTTCGACTCGCTTTTGGCGGTCTGGATCTGTTCGTCAAAGTCTGCCAGCACATCAGACAGCTTCATCTGTTGCCCCGTGTCAGGGTGCGTAACGGTCAGGTCAGGATTGGCTGTCGCCATATCGCGCGCAACCATAAGGTCATAGCTGTTTGACGATATGGCCTGACCGGAGTCAGGATCAATGCTCACCTGCCCGGCATCTTCATCAACTCGAGAGAATGCGCTTTCGCTGCGTGGTGCCTGCGACTCTCTGATAACTTCGCGCGGCGATTCGTAGTGCACGCCATTTTCATGGAAAACTTGCTCCATTGCATGGTACTGCTCGTTCGCCGACTCCAGCATGCCTGGTCTGGCAGGACCATCCAGCCCGCGCGCCTGCATGGCAATGTTAACAGGCTGTCCGTCAGACAACTGGCGGGCGGCCTCATCCATAGCAGCCACATGGCTGTTAATGCTCTCATTTGTGCCGTGCAGCACCGGGGCCGACTCAATGTCGTAGTACAGGCCTTCATTAAGCGTATGAGCTGCATCGATGTCGCTTGGTTTAATGGCAGGAATGTCCGGCGGTGCGGCAAGTTCTGGCACAGGTGCCTGAGCATCAGGTCGCAACGGTGTACCGGGCTCATCAGTTACTGGCACAGCTTCAGTCGTAGGAGATGTCTCCATGGTGGTATCTGGAGAACTCTGCACCTCTGGCGCAGGGATCGGTGACTCAGCATCAATCGGGTTAACGGCATCAGGTGCCTGAAGCTCTCCAGCAGCATCACCACGTGCTGACAGGTGATGAGCCACACCGAACGCCCCGCCCAGCACCGCATCAATCATGATTGCCTGACCATCCCATACACGGTACTGCTTAGCCATATCGGAATAGCCTTTCGCTTCCAGCGTTTCACCAACGGAGAAGCGATTTAAGCCACCAAACGCGGTATTGATGCCAACTCCGGAAGCTATGCGGGTCAGCAGCGTTTCACCGAGCGCAGCTGGTAATGCCATCCCGGCGGCGTTAAACGAGCTTTGCTGGGCTGCCAGGTTTCGCGCTGTGGCCTCATCGACCCCCTTAGCCCTGAAGTCCTGGTATGACTGTTCGTAGGTTGAACCGAATGCCGTCGACGCGCCCAGCACCGGGCCGCCGGCGATGGTTGCCCCAATGGCTGGCACAAACTGACCAAGACCATTCAGCACTTCAGCGGCTGTTCCCTGGCTCGCCGGGTCAGGCTTCACATAAGCGCGGGCATCCTTAAGCGTGCTGCTCAGGTCGTCGTAGGTTTCATTCAGCTGCTTATCGGCATCCGGGAACATCACTCTGAAAATGTTCACCGTCGGCGCAACAGCATCCGCCAGCGCCGGGTCGCTGATCAGCCTTTTGCTGAACCCTACCGCCGACTGCGCCAGACCTGTAGCGCCCTCAGCAACACCGCGCGGGAATGCAGAAACCGAACCCTGATACCAGGCGGGATCATAGTCTTCAGGCTTCGCGGGATTTGCCGCCGTCTTGTCGTCAGTCCATGCCTGTCCTTCCGGAGCCAGCGTAAACACATCCGCCATTATTCAACCCTCACAACGATAGCCTGTCCTGTTTTCGGGTCTGTCGCCCAGCGCCCGCTTCCGCTGACCATTCTGTAATAATTATTCCCGATATTCACGGGAGTAAAGTTTGATGCGGCGTTAACATTCAACCCGGCATTTTTCAGCGCCTGCTGTGCAGAAACGGTGTAGCGATCTTTGAAAGTGCTTTTGTCCATGCCGAAAGGCATCACCACGTCACCGCCGTTAAAGTCCTTATACACGCCACCAGTCGCCATCTGAGCCGCCTTCTCCACTACGTCAGAATTGGCCGCATCCGTGCGCGACAGGCTGCTATCGCCTGACTGATAGGCAATGCCAGCGTACGCCGCCTTAAACAGGCTGTAGCTCATCTGGCGAGCCTGGGCGTTGTAGGAAAACGAATTGCCAACCGCATCATCAAATGCCCGTTTCAACTTATCGTCGCTCGGCAGTTGCACAGGCTGAATGCCTGAGTCCTTCATTGCCTTCGTCGGGTTGAGAAGTTGATCGCCGGCAAGGATGGTTTTTGACACGTCATATTTGTTCATGGTCGGCTTATAGCCGATGAATTGATCGTACGAAATGGTGGGGTTGCGGTTGTCGTACTGATTATCAGGCGTGCCCAGCAGCAGAGCAGAATAGGCAGTCGCCGCATTGTTTGGCGCAATCGCGCTGGCCACCTGCCGCATAGCCGCCGGTGGCAATGTCTGGCCCATGCTCTGAAGAAGGCCGATTGTCTGATCCACGCTCTGCGTGCCGCGCACCTGCTGCGCCAGTGTCGCCGCCTCTTCACTGGAAAGAATAGGAGCATTGATTCCGATATTCTTCAGTCCTTCCTGCGCCGAAAAACGATTGGAGACTTCCTTTGTGATGTCCTGCGGGTTGTTCGATGTCAGCGGTTTATAGGCACCAAGATCCACAGCTGCATTAAACGGGTTGTTCGTGCGCTCGGTGATCACCTTTGTGGCCGCCGCCGTTACCTGGTCAAACAACTGAGCGCGCGACGCATACCCTTCTCCGGTTTCGCCAGCGTCCGGACGCAGCTGATTAACGTAAGCGGTAATGCTGCTGGTCGGCATAGTGCGGAACGAGCCGATATACTGCCCGGCAATCTGCGTGTTTTTAAACTCGGTGTAGCGGGCGTTGCCCTCCCGCATACCGTAGGCAGCCATAAATTCAGCCTGGTCTGGCGGATTCGGGAATTCGACGCCACGCATGTAAGCGGCTGATGCATCACGCACTCGGTCATCAATGCCTGATTTAAACTGCGCCTGCTGCTGCTTGCGCATCTGGTCTGCCTGTCGCAGGAACGTCGCCTGAGCTTCTGGCGATGCTGCGTCGAAAGCTGCATTTCCGGTATAGCGCTTTCCGGCAGTTGGTAGCTGTGACAACCCCAGCGCCGCACTTACACCGCTGGAGATCTGATCTTTACTGTAGGGCTGGCTGCCGTTCTCGTGTTTGATGATGGCGGCACAGAGAGCATTCAGCGTGTCAGGGTTTGAAGCATCTATCTGCTGGTCAGGCTGCACGCCGAGCTGCGCGCACACGGCGCTGATATAGGATGCAGTGTCGTTGTTGTCCTGCGGCGGTGCCCAGCGGTTGATGATGTCGTTTACCGTGTCTATGCCCTGGCGCTGGTAGGACAGCAGGTTGCGGCCCAGGGCGCGAATGCCATGCTCCGGCGTTTCGAATTTAGCAAACCGCCCATCACTGCCAGACTGTCCTACCCATGGGTTAGAGGCGCTGGCCTCCAGATTGCCTGGGTTGTTGTTACGGATCCCTCGCGCCCCTGCTCCACCAGCAGTATCAGGAGTGTCGGCAACAGCCCGGCGGGAACCGGCAATCGTATCGCTTAGCTCACCATTGCTTTCGATGAATGCCGATGAGTTATTGGCTGCCCACTGCGAAAGGGCGCTGTCGGCAACCTTCTCTTTAAACTCTACCTTCTTCGCGGCAACCTGCTCAGGGCTCCAGCCATGCGCTGCGCCGTAGTCGTCGATCTGCTGGAACGTCTGCTGATTGGCTGCGACGTAAGATGCATTGTCACCATACATCGCTGCGGCATTTTTCCCGCTATTTAGCAGCGTGGCCTGGAACTGTCCTTCCTCGTACGCATTAAGTTGCCCTACTTCGTGCCGCCCGGCCTGTGCGGTGAACTGAATGCGTTGCTGCTGCGCCTGCTGCATAAAACCGGCACGGGCAGACTCCGGCAGATTCATCGCCAGTTCCTGAGCCTTCATATCGAATTGCTGGGTGTACTCCTGGCCTTTGCCAAGCGCATTTTTCCCCTGGAGAGTCAGCAGCCCGGCATCGGGATTCGTCATCAGGTCGCTGGCGGTCTGGCTGAGCTGCAACGATGCATCCTGCGACATGGCAACATCGGCACGCTGCTTGGCCTGAGCCAGAACTCCAACATATTGCTCACCGACGTTTGCCAGCGCATCGCCCATATTCGGCGTATCGAACGCCTGGAAGCCCTGAGTTGAAACGCCACGGCTCTGCACCTGCCGCCCGGTTGTGGTTGGTACTACTGGCATGAGCTTCTCCTTATCGACCGGTTGGGGTTCCGACTGCTGCGCTGATTGGCGCTGCACTGCCCTGCGTGAATGGGCTCCACGTTCCACCGAATGATTGATACGCACCGTATGCTTTCAACGGGGCGGAAAGTAGGGTCTGCGTTACTGCAGCATTCGCTGCATTTTTTGCTGCTCTACCCTGCGCCACGGAATTCATTTCCTGAACCTGATACCCGTACGCCTCGCGCTGGGCGTTATTGACCGTGGTCAGCGCATCCAGCGTTCCGAACTGCGCAGTATCGCCGAACATGTCCAGCGCTGAACCGGATGAAAGGTCTGCACCGGTGGCACCCAGAGTTGCCGCCTGAGTGCCCTGCCGCTGACGCATTTCCCGTCGGCGCTGTTCCGCCTCCGCATTACCGCGGTTAATTGAATCTTGCGCCTGGGCTTCTGCAATATCGGCATTCTGGTCCGCAACGGCCTGCTGATATTTACCCTGCTGGTGCTGGCTATAAGCCTGCATTGCTGACATCGCCACCATGGCGACGCCGACGGCTACCGGTCCGCACATTATTTTTTCTCCATGTAAAAGTGGTGGAAGTTCAGGCCGAGCGCGCCATAAGGTGCAGGGTCTTCAAGTCTGAAACCCAGCCAATGGAGCCAGGCCTTTGCCACGTGGTTGCGCTCGTCGACATAATTTTCAAGGCGAGGATAAACATTGAGCATGGCCTGCAGTGCATGGCGGCTGCCGCGCAGGAACGTCTTCTGATATTTCTCGACAAGATGAGTGCTTACCAGCCATGGAACGCCATTACCGCCGATCATCGATGCAGGAGAAACGCCGAACATGGTCACGAGCTCACCATTGGCAAATCCGGACCAGGCTATTGTTGAAGTGCGCAACCCGACGCGGATCGCTTCTTCGGTGGTCATCAGCGAGACAGCGTACAACTCGTCAACGTCGGCCTGTCGGACATTTGGCAGGATGAGCTGCATGTGATCTTCAGTCGCTGGGATCAGCTGAACGTCAATCATCAGAAGTCTCCCACAGTAATACGCGGTAGCACCGCCAGAACAGAAAGAGGCAACGGGTCGGTCTGTCGAACTTTCACGCGCCCGACCTTATCCCAATTACTGTCCAGTTTGATTTCTACCTTCCCGGTTGCGTCATCAACCGGATCGTCATAAAACTCAAATTCACGCTGCGGATACTCGTACCACTGACCGCCAGGCGTAGAAGCGAAGATGCCGCGACTGGCGTTTACAATGAGCGTCACCGTCGGGATGATCTGCTTTTTATCCAGCAGCGTTTCCTGACCGTTAATATTGATGTCCAGCGTTTCAAACTGGGCGTTGATTGGCAGGCCGATATGCACCACACCGCCTGGAGACTCGAGGGTAACCTTACCGCCGGTCACCACCTTTTGCGGCTCAACGCTGGCATCAGAGAGAATATTAACTGTCTGGCCTTCAAGGTGATTGAGGCCTGCAAAGGTCATGCGGGCCATGCGCCAGTTAGTCGTTGCTGTATTGCGAAGCACAGGAGGAATATTTCGATTGGCGCGCACGGTGACCACATTGCCGCTGATATAGCCCACGATGTCGCAACGCAGCTCCATCGCCACATCCGCACCGGTATCTGGATCCGTTCCGGTGTACGGCATCTGGATCTGCGCACCAACGTCACCTGAGGTGAAGTAACTGCTTCCGCTCATCGTCAGCGTGTAATCAACCTGGTAGCTCCAGTCACCGCTGCCGCCGGTGATTGCCGCCGTTCTGGTGTCCGTGTTACGCCCGTCGTAGCTAAGGCCGCAGTCGACAAAGAAGGCGTCGAGATCGTCGGTAAATTGACGGCTGGAGAGGCGCTCGATATAACGCACAGTCTGCCCGTTGATAACCCGGCGCACGCTGAAGTACACGGCATCCTCGCTGCCTTCGCTGATGCAGCATGTGCTTTCATAAAAACCAGCGCTGGACTGAGGAGCCCAGGCGAAGACCTGCTGATCACGCAGGTAAGTCAGAACCAGGAGTTTGCCGTCGTCGCGCACGCAGAACGCGCTGGAGTAAGGCACGATACAGAATGACCAGTCTACAAGGCTGCGCTTCTGGAAAAGATGGTTCGCCAGGATTGTCAGATCTGAACCCTGAAAGCCGTCAACGTCAAAGGAATAGGCCAGGTCACGAACAACACTGCCCTTCTGCTGAATGAAAAGTGCGATGTTTGCCACGGAAATTGGCGGCACATCACTACAACCATTCGAACCCTGGGAATTGAAAGAGAACGCGCTGGGCGTCAGCACCTTATTCTGGTCTCCGGACACCACATATTCTCCGCCAGAGGTCAGCACCACCAGCGAACCTACGTCGATCAGGTGACGAATCTCGTTTACCTGCCGCCCGGCGTAGGTGTAAATGATCCGGTCGTCATCCTGTATAGGGTTATTTTTTCCATAATCCTTGTAGTCACCGGTGCGGCTGGCCCAGATAGTCTGAGGGAACGCTGTAGAAGCAGCGAAGTAAAGGCGCTGCTGGTAATAGACAACCGTACCAGGATAGCCTTTGACGCTGTTCCACGCATACGGCGCCCATTTGTAACTGGCTTTAGTGCTGCCTACGACGTTCTCAGGGATACGGGAAACCACCGACGCGGTAGCGCTTTTATGATCGCCAGCTACTGCGGTGATGCGGACAATGCCAAAGCCACTGTGCAGGTATTCCCACTGGATACCCGTATCATCATCTCCGGTGCCGCCCCATCCATCCCACGCCATCCCATCAGTATGTGACGGGCGCAACGTGCCAGTCTTCCCGGCGGTATTGGCTCGGTAATAGTTACTGTCAGCGCGGCGGACATCGTTAATGGCCGTGGTTTTGCTGGTCTCCCAGACGGGTACTGAATCAACTGCAGGCTGTTCAAGATAGAAAAGTTTTCCTACCTGCTCGCTACCGAAAATTGCAGAGTTTGACGTCAGCGTAACCGTACCGGTGGTTGCACTGGAGTAAACTGTTATCGACTCGTCAACATTGATGTCTTCGAACGGGCCATTTTTTGTGGTGACATCAACTATTTCCCAGTTGTCATGCGCATATCTGCGCAGCTCTTTGGGCGGGTAAGACGGATGTACCAGCGTCAACACGTCGGCGCTTTGAGTGAATTTGATGCTGAACAGATCCGCTTCGGTGTACGGCATCGCCAGCTCATAAATCACGTTGCTGTCATTCAGCACATAAGCACCGTCTTTAATGACGCGCATGTAGTTGTGACCGAATTCCAGCGCATAGGTCTGGATGGTCGAAAACTGGAATGGGATAAGGCGGCATTTTCTGGTTGGGTATTTTGCAGCGCCAATGAATTGCGTTCCAGGGCGGTTTTCAACCCCGCCGTACTGACGGACGATGAAGTTGTCACACTTGCGCAGCGCTACCTGGTATTTAGCCATGTCAATGCGGCCATACAATGACGGACCAATCTCGCCGCCAGCGAAACTCGGTTGGATCCAGCTGACAGCCATTATGACAACCTCGCCGCGGTGAACTCGTCAACAGGCATCTGCGGCTCTTGCGATTCGTTCATGCTGTGCGATCCTGCACTCAGGATGAACATCTGATACATTCTCAACGCGTTATTACCGAGATCAGCTCTGCCGGTCACCACCATATTGATCGCCGCCGCAAGACGCCAGGCCAGGGCCTCCTGAAAAACTGCGTCAAACATGTTCACGTCAGTGATGCGAGAAACATATTTAAGCCATGCCTCAGGCTGATCGGTATAAATCAGCTTGCCTGTTCCGTCGCTGTTCGCCCCGGTCGTGTACTGGATACGCATCGCCGATGTAGGGTTGCGAATACCTGGCACCGGGATTTCAATGATCCGCATGCAATCTGTTGGGTACTGATATGCATACGCCCAGTCAGACGGCGGTTTGTTGGTATCAGCCAGCGCCACGCGCTTGGTGGCGAAGTTCCATTCAGCGTCAGACAGAACAGCATCACGGCAAGCCTCGTAATGCAGGGAGCACTGCCCGGCCTCTTTGCTGGCTTCAGTCAGGCTGTTGATGCTGCGGTTGTTGCCGATGTTGCTTAGCGCGCGGTTGCAGATTTCAATAACGGATGCCATGGCTTACCCCTCAGAACCGTACAGGGTGTCAGCTGCTGATTTCGGTGCTTCACCAGATACGGGCGCGATTGCCATATCAGTGATCTGCAGGTCGGCGCTGCGGTTAAGTCCATCGTCAGTCTCGCGAGCTGATACGCCACGAATAACCGCTTTGGCAGTAATCATCACCTCGGTTCCTACGCCCTGCGGCTGCGCCTTGAGTTTATTCAGTGTGTCGTTATTCAGGGTGATGCACAGGCCCCACGGATAATCATCGCGAGTTTGCGTTTCGCCCCTCTCATCCTGATAGCTGTCAGTGCCGGTTTTAAGGTTTACCAGATCCATGATGGACTCCTGCAAAAAAGGGGCCGAAGCCCCTGTTGTTACCGAGGCTTAAACGCCAAGTTCTTTACGCTTTTCAGCGATTTTCTCGCGGATAGTTTTGGCGCTGGTGTTGAAGTGCGGCTTCTCTTCGAAGAGCACTTCATACTCTTCCCTGAGCTTGTCGAGATCATCATCTGCATCGCTGCCCGGCTCACCTTCATCGTCGGATTTCTTATCCGATTCAGGAGCGGAGTATTTCTTGCCACGCTTTTCCATCGACAACTTCTTGGCCTTAACTGCTGCCTCGTTAAGCGGCTCAAGCGCGCTGCCCGGCTCACCTTCATATTCAACTTCTGATCCCTCAGGCCAGAGGTTGTTGTGAATATGGGATAAGCGCAGGACGCGATATTTTGCTTTTTCACCTGACATCGTTATCCCCTTATCCGGTTATTTTGGAGCGGGTTGGATACGCAAAGTTTGCGTCAACATCCAGGTTAATACCGGCGGTGAATGCGCCTGCGGTCAGCGGGCCAGTGCCAACCGAATAATTCACACGCAGGTAACGCTGAACACCAGCAGGAACCTTCGCAGAAAACAGGCGCTTGCCCGCAGTTAATGCGGCCAGTGCCAGCGCACCGCTGTCATAGATAGTTGTCCAGGTGGAATTATCCGTACTGGTCTGCAGCTGCACGTTCAGGGTTGCCGCGCCCGCTGCCGTAGCAGTGGTGTCAACAGTTGCCCAGAACTCAAGCGGGTAACCTACGCCAATATCACGGCGGGTGCCGTCAATCGGGCCAAGGTCAATAACATCCGTAGAAGCTGCGGAAGCTGTAACCGCCTGCTTCTCGGAGAACATCAACAGTTTGTCGAGGATCATTTTCTTTCTCCACTTAGCAGCCCGTTACCGGGCCGCTGGTTTTAGTCAGGGGTTAAACCACGCGTGCTTCGGTTTCCACCAGCGCATCAGTTTCGCGGATTGGAACGCCACGGAGAGCAGTCCACCACTCTCCTTCAGTTTCTTTCACACTGATGGCAAGGGAGGATTTCTCCAGTGATTGCAGATCAAGCGCTTCGTTAATGGAGCGGTTCATATAGAACACAGGGCGCCCCATCCCACGATTTGGGATGCGATGAAGTGCGCGGATCATTAGTTTTGCGATATTGGCAGCGGTGGACGGATCGGATAGATCGCTGATGTCGATATTCGCGATGCGCACGACATAGCGCCAATCACGGAGAGTAAGACCATTATCCCACTTGTAGTGGGTACGATAGCCCTGGTATTTGCCGCCATCAGCATCAAACAACGTCTGCTCACCCAAATCTTTGTGCTGCAAACCAGCTTTCTGGCCTTTAGGGAAGGTGCCATGGACGGTATTTTCGCCCCATACAACCAGCCAGATTGATGTGTTGTCAGTGCCGGTACCGCCAGCATCGATAATATTCTGCTTATTACCAGCAGAGAGATCAGAGTAACGAGATGACAGCCCCATAAACTGCTGGGGGTTAACACTGGAATCACCGTAGAAAAGCGTCTGAGCCATTTGCTGATTCATCGCTTCAATAAAAGCACGGTCTTCCGACAAGCGGAATTCAGCAGTATTACCGTTCAGATCGGCCAGAGACTTATCAACCTCTGAGTACGTTTCCAGCATGCCACACGAGTCAGTAACCTGAACCGTCGTTGATTTTCCCTGCTTCACGCCATAGTTAAGCAGACGCCATGTCGCTGTTGGAAGACCAGTACGGACAGTGGTCCGGTGGCCGGTTGGCAGATTGCCTTCAACAAAAGGCATGTCCTGCAAAATAGGGTTGGTTTGGGAAAGCAATTCGATAATTTTATCGACCTTCCCGTTTGGGTCGATGCGCTTACCCCAGTCAGCCAGCGTCAGCGCAGTTAAGCCTTTAACAGCCATGGTTATGTCCTCTCTTAGTTGCCATAAAGCACTTCGGCCGCACTACGCTGGCCTGCATTGTTACCGGTGACCATGCCGTCTTCAGACATAGCCGACCCGATTTTTACGAACATCTTCACAAGCCCAGGGTGGTTACCCAGGCCTGTAGTGTTCAGATACTCTTTCAGCTCAGGCGTACTGAAACTGTCGAACGCGCGCTGAGCTTTACTCAGGCTCCCCGTGAGTTTGTCTCCGCCGATCTCTTTGTCAGCCTTGACCTCTGCTGCCCAGTCTTCTGTTTGCTTTTGCCAGGCTTCAGCCTGACGCTGCTGAACACCGGCAAGAATTTTTGGATATGCGTCCACCAGCTTCTGCGCCTGCTCGTTGCTCAGATTCAGCTCGCGTGCTACCGGCTCGAAGTCCTTCAGCGCTTCGGTGTCCAGCTCTACGCCTTCGGCTGTCTGAAACTCGTACTTCTCCGGAGCGCCTTCGGGCTTATCGTCTTCTTTCTTTTCAGCCGGTTTATCGCCGTCCGGTTTTTTTTCATCGGCAGGCTTTTCTCCTGCTGGCTTATCGCCTTCAGTGCCTGGTTGTGGCGTGTCACCTTCTTTCGCCGCTGGAGCGCCAGCAGGAGTCGGATTATCACCAGCAGTGGGGGCAGGTTCTGACGCTGCGGGCGCCGCGCCACCATCAACTGGCTGCTCATTGCAAAGACGGCGATGCAGCAAACGTTCAAATAAATTCATATTTCCTCTCCTTAAACCGGGATCGTTTTGGCTTTCAGTTGCGCCAGAACAGCCGCCAGTGTTGTGCGCAGCGCAGTAGTGTCATTCAGCAGTGCGTTGTATTTGGAAACCAGGTCGTTGTGGTCAGTAACAAGACCAGCAACGTCAGATGCTGAATAGTTGGTGTCTGCGGTAGCCGACATTGCAGCTGGCGCCGCAATAGTTGCCCCCAGCTTCACGCCGCCGTAGTCAGTTGAGGTTGGTGCGCCAATTACTGCTGGTGCGGGATCTGGAACCTCGACAATCTGGTTAGGACCATCAAGGCGAATGACGCGCTGCTTTTGTTTCTGTGTCATGATTTTCCCTCACTGGCCTCGGCGGCCATCTTCAGATACTGATCAGGGCAGTGCTCCATTACGCGCTTGAATAGCATCAGCGCCAGATTGCGCTGCCCTTCGTTGAATGCTGTGATGTGCGGCTCTACGTTGAAGCAGGTACCGAACACCTGACCTTTCTCCAGCAGAGACCAGACGATCCGTCGGCCCTGTTCGCTGCCCATAACGAACTGGATATCGTCGATATCGCGCTGGGCCAGAAGATGCTGTTTGGCCTCCAATTCTGCTTTGCGGCCTTCGTCGTCATTGTCCGTCATTGCTGCGGCGATCCTGCTGCATTGGTGATTGCTGTCAGCGCACTTGGATCAGATGTTTGTGTCTCGCTAAGCGTTTTGGCTCCCTGTGCGGCAGCCATACCCATTTGAACGTTCTGCTGCATTTGCGCCTGTTCGGCACGCTGCTTGCGTAACTGCTCGACCTGCTCCTGCGGAGTGATTACGCTCGGCGATACGCCAGACATTTCTGAGAACGCATCGATCGCTTCGTCGGCGTTGAGTTTGTCGAGAGCTTCCGGCTTGAATTGCGCCAACTGGCAGATAAACGAAACGGTCTGAGCAAGGCTGGAAATGCCGATGGATTTCTGCGCCTGCGCCATTACGGAGATGTACTCAACTTTCAGAGGCATGCCCTGCATTACTTCAGGCGGCTGTGGCAGCATGTTCTTGCGCGCCATTATGGAAAAAGCGCGGTCGATTAGCGGGTTAAGACACTCGTCGTTCAGACGCTCGAGCACCGGGCCAAGCATCAGGAGCTTCTCTTCTTTCATCTCGATCACCGCTTCGACTGGCATTGAGCGGGTATTGATGCTCTGCAACATCATGAAGAGATCGACGAAATAGGCGTTATTGATGACCTGCCGTGTATCCTGAATGTCAGCCAGCAGATCGGATGTATTTGGATTGACGAGATAGGCTGGCTTGAAACCATCCTGACTGCCCATCTGGTCGATGTAGGTAATGTCGCCAGGCAACAGTGAAACGCGCTGATTCTTCAGTGAGGACGGCCCCACCATCGGCGGGTTAGTTGCCTTGTCGATAAGTTGGCTCTTACGTTTCTGTTCGAGTTGAAGCGCTTTAACCTGGCCCAGTGCAATCATGCCTGGGCATGAAGAGCCATAGACGTCCTCGCCGTTAACTTCCCAGCGCGGCGCCATGATCGGGAACTCGTCAAACCCGGACTCGCGTAGCAGCGAGTCGTTATCGCCACCACATTCAAAGTAAACGGATTTATACGGCTTGTTCTTGTTGTCCAGCTTGCCAGTATCCCGGTTCATGTTTGGGTAGACGGCATGGATCACATCAACCCATTTTTCATAAGTGCCGCTTTCCCACATGCTCTTGACTGACGTGCTGACGTTGTTGATGCCGAACTCCATCACCATCTGGCGGACGGTCATGGAGAACTTGCGATAACATGTGTCAACGCTGCCGCGTGCGGAGTTGGACAAGTAGTAGCTGCCGATCGGGAACATCTGCGTACGGATAATATCGGTGTCGTCTTCAAGAACCGCCATTGCACCGGTGCTGTATGTGCCCAGAGATGCATACAGCAGCGGCAATGACTGATACAGGTTAGAGCGGTTGAACATTTCGTTCATGTAGCGCTGAACCGTCTCGCACCACTGCTTAACCGGGCCGAAATCCATCATGTCAGGGTCTGGCGTTGCCAGCTTGAACCACGGGCGAGCAGGGCTGGTGATGCCTGACATCATGCCGCTGGACAGTACGCGGCTTGCCAGCGTTCCGGTAGGATCGATGATTTTAGTATTGCGACGGTCATCGCGGTTTACGTCAGTGGTCAGAAAGCGGGAGCCGCGCGGGTTGATGAAATCACTCAGGTCGCGCCAGTGTGGCTCGAACGAAGTGCGTTCATTTTCCAGTTGAGCAAACTGCTTTTGCAGTTGTTCTTTAACGGTTTCCGCCATTCTGATGCTCTCCCTTACTGGCCGAGCAGCGTTTTACCGCTGGTGTTGGCAGTGGAAGTATCGCCCTGCGCGCCGGTAAGCATCGTTGACTTCTGCCCGGCAGCAGCACGGCGGCGGCGCTGTTCTTCGTCGCGAGAATCGATAACCGCCTGATCCTGCTCTTGAGGTGCAGCCTGAACTTCTGGCGCGGCTGGCACTGAAGGTGATCCACCCATACACATAAAATTGACTCCACACGCGATTAAATTATTACCAATTTAACCATATACGGATTATTTTACGTAGTGCATTGACGTTTTATAGTGAAAGTATTACCTTTTAGGTAATCAAACACACAACATGAAGGTGCACTCCTGACTTTCCTCATACGGTCAGACGTTAAATTCAAATGGTGGAGTGCACATCCAGTTGTGATGAGCAACCGCTGTATGGCACATGCAGCGTCAGCGGTCTGGCGGGTTCCTTGTAGGGTTCCATTTCCTAGCCAGGTTGCCGGAATGTGCAAGCCAGCCATGCTACTGGCGTTTGGCGATTCACCATCGCGGCGGCACGGTGTGACACCTCGGAAGAGACGAGGATGCCGGAGTAGCGCAGCAGCATATTGGCATTAAAAGTAAAGGCGCCGGATAAGTTGGGCATCATCCCAACACACAACGATGAGAGTTCTTCAGACACCATCTTTTGCATTCCACCTGAATGAGTGCAACTGGCAGGAGAGCTCTCTTCGTTGTGGTGAGTGGTTCTGTATGAGGGTTCGATTCCCCTTGGAGAAATCCAGCTCAAGGTGAGCATAGTCTTAGCGATGTCGGTTCGACTCCGGCCACCACAACCAAATCACGTTAGGGCCGTGATGCTAAAAGCTGTAGCCAGTACCACCCAGCCAAGGAAGGCACCCTCATTGCTTCCAGTTCGCCCGGTTCGTCCGGGCATTTTTTTAAGGTGAAAAATATGAGTGATTTACGCGCAGCCGGATATATCATGCTGACCTATTTCATCACATGGGTTATTGGGCTAGCTTGCATTTACTGGTGGTAGGAATGAGAGACGAATTCGACGGCTTTTAATCCCGTGACATGTCACAATCAGCTCGCCGATGTGCGGGCTTTTTCATGCATACGGATCGTAGTCTGTGATTGCCTTGCCCTGCTGCTGGCCAGGAAAGTTCAAACGCTTCATCACCGGGAAGGCAAAGGTAAGCAGTAGCGCATCACCCTTACCAGGCGAGCGCCCAAGCCGCTCTTTGATGTCTTCTTTAGGCTCCATCACAATCTTGCCGTCTACCCTGACTTTGTATTCCGCAGCGGACAGATCGTCTGCTGTCTCCTGGTCATCCAGCATGCCGCCCAGGGCGAGCCACTTCTTGCAACTGTTGAACATCTCCCCGCGTTTATTCAGCATCTGCGGGTCAGCGCTGGCGCCGCCGAACGGCACAAGCGTCCACGCCCGGCCCCATCCGTCGCCGATGGACTTCAGGCCGGTGCCATAACCGAAGTCGATGAACACCGCGTCGGCCTTGTACTCATCCTCGAAATCGGCAACACGTTTTGCCATGATCAGATCGTCTGTGGTTTTGGCCCCGGTCCACAGAACTTTGGTATGCAACCCCTGGCGCAGGTAAATCACCGCGTCATCCACGCCGGAGTAGGCCGGATCAACACCGATGATTACCGGTGCATGCGCCACCTGCGCGCCGGTAACAATACGCTTCATCGCCGCATCAGTGAGCCCGGTAGGGATAAACTGCAACTCTGACGCATCCGGGAAGATCCCGCGCACACGCACCTTCACGAAGTCGCTATCCTCTCCGTAGTCATCCACCCATTTTTGCAGCTGCTGTTTGTTTGTGCCTTCGACGGTTCGGCTGTCTATCTGTGCGCACTTCCAGCGGTGCCGGTATTTGCGGAAGCATTCGCGGAAACGTCCGGTATTACGTGTTGGGTTCCCGAATGCCACCCAGATAATCTCGGTGTCTTCATCCGTCAGCGCGCCCTCTGCTACCTCCCAGACCAGATCGGCAATATTGGACGCTTCGTCGAATACCACGATGATGCGCTTGCGCTCGTTGTGCAGGCCAGCGAACGCTTCGGTGTTGTGCTCAGACCACGGTATAGCGTCAGCGCGCCAGCGTTTATCATGGCCCGGATCGTTGCTGTACATCGCCGTGGCGGTGCAGGTGAACCACTCTTTCGTGATAGCCAGATTCGACCACTTTATGATTTCCGGCCAGGTCTTGGTGCGTAGCTGGTTGTCGGTGTTGGCGGTCACCACCACCTTGCAGTCCTCGCAGGTCGACATACCCCAGTTGATGAGCATCGAGATGAAAGCAGATTTGCCGATACCGTGGCCGGATGCGCGGGCCAGCATCAGCGGCTGGTGACGCGTCGCGGGGTTCTGGAGGTGATCGCGTATTTCGCGGAATGCGTCAGCCTGCCAATTTCTTGGCCCGGTGGCGTGTGCTAGTTCTGTTCCTTCCTCGCCCCACGGAAACGCATACAGCGCATAACCCAGCGGGTCATACGTGAACGAGGCGATATCCTCGACGAGCTGCTCTTCTGGCGACATGGCTGCGGCTGTCATTCTTCACCACCAGCCTGTTTCTTAACGCGGTCACGGGCCCTCGCCATGCGATCGGCAATGGTGACAGTGCCGGAAACTTCCAGGCGCTCTTTGAACGCGTTGACGTCGACGTGCTTACCAATCAGCTCGAGGTTCTTCACCTTGTCCGGCCACTTCACCTTCTTCAGGATATGCTCGACATCCTCAACAGAGAGATCCGCCTCTCCATTCTCTTTTTGCAGAGAGGCCTGTGTCGTCTTGATGGTAGCAATATCCATGGCACTGAGAGAGGTTCGCCACACCTTCGGCCATTCAGCAATCGGCTTCATGCCACCGTCATCGTTCAGGATATCCAGCACATCCATCTGGTCGATCTCCACCAGGCGCATGAGGACGTAGTCAGCGCTGACGCGGTTTCGCTTGTTGCGATCCTCCATCAGCTCAGCAATCCGTTTCTGGATTCTCTCATCGCGCATCATGACACTGGCTTTAACAGCTGCCGTATTAGGCGAAAATCCTGCGTCAATCGCTGCCTGAGTCTGGTTCTCTGGTGTCTTAATGTACGACTGGCAGTAAGCCTCCTGCATCGCTGTAAGAGGCTTAAATTGCGTTGATTTGCGTTTGTGGGTTTTTGGTTCTGCTGGCATTGTTACCACCGGAGTAAATAATTACCGTTATGGTAATAGTATCACGCAAAACAAAGCCGCCATAGTCGGCGGCCGTATTCAGAACCCATCAAATTCATCGCGCATAATATCCACGTGACATGTCACACTGATAATTTTGTCTCATGCCAGCCACGCGTTACCCAGCATTGCGAATCACCGTCACACGGGCACGACTCAACAGGCAACGCATCGCCACATTTCCCGCAACGGTTCGCGCTGATTGACTTGATACGACCACGAGCGCGCGCATCGTCCTGCCGGATAAGCAACGCGATGTATTCGGCCATTTCGTACGGCGCACGACCTGGGCGCCGGGCGGCACAGTTCCGCGCCAGCATCTCCATTTCTTGCTCGTCCAGCACAAGTTCAAATTTGCGATCGCCGGCGGCGGCCTGTCGGGCGCGCTGCGCCGCTTTGCGTTCAGCTGCGGATTTAGGCATATTCCCGACCCTTCTGGTGCTCGCCTTCATTGCTGAAGTCGTCGCCGTCGATGGGCATTAACCAATGCGGGAAGCAGAGAGAGTAGTCATTGATAACTGAGCCATCGTTCATCGTCACATAAATCCTTTCATTGTGTATCAGCCATCGCGGCGAACCGACGTTTCTGAAACGTCGCCCGCTGGGCAAAATAACCATCTCGCCTGATGAAACAAAGCGCTCTGTGATAACTACCAATCCGATAATTTCGGATGGGCCTGCAACGAATATTGCCAGCCCACCTTCACGAAGTTTCGCCATCACTTCACCTCCTGCGGTGCTGCTGGCAGTGGCATCCAGTGAGTAATATTGAGGCCAGCGCTATCGAATTTCTTATGCGCAGCCAAGTATTCAAAACAAAAGTGGCTGATGTCGAATTCGTGCTCATCTTGTACGTAGCACAAATAAAGCCCTCCATGCTCCGGCATCCGCTCACTGCAAGCCACCCAACCATCCGGAATCACCGGAGAGTTGCTGCAGCGCGAATCATCGTTTTTTGGCAAAGAATCTAGAACTGGCGCGGTCTGGATGCCGCAGCGCGACTCATCGTTTTCGGCACCCTGAAGCATGCGCCGTAAAGCAGCAAACTCTTCTTTGTCCATGCTTAGGCTGCCATCATCATAATCAGTGCAGCGCGCAAACAATTCTTCAATAGTCCAATTTTCAAAGCTCATGATTTACCTCCCCTGAGCATGGCGGCGCGGCAGGCGTTCCAACCGTGGTCGAATTCTGAGGATGTTGTGCCGTCGTCGTCGCACTTTTCATCCGGCACTACCGGCGCTGGACGTGCCGGAGCAAGTGCCTGACAAGTCCAGCCTGACCACAGCGCTCCTTCTGCGCGCTCATCATCTTCAGGGCGAGTGAGCGTCACTTCGCTTTTGTGTTTCCTGTGTGACCAGAGGAAGGCCACTGCTTCACTTGCAGCTTTGCGGTATTGCTGAAGCTCGTTGCGTTCGGCGTCGGTGAGCGGCTGCGGGGCGGCGTATAGCGGAGTTTCAACTTTGCAGCAAATTGCAAAAATCTTGTCGTCACAACATTCCTCACGCGTCACGACCTGCCCGCTTCGATGCATGTACGCCACCGGCTCCTGCGCGTCCAGCAGCATGCGGGCCATCTCCTTGACAACCTCTGGCGGTGCGTAACGGTCATTAAGGTCATCCCACAGCTCGCACATTTTCTTGCTGTCGTCCGGGTGAACATCATCGTTAGTGCCTGCCAGCGCAGAAAGAACTTCATCGGCGGCTTCGATGATTTTGGTCAGGCACTCTTTGGTAATTGTGGTCATGCGCTCCTCTTTCTGGTGTCATTGAGCTGGATTTGCAGCTCTACAATAGCCGCGAGAGCCAGCTTAATGGGCTGACTTGTGACGCGTTGCTCATGGGCATGGTTCATTCCCTCTACAACGTGCACAGCCTTACCGTCTGTGCGGTATCGATACATATTTGCGCCCAGCCAGATTTCCCAAAGAGAATCACTTTCTGTCGGGAAACCAAAGCCGAGGCGCTTTGCGATATCATCAGCCATATCACTCATCTCCCTTCTGTAGGCTGATGCCAGCGTCACTACGCAGGCAATCACTCGCGCTGATAAGTTTCTGTCTCTTGAGATAGTCCATCGCGCTTTCGCATAGCTCGCTGTTTAATCCTGTCTTTTTCAGCCCACGGACTAAAACTTTTATCAGCATCACCAAATCTCCCACGGGAGCCTGGCGGGACTTAAGCGCCTGCTCTGCTGATTCGGCGCGGGATTCCAGCCCAGCAATGCGCTTGCGTGCCATATCAAGCTCTGACAAGTCCTTCTCTCGTTCTGCGATATTTTGCTTAGCCAACTTACGCCATGAGTTAATTTGCCTGGCGGCTTCGTTAATCACCTTCTCAAACGAGTCGATACGGTTCTGCTGCTGGTTGATGTGGTCATCCTGAGCTGCGTTAGCACGGACAAGATCAGCAATGCGCTTATCTCTGGCCTCCAGTGCATCAGCTGCCATTTCCACCATCGTGGACAGATGAGAGGTATACCTTGCGTCGCAGCAGGAAGCGCACATTGCCATTAGGTCAACAGTTATGGTCGAAGCGTGCAGCCCGCAGAAATCACAGCTTCGCATCACTGCTTTGTTCCAGTTGTGATGTTTCCGCTGAGTTGAGTTGCGCAGCTGTTCTGGCGTCAGTTGTGAAGTCATGCTGTTACTCCTTCCACGCGTTTGAACTCGATCACCCAGACCCATGGGTTGGCCTTCCAACTCTCCTCGCCGTAGATTGATTCCCACAGCTGCGCAAAGTTGTCATATGGAGTCCAAACTTCACCGCCGCTATCCGGGTCAGAGTATGTGGGCCGCCACCCGGTCAGCTCCATGCCTTCAGCCTGCGCATCTTCCTGGCTGATGCTGTTCAGCCTTTCCACCCGAACGCCAGTGATTTCCAGCAGAATGCGGCTGGCACAGCGCGGCATGTGGATTGATGGTCGCCAACCGTGGCGCAGGTTATCATCAAGATCGCAATACTCAGGGCGCGGGCCGCCATCGGCGGCATATTCGCAGTATTGAGGCGTTTCGAACTTTTCAGGATTGGCCAGATATTCTTCGAATAACTCCTCAGAAACAAGCGGCCCCTGGAATGTTTCTCGCACCCAGATGCGATCGCCTACGTCACCAAACGGGCAAGCATCACCAACCAATCCGCCCCAGCCACCTTTTCCGTTCTGCATTTCTTCTTCAACGTGCAACATTGTTCTGAAGACGTTGCTCGGCCACCAATGACCACCGCGAGGGCACGCTTCAGGCTGAGGTTTCATAATCCTCCGCGTCTGGGTTTTCCGCCCGTCCAGCAGCGCGCGCACCATCTCTGCGTTAAAAATCATTCCGCGCTCTTTCACTGGCCCGCCTCCCGCAGCTGCTCTTCCCAATCTTTCAGCGACTTTTCCGCATACTCGCCGGACAAGCCATCAGGTGCCGGAATCGGATCGCGCTCAAGGTCGTCTTTGGCATCAAGAATCATTCGGCATACATCACCGACCTCTTTCAGCGGTTTGTTCAGGAAACCATGATTAAACGCAGCGGCAAGGCGACCAGCGGCATAGTTGATGCCTTCTGCGCGGTACTGAGCTTTCATCTCGCCAACGAAGCGGTCGGTGGCAGGGGTTTCGATTTCAGTGCCTTCAACTAACTCCAGTTTGCCGCCTTCTTCCCAGGACTCACACACGCGATAAGTGCGGTTTGGTAAACGAGCCGCAACCTGAACTTCGAACTCTTCGTGGTAGTTGAGTAAAAGCTCGCTAGCGAGCTCCTCCGGGGAGTCGTAAGGCGCTTCCGGATTTTCAGCATCCCAGAACATCAGCTTCGACTTCAGCCCCACATTCTCCGCAGCCAGCGCTCGCTTCTCATCACACGCAGTGCGCGCCGCCAGCAGCGCACACTCAAACCGCGTAGCCAGTTGATTCAGCAACTGCGCCGCCTTCTCGCTTTCATACTTCGAGACCACCCTGGCCGTTTCAATCAACTGCTCGTTTGTCCATTCCATCTTTACCCCCGCTTACCCGTATAAGTTATTGATTACTTTGATAGTAAAAAGGATCGTCGTTTCAGAACTCTTCGACCTTCCATCCGCCGCCAGCCTTCTTCGGCTTCGGCGTCACCGCGATAATGCGGATCGGGTACTGGTCGGCGGCGACTTTGGTTTTCACCCTGGCGTCGTCGGTCCACATACCTTTCACTTCGTGCAGCTCCAGTTCACCGCTGCTCAGCATCACTGCAAAATCCGGCGTGTAGAACGTGTTATCAGCGAGCCGCAGCTTGATGCCTTCGAACCGGTACCAGGCTATCTCCCCTGCACGTTTGCGCAGTTCCAGCATCTGGCAGTACGCCGCCTCTGTCTGGTTCATCGTTCCGGCCTTAAGCCTTCCGAGTGCCTGTAGTCGTTTTTGCATAACGTTTACCTTATTGGTAATTTAAATCCCTAATTGGATTAAATCAATAGTGATTGAGAATATTTATTACCCATTTGGTAATAGAGAATGCGTAAAAAAATGCGCCTTCGCGCTGTCGTTCATTTGCTTGCTTCTGTCGCTTTCCTTCTCCGGTATTCTTCCATAAGCCACTGAGCCGGTGTTATCCCCCCCAGGGTAGCCGCGTTGGGCATACATCCATAACTTCGCCCGGGCGGATGATAGGCATTCCCACGAGCTCCCGCTGGTGATGTCGGCATGGGCTGCTTCTTCGCTTCGAGGCTCATGATTGGATCTGGTATCTGATGCCCGTCAGCGACCTTCTGCGACCATTCGTTAAGGAGTTTATTCGCGAACTTCTCAACCTCGGCCTCGCTGAGCTGTCGCTGGTACATAGCCCGCCGGGCATCACAGACAATCCAGTACATGACGGGATGCCGCCACGGAAAGCGTTCAGGGCCTCCAGGCTGCATACTTTTCTCTTTCGCGTAACGGTGAAATTCTCCCATCACATCTTCGATGCCGATCCCGAGCACCATTTTGCTGTCCTTGCACCACTTGATGAACTGACCCGGCGACGGCCAGAACGGGGATTCGCTGGCGCGGGCGTGGCGCATTCCAGCCGATACTTGTTCGCGGGTGCGTATGCCACCTTCGGCAAAAGCTGCGATCCACTGCTGCTTTGCTGCTGACTCCTGCGCCGCTGTTTTCAGGTTAGTCTGCTCTGCCGCCGGAAATAGCTGCTTGAGCTGTTTGAACAAAGCATCTACAAGACGCTCTGCGGTAATGTTCACCACATTGTCACTGCCTGCATGCTGTCGGTCTGAGCCGGTCATGCGGGAAAGCACTTTCCCGTCACGATTCTTGATGGCGGTAAATACGTTGTTCACAGGAAATCCTCCCACGCCTCTGGACTGTTCCAGTGCGGTATGTTTTCATCCGCGCCGTTACCCCTTCTCCCGGTGGGTTTGGCGCTCTTCTGCATCAGCAGTCGCGCAAATTTCTGCTCCCACTGAACGTTCTGCATAACTTTCCCTTCAGCAACCCAATATGTAACAAACTCTGAAAGATCTGATTTCTTGTACCCATCAGCAGGTAGTGCGTATCCCCACATTCTGGCGCGCATGACAAAGTCATCCGACGGCTGCCAGTTTTCATGCATAGTGAATTTGCCGATTGGTTCTTCGATACCAGGAACGACAACTGGAGGGATTTGAATTTCTTCGCGCGCAGAGAGAGGGGGTTTACTTTCCCTGATCCCTGATCCCTGATCCATTCCTACAGGTACTTGTCCGGTATCAGTACCGTACTCATACGGTATAAGAGATAAGCATTTGATTTTGCTTTCCTTTGGCTTGTTTACCACTTGATGTTTGAGGAAGTTTGTTATGGCCCCAAAATGTTTGCCATCTTGGGTGGAAAACATGGACAAATAACCACAGTTGGAAAGCTCCCGTATTAGTACCGGAATAGGAACGGAAGGTTCTCTGATTGGGAAAACTGCCGCTTTTATCAGTTTCGGGTTAGCGTTGAAGTAACCTTCATCGTCGGCGTAATTCAGTAGTCCAATAGCAAGTATGCAAGCCGGTTCCGAGAGTTCAGCCATATCTTCATCTGTCCAGAACTCGGGTTTAATGGTTCTAATTCGTGCCATCATTCACCCCCATATAGGCCCGGATAAATTCGGCTGCAGCCCGGGCGTTTATGGCGTTACCGTAACCCTTAAGTCGGCCTGTGCGGTTGCGGCCTGCCATTGCTCGTAATGAGGACTTTCCGTGTCCCAGGCTTTTGGCAAACCTTGCAACCAGCGGGAATGTGCCGGGTTCAACTGGACGCCATTTCCCATCTCGACAAAAGAGCCAGTCTGCATCACGCCAAAAACCGTTAACCTCAAGGGGCCTGCCATTGATGCAGCCATTGAGAACGGCATCCCTCCTTGGGCGTAACGTTTCTCCCTCATCGCCGATTCTGTTGTTGGCGTTGGCCAACCGGTCAGCAATGCCGATCCTGGAAGCTTCAGGCAAACCTTCGGCGAACCATCTGGATTCTTCCCGCTGTAGCAATGAGTCGACCCGGTGGAATCGTTCGCGACCGGAGTCTGCCATCCCGTCAACCGCGCCGCTCCGGAGACGTGTTGCAGGCCCCTTTTCGTCTCCGGTTGTGGATTCGTATTTGCTACTGGTGTTGGCCACCCAGTAGGCCCGTTCTCTGATGTGCGGCGCACCGACGCCCGCTGACGCAAACGGCACAAGCCCGAAGGCGTATCCCATTCCTTCCAGGTCAGTTTGTACAAGGTCGAACCATGTGTTTGCGTTACCTGCTGCAACCTGTTCACCAAAGACATGCTGAGGTCTGCGCTCGCTGATGAGGTGGAAGAATGCGGGCCAAAGGTGCCGCTCGTCAGCAAACCCATATCCTTTGCCTGCCGCGCTGAAAGGCTGGCACGGGCAGGAGCCTGTCCAGACTGGTTTATCGTCAGGCCATCCGGCGAGCCGCAGGGAATGAGACCAGACGCCAATTCCGGCAAAGAAGTGGCACTGCGTGAATCCTCGCAGGTCGTCAGGTGTGACATCTTCAATACTCCTTTCATCAACTTCGCCAGGTGCAATATGACCGCCGGCGATCAGGTTTCGCAGCCACTGTGCAGCGAATGGGTCGATTTCGTTGTAGTACGCGACCGGTTTCATGCGTTACCTCTGGCGGCTCTGAGGGTGGTTAAAAATTCATTACGATGCTTTGCTGCGCTTTCCATAGCGCATTGAACACACGTTCCATTCAAAACGTAGCGCTCAGCTTTGTGCCCATTCGCGCAAGGTTTTCCGGTGAAATAACGGTTAAGCCCGGACTTAGCCGCCTCCATTCTCGTGATAATTCTCATTGGAGAATCCTCAGGTTTTGTTATTGATATTGGTAATTTTCATGCATGGGCAAAAAAAGATCAACCATATTTGGATTTTTATTACCATGGGGATTTTTGACAAAAGAAAAGCCACCAATGAGGTGGCTTTCAGGGGAGTAAGATACGGAGAGCAGACGTTTAAGGAGCGTAGAAGAACATCGTTAGTTCTGACATATTGCTGATCCATTCCCGCTTCTTGCAGGCTTTAAAAATCCTGTCCATCAATTTCTTACCGGGAATTTTGCTCTTCCTGGTCAAATGCGTTTGGATGTAATGGCTCGTCGTTCCGGCTTCGCTGGCGAACTCATCACGCTCATCCGGGCTGAGCGCCAGCCACCGCTTCTTGAAATCAAACTTTTTTTCATCGCTCATGGTTCTGTTATCTCAGACTGTCTATTTACTTCCTGATTATTACCTTTTTGGTGAGGAAATCAATGATTATTACCATTTTGGTGCTTTTACCTTTCTGGTAATATTTCATTTAATTTAGCTAGTTACGTAGCAATTAAGGGTGATTTTTTAATAGACATGAAAAGCATTTATGACATCCGGAGAGAAAATCTCAATGAAATCATCCGCCGGGACTACGACGATACGCAGCTGAGGCTGGCAGAACACTCAGGCTTTGCCCAGACGCTGGTGAACCGGTGGAGCAAAGGCACCAAGAATATTGGCACCAGGGCGGCCAGAGACATCGAGAAATCAACCAGAAGACCAGAATTCTGGATGGACATCGATCACTCTATGTTCTTCTCCCAGTCTGAAGAGCAGGTTGAAACAGGCGATCGCATTGCCGAAAAACGCGTTGCCAATGCGCTTTCGTCCTGGATGGCAGCACACCCGACACTGAACTCAGAGAAGCGAGTTTCTGAAGCCGTTGGGGTTAGCCAGTCTACTGTTCATCGCATTCTGCACGCTGAGACCAGCGCCACGCTTTCAGTCCTGTCTGCGATCGCCGCGGCGTTCGGGAGAGAAGTCTATGAAATGGTTATGCCACCGGCGCACCCGGCATTAATCAGGTACGACCACGCTGCCTATTCCCGCCTGTCTGCTGAAGATAAGAGCAAAATAACATCATTCATTGAATTCGTGCTGGCGCAGCAAGCAAGCAACTGACCTTCCAAATCCCCTCGCCCGAGAGCGGACCCTTTCCCGCACCTACAGTTATTACCATTACGGTAATTAAAACTCTCAAAACCTATTGACAATAACCATTTTGGTAATATTATTACCCCTAAGGTAATCAACGGGCGCAGACAGGCCAGCGATCGAAAGCTTTGCCACTGCGATTTTACATACCCCAAATTATTACCATTTTGGTAATAGAGGTGTTATATGCAGTGGAAAGTCATCAACGGTTGGTACTGCGTAACGGCGTGCGGGCTGATGAGCTGGAAGTTTCAGACGCTGGAAGAAGGCATGAAATGGGTATTTATCACGAAAGAAGCGACGGATGTCGCCAACGACGACGGGATATGGGGGTGAGAAAGTGAGCGTAGATATCGAAATTATTGTTTCTGGTATTGAGGTTAGCTCAACCGGAAATCGCGGAGAAATTAGCGTTTCTCTTTCCAGCGTCGATGTTGGTGCAGCGATAGAAGAAATTGGACAAGAAAACATTTTTGAACATGTAGAGCTTAGCGATTACGTCGACTGGGCTGAATCCAAGGATAGGGTTTCTGAAATTCTTGACCGCCTTTCACCTGATGAAGTTATCAGTTGGTTACGCGGCAACGGCCATCTGGAGGATGAAGAATGAACATTCAGCAATTCAATAACCTGAAAACGATCGTCGCGCTGTTCGAGTCCGACTACCAACTGTCATCGCAGTTGTACGACCGTCACGTTGAGCTGATCGACGCGGTAGGTAGCGTCGAGCTTGCTCCAGAGTTTGATCGTGCCCTGCTTCGCGCCGGTGTACGCCCTGAAATTTTGGCGGCGGCGAAGGAAAGCAGCGAGTTCGAAGAACTGTTCTCAAGCTTCATGAGTGAAATAACCCGCGTCGTGGCGAAGCTGGATTTTGCGGATCAACTGGATAGCGCGAGGGCAGCATGAAACCAGGCATCTATTTCGACATCAGCAACGAGGACTACCACGCCGGGGACGGCGTGAGTAAGTCGCAGTTGGACATGGTGGCGCTGAGCCCGGCGCTGTTGCAATGGCAAAAATCAGCACCGGTCGACACTGAAAAGCTAAAAGCTCTGGATATGGGTTCTGCATTGCACTGCATTCTGCTTGAGCCTGAAGAATTCGATAAACGCTTTATCGTGGCCCCTCAATTCAACCGCCGCACCAATCAGGGAAAAGCCGATGAGGAAGCATTCCTGAAAGATGTTGAAGGCATGGGTATGACTGTGATGGATGCCGAGCAAGGGCGAAAACTGCAGTTAATGCGCGACAGCGCAATGGCGCATCCGGCGGCGCGATGGCTGCTTGAAGCGGAAGGTTTTTGTGAAGCTTCGCACTACTGGACGGATCCGGAGACTGGCGAGTTGTGCCGCATCCGCCCGGACAAGCGCTTGAAGAATCACCCTGTTCTTATGGATGTGAAGAAGGTAGCGGACATGGATCGCTTTGCGCGCCACATCGATGAGTTCCGCTATCACGTCCAGGATGCCATGTACCGAGAAGGCGCACAGCAGACCACCAGCGAGCCACACGGATTCTTCTTTCTGGCAGTAAGCGAAACCATCGACTGTGGCCGCTACCCGGTTCGCGTGTTCGAGCTGGACACGCCAGACGTTGACGCCGGGAACGCATTGTTCCGCCGGGATCTGAATACCTATCACCAGTGCCGAGAAACAGGCGACTGGGGTGGATTTGAAATTATTAAACGCTCTGAGTGGGCACGCAAACAGGACATGTACTTATGAGTAATGATATCGCAATCACATCGCAGCCGGGCGCAACCGTAGGCACCGCTGCTGCAATTTTCAGCCCTGAGGGTATGGACCGCCTGATGCGTTTCGCAACCCTGATGGCTGACAGCAAGGCCACTGTTCCCGGGCACCTGGCAGGAAAACCTGCTGACTGCCTGGCCGTGACTATGCAGGCGGCGCAGTGGGGAATGAACCCGTTCGCCGTGGCGCAGAAAACGCATGTGGTTAACGGCACGCTTGGCTACGAAGCGCAGCTGGTAAACGCGGTTGTGTCTTCCTCCAATCTGCTGGCAACCCGCCTGAATTATCGCTGGGACGGTGACTGGACGAAGGTGAACGGTAAAGACGACAAGTCACCATCTCTTACCGTAACAGTGTCCGCAACCCTGAAAGGTGAAAGCGAACCACGTGAACTTACAATCAGCATGGCACAGGCAGGAGTGCGCAACTCCCCGTTGTGGGGCCAGGACCCACGCCAGCAGCTCGCATACCTGTGTGTTAAACGCTGGGCGCGACTGCATGCTCCTGATGTTCTGCTTGGCGTCTATACCCCTGATGAATTGCAGGAAACGTCACCGCGCGTTGAGCGCGATGTTACGCCAGAGCCCGCAACCGCATCAGGCATGAACAAGCTGATCAACTCAAAACCTGAGCAGAAACAGGAAGAGAAACACGCCACCCGCTCACAGGAAGAGATGCTTGCTAGTTTCACCGACGCCGCCGGTAATGCTGAAAGTGTAGAGAAACTGGATCTCATCTTTAACGGCGGAACCTGGCCTGACGGTAAAAAGCGCCCGGGGGCATGTGATGCACTGTCAGATAAATGGCTGGAAATGGCCACTGACGTTTACAACATCCGCCGTGACGAGTTGAACGAAGTACCAATGTAACCACCACCGCGGCGCCGGGCGCGCCGCATATGCATCAGGAGAGCAACTATGAAACGAGCATACGGTAAGAAGGAATTGCTGGCGGTGGTTCCATTATCGATCAGCACAATCGACAGCCTGGAGAAAAAAGGCGAATTTCCTAAGCGCTGGTACATCACCGATAAGCGCTGCGCCTGGGATGGCGATGAAGTAGAGCAATGGCTGGACGAGCGCAAGAAAAACAGCCCGGAGGAATTTGGCGGAAAAAAGCCGCCGATTGAAATGCGCGCCTACAGACCTATGAGCAGCGCAGCATGACGGCGCTGGCGAGGCATTTTGATAAATGGTCAGGCTGGTATTGCTGCCTGGCCGCCATCGGCGCGTGGCTGTTCCTGCTGGCGCTGATAGCACGAGAGGGGTGGATCCTATGAAGCCGCTATCAAAAACAGAAAAGTATCATCTCGATTATGTTTCGCTGCGCCGCATTGAGCAGGTTGTTGCAGTAACGCCTGCCGCAATGGACATAGAGAAGCGGGCAATCGACAGGGAGAAAAAAGGCCAGTTTCGCATCGCGGCTCGCCTGTGGCTCGAATGCATGGACGTGGCGAAGGGAGAAGTTGAACGGGCAAAGATCGCAGTAAGACGCGATCAATGCATATCGCGCAGCATGGGCCTGCGTCGTGGTGAGTACAGCGGATTGTGTAACCGAGGGGTGGTGTATGAGTAGCCAGCATGACGTAATCACCGTTGGCAACATGAATGATGGATATATCAATGAACTTGAAATGGGGAAATGTGGTGAGTATTACGCAATTTTCTCGTTAACCAAACAAGGGTTTATTTGTTTCCCGTCAGACCAGGGATTGCCATATGACATCGTTGTCCAGAGCGGAGGAAGATTATTGCGTGGACAGGTAAGATCAACCCTTCGCATGCGAGATTACGGTAAATCAAAAAATGTTTACAGATTTAGCACCAGAACTGGGAAAGGTAGCATTCGAGCAACTCAATGTGGATCTTGTGATTTTTATGCCTTTGTTGTGATCGAGGATGAAAAAATAGGTTTCATGGCAGCAAAGGAGCTTACCAGCTGCAAAAACATTGGCTCAATAAAACAAACTTTAGAATTGCGCACTGAAGATAAAGTTTACCCAGGACGGATTTACCCTACCGGGAAGCAAAGAATTCTTGATTACTCAAGAAATATCGAATCACTTTCATCTTTTCATCGCGTATCTGAACTGTTGAGGAAAAAATAATGACAACTAAAAAATACACATTGATTTATAGCGATCCTCCCTGGACATATCGCGATAAAGCAGCCGACGGCGAGCGAGGCTCCGGGTTCAAATACCCGGTGATGAACGTGCTGGATATCTGCCGCCTGCCTGTATGGGATATCGCTGCCGATGATTGCCTGCTGGCGATGTGGTGGGTGCCAACTCAGCCGGTCGAAGCACTGAAGGTTGTAGAGGCGTGGGGTTTCCGCCTGATGACCATGAAGGGATTCACCTGGCACAAGACGAATAAGCACAAAGGCAACAGCTCGATCGGCATGGGCCACATGACCAGGGCGAACAGCGAAGATTGCCTTTTTGCGGTGCGCGGTAAACTTCCGGCTCGCATGGATGCCTCCATCTGCCAGCACGTCACGGCGCCGCGCCTGGAGAACTCGCGCAAGCCTGACGCAATACGTGAAAAGTTGGTGCAGTTGTTGGGCGATGTACCGCGCATTGAGCTCTTCGCCCGCCAGTCATCGCACGGTTTCGACGTATGGGGAAACCAGTGCGAGGGCCCGGCGGTTCAACTCTTGCCAGGTTGCGCGATCAACATTGTAAACGTGGAGGCCGCTTAATCCTTTCCTTCCATCCACGCCTCAAATTTAGCCGGGGAGAACGGCACCAGATCAGCGTGCTCCCCTGCTATCCACGCATCAATCATATCGGCCCACTGCTGCAGCATGTAAGCGCGCTGGCGGGCATATTCCGCCTTGTTGTACACCGCACGCACTCCCTTCTGCTCGTGCGCCAGCGCCTTTTCAATCCAGTCTGAAGGATACCCGGCTTCATGCAGTAGCGTGCTGCCGGTGCGCCGCAGGTCATGCACAGTAAACGGGTCCAGTTCTTCCCCGCTATCAGCAGCCGCTTTTACCGCCCGGTCTATAACCGAGTTTAGCGCGGCGTTCGACAGCGGCTTCCTGACGCTGTATCTGCCTGGTAGCAGAAACTCACTTCCACCAGCACACATCTGCAGGCCGACCATCAAATCCTGCGCCTGAGTCGGCAGATAGATAACGTGCTCTCTTCCGCCCTTCATTCTCGCCTGCGGGATCGTCCAGGTTGATTTATGAAAATTAATTTCTGTCCAGGTCGCGTGAGTGAACTCGCTTTTCCTGACCATGGTGATCAGCACCAGTTTAATTGCGAGCTTCAGCGTGCCCATTGCGCTGATGGTGTCGAGCGAGCGGAAGAAGATCCGTATTTCATCCGGGCTCAGGCTTCGCTCTTTGGGTTTAAACACGGCGATTGAGGAAGGCTTAATGGCTGATGCCGGGTTAAAGAAACCGTGCCCACGGTCGTTTGCGTAACGATAGACGCTGCTGATAATCTCCCTGGCCTGCACCGCCGTCGCGCGCCCGCCACGGTCAACAATACGATCGCACAAATCCCTGACCATGCCTGTAGTGATCTCCGCCATTACCTTATTGCCCAGCGCCGGCAGAATATCACGATCAATAACCGATTGTTTCATGGCACGCGTGCTGGCGGCCAGCATGATGTGCTTCATGTACGTGTCGGTATATACCGCGAAAGTCTCGGCACCACGGATCTGTTTAATACCGTCACGCTTCGCCGCAGCTGGCGACTGGCCTGCCCGGAGAAGCTTTTTGGCGGATAGGAGTTCTTCTCGCGCTTCAGCAAGGCTGATACCGTCACGGCCATATTGCCCGATGACCAGCGTTTCACGGCGCCCGTTAATGCGGTAGTCGTAGCGGAACGAGACAGAGCCTGATGTGAGCACGGCCACATACAGCCCGTCACGATCCGAAACTTTGTAGAGTTTCTCCTGAGGCTTCAGGTTTTTCAGTTTGGTATCAGTTAGCACAATTCACCCGCTCATCATCCGTGGCTTTGACGGCATGAGGATATACCTTTAGGGTAATACCGTCACTTATACCGTGTAAAAATGCTGGGTAGAGTAAATAGATATTGGGAGATATAAAGAGAAAACCCTCTGAATAACAGAGGGTTGAGGCAGAAACTTAATAGGCTTCATGAGATAGCGGGAGGCTGTAAATCATTCCCACTCAATCGTCGCTGGCGGCTTACCGCTGATGTCATACACCACGCGGGAAATGCCGTTCACTTCGTTGATAATGCGGTTGGAGACGCGGCCTAAGAAGTCATACGGCAGATGCGCCCAGTGCGCGGTCATAAAGTCGATGGTTTCTACCGCACGCAGGGAAACAACCCAGTCGTACTTACGGCCATCGCCCATTACGCCCACGGAACGTACCGGCAGGAACACGGTGAACGCCTGGCTCACTTTGTTGTACAGGTCGGCTTTGTGCAGCTCTTCGATGAAGATAGCATCGGCACGGCGCAGCAGGTCGCAGTACTCTTTCTTCACTTCGCCCAGCACGCGCACGCCCAGACCTGGCCCCGGGAACGGATGACGGTAGAGCATGTCGTACGGCAGGCCCAGCTCCAGACCAATTTTACGCACTTCGTCTTTGAACAGCTCACGCAGCGGCTCTACGAGGCCCATCTTCATCTCTTTCGGCAGGCCGCCCACGTTGTGGTGAGATTTGATGACGTGCGCTTTACCGGTTGCAGAAGCAGCGGATTCGATCACGTCCGGGTAGATGGTACCTTGAGCCAGCCACTTCACGTCTTCCAGCTTCAGTGCTTCTTCGTCGAAGACTTCCACGAACACGCGACCGATGATTTTGCGTTTGGCTTCAGGATCGTTTTCACCAGCCAGCGCATCCAGGAAGCGCTTTTCACCTTCAACGTGAACGATGTTCAGACCAAAGTGGTCGCCAAACATGTCCATTACCTGCTGAGCTTCGTTCAGGCGAAGCAGGCCGTTGTCGACGAACACGCAGGTCAGATTTTTGCCGATAGCGCGGTGCAGCAGCATCGCGGTAACGGAAGAATCTACGCCACCGGAAAGGCCGAGGATGACTTTGTCATCACCAACCTGCTCGCGAATACGTGCGACAGCGTCGTCGATAATCTTAGCGGGGGTCCACAGCGCTTCACACTGGCAGATGTCGAGCACGAAGCGCTCCAGCATACGCAGGCCCTGGCGGGTGTGGGTCACTTCCGGGTGGAACTGCACGCCGTAGAAGCGTTTTTCTTCATTCGCCATAATCGCGAACGGACAGGTTTCGGTGCTGGCAACGGTGACGAAATCAGCCGGAATAGCGGTGACTTTATCGCCGTGGCTCATCCATACGTCCAGCAGCGGTTTGCCTTCGGCGGTCAGGGAATCTTCGATACCGTGGATCAGCGCGCTGTCGTTCACAACTTCAACCTGCGCGTAACCAAACTCGCGCTCGTTGGAGGACTCAACGTGGCCGCCGAGCTGCATCGCCATAGTCTGCATACCATAGCAAACGCCGAACACCGGAACGCCTGCGTTAAATACGTACTCTGGCGCCCGTGGGCTGTTGTCTTCAGTGGTGCTTTCCGGGCCGCCGGAGAGGATGATACCGCTCGGATTGAACTCACGAATTTGTGCTTCGGTAACGTCCCAGGCCCACAGTTCGCAGTAAACGCCGAGCTCACGTACGCGACGCGCTACCAGCTGAGTGTACTGAGAACCGAAATCGAGGATAAGAATGCGATGCTTATGAATGTTGTCGGTCATTGACGGTAATTCCAGGGCAAGTGAAACAAAATCAAAGCGCCCGGCATAAGCCGGGCGCGGAAACGATTAAGAACCCAGACGGTAGTTCGGGGATTCTTTAGTGATAGTCACGTCGTGAACGTGGCTCTCCTGAATGCCCGCGCCGCTGATGCGGACGAATTCAGCTTTGGTACGCAGCGCGTCGATGGTACCACAGCCGGTCAGGCCCATACAGGAGCGCAGGCCGCCCATCTGCTGGTGAATAATCTCTTTCAGACGGCCTTTATAGGCAACGCGACCTTCGATACCTTCCGGCACCAGTTTGTCAGCAGCGTTATCGGTCTGGAAGTAACGGTCAGAGGAGCCTTTGGACATCGCGCCCAGGGAACCCATACCGCGGTATGATTTGTAAGAACGGCCCTGGTAGAGTTCGATTTCACCCGGGGATTCTTCGGTACCAGCGAGCATAGAGCCAACCATAACGGCGGCAGCACCTGCGGCGATCGCTTTGGCAATGTCGCCAGAGAAGCGGATACCGCCGTCAGCGATAACCGGGATACCGGTACCTTCCAGCGCTTCAACCGCGTCGGATACAGCAGTGATCTGCGGCACGCCCACGCCGGTAACGATACGGGTAGTACAGATAGAGCCTGGACCGATACCCACTTTAACTGCGCTGCAGCCTGCGTCAGCCAGCGCGCGAGCGCCAGCGCCAGTCGCCACGTTACCGCCGATGATCTGCAGGTCAGGGTATTTCGCACGGGTATCACGAATACGTTGCAGAACGCCTTCAGAGTGACCGTGAGAGGAGTCAATCAGCAGCACGTCCACGCCTGCCGCAACCAGCGCGTCAACACGCTCTTCGTTACCGGCACCGGCGCCTACTGCCGCACCGACGCGCAGACGCCCCTGCTCATCTTTACAGGCGTTAGGCTTACGTTCTGCTTTCTGGAAATCTTTTACGGTAATCATGCCGCGCAGGTGGAAGTTCGCATCCACAACCAGCGCTTTCTCAACGCGCTTTTCATGCATTTTAGCGAACACAACTTCACGGGTTTCGCCTTCACGCACGGTGACGAGGCGCTCTTTCGGCGTCATGTAAACACTGACAGGCTGGTTCAGGTCGGTCACGAAGCGCACATCGCGACCGGTGATGATGCCGACCAGCTCGTTGCTTTCCGTCACAACCGGGTAACCGGCAAAGCCGTTACGTGCGGTCAGCTCTTTAACTTCAGCAAGCGTGGTCGTTGGCAGCACGGTCTGTGGGTCAGACACGACGCCGGATTCATGCTTCTTCACGCGGCGAACTTCTTCCGCCTGGCGCTCAATGGACATGTTCTTATGGATAAAGCCGATGCCGCCTTCCTGGGCCAGGGCGATGGCCAGACGCGCTTCCGTCACGGTGTCCATTGCCGCAGAGAGCATAGGAATGTTAAGACGAATGGATTTGGTCAGCTGAGTGCTGAGATCGGCAGTATTCGGCAGAACGGTGGAGTGAGCGGGAACGAGGAGGACGTCGTCAAACGTCAGGGCTTCTTTGGCGATACGTAGCATGGGCAATATCTCTACCTGGAGGTTAATAAATATTGCCGTGGCATTATACAGAGCGTAATCGGTTGCATCCACACTTTTTTGCAAATAATACTTGCGCTGGCCTCTGAGCAAGTTACTATCGACTGAATAACCTGCTGATTTAGAATTTGATCTCGCTCACATGTTACCCTCTCAATCCCCCTCAGTTTTTACCGTCAGCCGCCTGAATCAGACGGTGCGTCTGCTGCTTGAGCAGGAGATGGGGCAAGTGTGGATCAGCGGCGAAATCTCCAACTTTTCTCAGCCCTCTTCCGGCCACTGGTATTTTACGCTCAAAGACGACAATGCCCAGGTACGCTGTGCGATGTTCCGCAACAGCAATCGTCGCGTGACGTTTCGCCCACAGCATGGCCAGCAGGTGTTGGTCCGCGCCAACATCACGCTGTATGAGCCGCGCGGCGACTACCAGATCATCGTCGAAAGCATGCAGCCCGCTGGCGAAGGGTTGCTGCAGCAAAAATACGATCAGCTGAAGGCAAAGCTGTCGGCCGAAGGGTTATTCGATCAGCAGTTCAAACAACAACTTCCCTCTCCTGCGCACCGTGTCGGTGTGATCACCTCAAAAACAGGTGCCGCGCTGCACGACGTTCTGCACGTGCTGAAACGCCGCGATCCATCGCTGCCGGTGGTGATTTATCCCACTTCTGTACAGGGTGAAGATGCGCCGGGACAGATTGTTCGCGCCATTGAGCTGGCAAATCAGAGGGAAGAGTGCGATGTGCTGATCGTTGGCCGCGGCGGCGGCTCGCTGGAAGATTTATGGAGCTTTAACGACGAGCGCGTGGCGCGGGCAATTTTCGCCAGCCGCATTCCGGTCGTCAGTGCCGTCGGCCATGAAACCGACGTAACCATTGCGGATTTCGTCGCCGATTTACGGGCACCAACGCCCTCCGCTGCCGCCGAAATGGTCAGCCGTAATCAGCTGGAATTATTGCGTCAGGTGCAATCGGCACAGCAGAGGCTGGAAATGGCGATGGATTACTTCATCGCGGGCCGTAATCGCCGCTTTAGCCTGCTGCATCATCGTCTGCAGCAACAGCATCCGCAGCTACGTCTGGCGCGCCAGCAAACCGTGCTCGACAGGCTGCGCCAGAGGATGAGCTTTGCCCTCGACAATCAGCTGAAGAAAACGTCTCAGCGCCAGCAACGGCTCACTCAGCGCCTGAACCAGCAAAATCCTCAGCCTCGTATTTATCGTGCGCAGACGCGTATTCAGCAGCTGGAATATCGGCTGGCGCAGACGCTTCGCACACAGTTAAGCACCACGCGCGAACGTTTTGGGAATGCGGTGACGCATCTGGAAGCGGTAAGTCCTCTCTCGACGCTGGCGCGCGGCTACAGCGTAACCACCGCAGCAGACGGCAAGCTGGTGAAGAAAACGAAACAGCTGACCGCCGGAGATAAACTCACGACCCGCCTGGAAGATGGTGTGGTGGAAAGCGAAGTGACAAAAGTGACTGCGGTGAAGAAAGCACGGGCGCGCAAAGCACCATAACGTTGCCGGGCGACACTCCGTTTGCCCGGCCTACAAAAAATTCAGGATAGTTTCGTCGGCCCGGTAAGCGCAGTGTCGTAGGCCGGATAAGGCGCTAGCGCCGCATCCGGCAAAACGCACAACGGCTTAAACCAGCTTAAACTCCACGCGCTTTTTCGAAATCAGCCCATGGCCGTTCTGGCAGAAATAATCCACCGCACCGCAGGCTTTCAGCACTTCTAACGGCTTATGGCATTCCGGGCAGAGTGCCTGCAGAGCGAAATCCTGCTGGCAGTGTGCGCAGTGCCCCAGGCCGCTCTGCTGCTCCAGCGCGCCATGACAAACCGGACAATTCAGCACCATTGTGACCTCCTGATAGTTTGCGATTATTTTACCACAACGGTTAATGCGTGCCGCGCAGTTGCTGCTGTAGCTGCAGAAGGGCAGTAACTTCAGCAATGCGCCGCTGAGTGAAGTGGCTAACCTGCTCGGGAGCACGCACAAACAGGCTGTTTTCACCCAGGATGCAGCGTGCCAGGCAACGCTCATAAACAGCGCCGTTAAGCGTCCAGCGATGAACGTTTTCACCTTGCAAGATTTCCAGCACTTCACCCGCACCGAGCCGATCCTGGCTCAAAACGGTGCCGTCACGCAGATACAGGCGAATACCTTTTTGCCCGCCGGCGGGCCCAGCATATTTGTTCAGCCATATTTCCAGAGGAATACCGCTAAGTTGCCCTCGCAGATGGGCGCTCCCTTCGGCAGTCGCAAAGTCTCCTTTCGCAATCGGATGACCCAGGCGGTCTTTGGCCTCAACTAAAGTAAGCGCTAACTGATTATCTGCACCGAGTACTGCCAGCGTCTCATGCATCATCGCCAGCACATGAGTGCCAATATCGACTATAACGCCGTCCGGGTGTTTGAGCGTGCGCGTGTCCGGCTCGCCGGTGGCGAAATTCAGCGCAACGGGTTCGCCTTTATCGTTAAATCCGCTGGGCTCCAGTAAGTAGCCCTCGATTTTAACAATATCGGCAAGCGAGGCGATTAATGGTGAAACCAATGCAGCACCCGCTTCTGGCTGCCAGTCATTTTCAATTTCGCCGCGCACAAGTTGTGCCACGCCGTCTCGCGCCATCCAGTGATCAAGTGCAAGAATACGCGTGGCATTTTCGGGCTCAGCCAGTAGCGCCTGAAGGTGAGCGAGCTGCTCCAGCGTCGCCGCGACGGGTTTCTCTACCACAATACGCGGCACCTCAGAGCGGAGCACCTGCTCCAGCACGGGCAAATGCCACAGAGAAGACGTTGTGATAAGCACCATTTCAGGCTTCATCGCCAGTAGAGCATCCAGCGATTCACAACGCTGAATCCCCGCCGGCGCGCGGAACGCATCCACATCGAAGCCGTAACAATGTTCGGGCGGTACATGAAGCCGCTTCAGTGCAGGAAGATAGGCGGTTTCGATCACCGCCCCAAGACCAATAAATCCAAATTTCATCATCAACCTCGAAAACAAAAAACCCGCCATAAGGCGGGTTAGTGCAGGTACCTCGCCAGTACAGAACCGGCGATTACTTGCTTTTCTTGATGTGCTTGATCAGGCGCTTACGCTTACGCATCTGGTTCGGCGTCAGGGTATTGCGCTTGTTCGCAAACGGGTTATCCCCTTCCTTGAACTGGATACGGATAGGCGTGCCCATCACGTCCAGCGATTTGCGGAAGTAGTTCATCAGGTAGCGCTTGTAGGAATCCGGCAGGTCTTTCACCTGGTTGCCGTGAATCACCACAATCGGCGGGTTATAGCCACCGGCGTGCGCATACTTCAGCTTCACGCGACGGCCGCGAACCAGCGGCGGCTGGTGATCGTCCTGCGCCATATTCATGATACGGGTTAACATCGCAGTGCTCTGACGCCTGGTTGAGCTGTCATACGCTTCACGTACAGATTCGAACAGGTTGCCAACGCCGCTGCCGTGCAGAGCGGAAATGAAGTGCACACGCGCAAAATCGATAAAGCCCAGACGGAAATCGAGGGTCTCTTTAACCTGCTCTCTGACGTCGTTGCTCAGACCATCCCACTTGTTGACCACGATAACCAGTGAGCGCCCACTATTGAGGATAAAGCCAAGCAGCGAGAGATCCTGATCGGAAATGCCTTCACGGGCATCAATAACCAGCATCACCACGTTGGCGTCTTCGATAGCCTGCAACGTTTTGATTACCGAGAATTTCTCAACGGTATCGGTGATTTTACCGCGTTTGCGCACACCGGCGGTGTCGATGAGCACGTATTCGCGCTCATCGCGCTCCATCGGGATATAGATGCTGTCGCGCGTGGTGCCAGGCATGTCGTAGACCACGACGCGGTCTTCGCCAAGGATACGGTTAGTTAGCGTTGACTTACCCACGTTCGGGCGGCCAACGATAGCCAGCTTAATCGGCAGATCCTGCGGATTGAAAGCCTCTTCAGGCTCCTCAGCTTCCTCGCCGTTTTCATTTGCTTCAAACTGCGCCCAGTACTCGGCGTCTTCGTCCACTTCTTCAGCGGGGGAGATTTCGTCCATGTACGGCAGCAGCGCGAGTTCCAGCAGGCTGGTCACACCGCGGCCATGAGAAGCGGCAATCGGATGAATATCACCGAGGCCTAAAGACCAGAAATCGGCCATCGCCTGATCCGGGTCGATGCCGTCCGTTTTGTTAGCAACGAGGAAGGTGGCTTTATCACGCGAGCGCAGATGCTTAGCAATAGCCACATCCGCAGGCATCAGCCCGGCGCGCGCATCAACCATAAACAGCACCACGTCAGCTTCTTCAATCGCCAGCAGCGACTGTTCCGCCATACGCGTTTCCACGCCCTCTTCCGTGCCGTCGATACCGCCGGTATCGATACAGATAAACTCGCGGCCTTCCACTTCAGCACGACCGTACTTACGGTCACGAGTCAGACCCGGGAAATCCGCGACCAGCGCATCTCGCGTGCGCGTCAGACGGTTAAACAGCGTGGATTTTCCAACGTTAGGGCGCCCGACAAGCGCGACCACAGGTACCATGATAAATGCCTCTTAAAATCTAAAAACAGTAAAACGGCCCCTGCTTAAACAGGAGCCGTTTGCAATGCAGACTGCGAACAGACTTAACGCGTAATGGAGTACAGCGTACCGTCTTTCGCCTGAATCAGCAGTTGGCCTTCGGCCACCACAGGATCGGTCAGGAATCCGGAACTGTCCACTTTTTGCTGGGCAACGAAGCGGCCATCCTGCGGGTTCATCCAGTGCATATACCCTTCGCTATCGCCAACGACCAGGCTGCCATTGTACAGCACGGGCGAAGTCAGCAGACGGTGCAGCAGATCGCTCTGCGTCCACAGCGTCACGCCGCCATCGGTGCTTAACGCCAGCACGCGATCGTTCTGATCAACCAGATAGATACGGTTGCCGTCGACCACAAAATCGTTCACCGAGCCAAGTTCACGCTTCCACATGATCTGGCCACTGCGCAGATCCAGCGCGGTCAGGTTGCCGTTGTACGCCAGGGCATACACGACGCCGTTAACAATCACCGGAGTGGTGTCAACGTCGCTCAGGCGATCGATTTCCGTCGGCCCGGTGGCCTGAGAAATACGCTGCTGCCAGATGAGCTGACCCTGCTGCATCAGCACGGCGTTCACGCGACCGTTGTCGCCGCCAACGATGGCTGCGCCAAACGCGGTTGCGGGTGCAGATTCACCGCGCAGGGAAAGTGCTGGCATATCGAGGTTAACGGTCCATTTGATGGCGCCATCGCTTTCGTTCAGCGCCTGCAGCTGACCGTTGCTGGTGTGAATCAATACCATGCCGTCGCTGACAACCGGGCGAGACAGAGCCTCACCGGCCACGCGGGTCTGCCATGCCACGGTACCATCGCTGGTATTCAGGGCATAAACCTGCGCTTTTTCAGAGCCAACATAAACGTGGCCGCCGCTCACCGTCAGACCGCCGGACAGCAGCGCCGGAGCACGGGAGAACCAGCCATCTTTCTCTGCCAGATTGACAGACCAGACTTCTTTCCCGCTTTCCGCATGCAGCGCCTTCACGGTGCCTTTACGGTCCGCTGCGTACACCACGCTGTCGGCCATCGCCGGGTGCAGGTTGGAATAGAAATCACCAATACCGTCACCTACGGAAGTGCTCCAGGAGGTAGACGGGGTAAACTGATTTTCAACCGTTGGCAGCGGGGACATTTTGACAACGTCTTCTTCGCTGTTAAACAGTGAACAACCGCTCAATAACGTAACAGACAGCAGTCCTGGCAAAAGTAATTTACGCAATTGCATCGGGTCCCTCTCAGATGGACAAATTATTCATTTTCATGCGCATCATTTCGCTGAGCGCTGGTGAAGCATCACTTTTTACGCCTGCTTCCCAGGCGGCGCGAGCCCCTTGCTTATCGCCTTTGCTCAACAGGATCTCACCGCGCAAGTCGGCAACGATCGCTGTCCAGCCTTCCCCTTTGATACCTTCGAGGGTTTTCAGTGCGGCATCAGGCTGTTTCATTTGCAGCTGAACGCGGGCCAGACGCATGTTGATAACCGATTTCAGGTTGTCATCAGAGGCTGCCGCCAGGCCCAGCTGCAGCTGTTTTTCGGCTTTGTCGAGTTCGTTGGCATCAACAAACTGCTGAGCCAGCTCAAGTGCCGCAAAAGCGCCGTAGGCGTTCTTTTCATTGGCCGCGATTTTTTCTGCCGCAGCATAGGTTTCAGGCTTGCCTGCTTTCAGGCTGGTCACCGCATTTTGATAAGCCTGTGAGCTTTCACGCGAGGTGTCTTCCTGATGGGACGTCCAGTAGCGCCAGCCTACCAGCGCACCAATCCCAAGGATGACGCCGACCGCCAGCGCTTTGCCGTTTTCAGCAAAGAAACTTTTGAGTGCGTCGACCTGATCGTTTTCGTTACTGTAGACTTCCACGCAGTTCTTCTCCTGAATAATAATCCTGGGCGATTAGCCCAGCAGTGTGCGCAAATGCGCGGCAACGCTGTCCTGCGTTACAGTCGTCTGCTCACCAGAGCGCAAATCTTTCACCACCACATTGCGGTCAGCCACTTCTGACTCACCCAGCACCAGCGCGACGCGAGCGCCCCACTTATCGGCACGGGCAAACTGTTTCTTGAAGTTACCGCCGCCGTGGTTGGTCATCAGTTTGATGGCCGGCAGTTGGTCACGCAGTGCTTCAGCCAGACGCAGCGCGGCGGACTGAGTACCGGCGCCTGAAGCGACCAGGTATATATCGACAACAGGATCGGCTTTAAATTCCGGATTAACGGCCTGAACCAGTAAAACTAAACGCTCAAGCCCCATCGCGAAGCCGACGGAAGGCGTTGGACGCCCACCAAGCTGTTCGACTAAGCCATCGTAACGGCCGCCCGCACAAACGGTGCCCTGAGAGCCGAGGCTGCTGGTCACCCATTCGAAAACGGTACGATTATAGTAGTCAAGGCCGCGCACCAGGCGCTGGTTGACCGTGTAGGCAATTCCGGCGTCGTCCAGCAGGGCGCACAGACCAGAGAAATGCTCGCGAGATTCCTCGTCAAGATAGTCACCGAGGGCGGGTGCGTTATCGAGCAGCGCCTGCACGTCCGGATTTTTAGAATCCAGCACGCGCAGCGGGTTGGTGTACATGCGGCGCTTACAGTCTTCGTCGAGCTTATCTTTGAACTGCTCAAGATATGCCACCAGCGCTTCACGATAGTTAGCGCGGGCTTCCAGCGAGCCGATGGAGTTCAGCTCAAGGCGAACGTGTTCGGAAATGCCCAGCGCACGCCACCAGCGCGCGGTCAGCAGAATGAGTTCGGCGTCGATGTCCGGCCCCTGCAGGCCAAAGACTTCACAACCGAGCTGATGGAACTGGCGATAGCGCCCTTTCTGCGGACGCTCGTGACGGAACATCGGGCCGATGTACCACAAACGCTGTTCCTGATTGTACAGCAGACCATGCTCAATGCCGGCGCGTACGCAGCCCGCAGTGCCTTCAGGACGCAGCGTCAGGCTGTCGCCGTTACGGTCCTCAAAGGTATACATCTCTTTTTCAACGACGTCGGTCACTTCGCCGATCGCGCGTTTAAATAACGGGGTCTGCTCTACAATCGGCAAACGGATTTCGCTGTAACCGTAGCTGCCGAGCACCTGCTTCAGCGTGCCTTCAATGCGCTGCCACAGAGCGGTTTCGCCCGGCAGGTAATCGTTCATGCCGCGGATGGCTTGAATGTTTTTTGCCACGTTTTTTCTCTTTATAGATACAAAAATGAACCCAGACGCTTAGGTAGCGCCGCGGGTTCAATCATACACGGGAAGCGGGCTGCTTCCCAAGTCGTTATTTTGCGTCCACTTCCTGAACGTCAATCCGACGCGCTTCATCCAGAATGCTGGCCTTGGCGCGAATGCGCGCTTCGAGCTGGCTAATCATGTCGTCGTTGTCGAGGCGGTCTTTACGCACGCCGTCTTCGTACAGGCCGCTTTTCTTGTTGCCACCGGTCACGCCGAGCGTGGACACCAGCGCTTCACCCGGACCGTTCACCACGCAGCCAATGATGGAAACATCCATTGGGGTGATGATATCTTCGAGACGCTGCTCCAGCGCATTCACCGTACCGATCACGTCAAATTCCTGACGCGAACAGGTCGGGCAGGCAATGAAGTTGATCCCACGGGAACGAATACGCAGCGACTTGAGAATATCGAAGCCCACTTTGATCTCTTCCACAGGATCCGCCGCCAGCGAAATACGCAGCGTATCGCCGATCCCTTCGGAAAGCAGCAGGCCGAGGCCGATCGCCGATTTAACCGATCCCGCACGAGCGCCGCCCGCTTCGGTGATCCCCAGATGCAGGGGTTGATCGATCTGCTTCGCCAGCAGGCGATAGGATTCAACGGCAAGGAACACGTCAGACGCTTTCACGCTGACTTTAAACTGATCGAAGTTCAGACGATCGAGATGATCGACATGACGCATGGCGGATTCGAGCAGCGCCTGTGGCGTTGGCTCACCGTACTTTTCCTGCAGATCTTTTTCCAGCGAGCCGGCGTTCACGCCGATGCGGATGGGGATGTTTTTGTCGCGGGCGCAATCGACAACAGTGCGAATACGCTCTTCGTTACCGATGTTGCCCGGATTGATGCGCAGACAGTCCACGCCATACTCGGCGACTTTCAACGCGATGCGGTAATCGAAGTGGATGTCAGCCACCAGCGGCACGCTGACCTGCTGCTTGATGAGCTTAAAGGCTTCGGCAGCGTCCATGGTGGGTACCGATACGCGGACGATATCCGCGCCGACGCGCTCAAGAGCTTTGATCTGATTGACCGTGGCTTCCACATCGGTGGTGCGCGTATTGGTCATCGACTGAACGGCGATAGGAGCCCCATCGCCGATTGGCACGTTCCCAACGTAAATACGCGTGGATTTTCTACGTTGAATCGGAGCCTGGTTATGCATGAAAAATCTCCCGCGTTACGCGTCTGTTACTGAGCCTGGGCCGGTGATTGTTCGGCATTCAGGGTCAGACGCGCAACCTGGTTTGTTCTGATAAAACGGCTGAGGTCGACAGGTTTACCCTGGAACTGAATCTGGACAGCAGACGGAGCACCAATTTTCAGCTTGTACGGCGCCTGGCCTTCTAAATTGAGGGAGCCATCTTTACGCTGCAGTCCGCTGAACAGCTTTTTGCCGGTTGAATCAGTGACTTCCAGCCAGCAATCTGCGTTGAAGTTCATCACCAGCGCGTTCGGATTGGCCGAAGGGGTGACGCCTGCCTGATCGGTTGGCAGCGGGGCCGCAGGCGTTGCTGCTGCAGTGGCGTTATTGTCGACGTTTGCCTGAGAAGGCGAAACAACGGCATTGTTTTGTGCGTCTGGTGCGGTAGCCGGAGCCGTTTGCGCTGGGGCTGTCTGGGCCGTTGCGGCTGGCACGTTCGCATCTGCCGCCGGAGCAGATGATGAATTATCCGCCGTTGCATCCGGAGACTGGCTCTGTGAGCTGCTTGTATCCAGCGGAACAGACTGACTGTTGCTGCTGTCGTTGGCATTCAGCTCGGCGCTGGACTGATCCGCCATCGTCGTGATCTCTTCCTGCTGCGCTTTGTGGTTCTGCCACCACCATGCGCCCGTCAGGCCAATCACCACAAACAGAACCAACCAGGTAAAACTCATCAGCCAGCCGTCACGCTTCTTACGACGTTTGCCCAAAGACATGTTCTGGCCCATTGTCACCTTCGCGGCGCGAACCGGCACTTCTTTGGCAAGAATAGGTAAAAGCTCTTCTTCAGGAATATGAACAAGGCGGGCGTAGGAACGGATATAGCCACGCAGGAACGTTGAAGCAAGATCGGCAGGCGCCTTATCGTCTTCAATATCACGAACCGTGGAAACCTTCAGGCATAAGCGTTCAGCGACGGCTTGCTGGCTGAGTCCGAGTTGTTCACGGGCATAACGCAGACGCGCTCCCGTGCTTTGTGCTGTTTGTGGATCTTGGGTGGCTTCAGTATTCATTCGCTACAGCTTGCTGGTACGTAAATTTAAGGTTCTGGTGGCGGTAGATACCGCACCGCGAAACATCCGATTGCCCATCAACAGACGAGCACTGTAAACACGCCCGGCTAACCTTTTTAGTCCCCAAGGCTAACCCGTTGTTGCCCCGCTACATACTGCCTCAATCCGGGCGGAAACGCACCGTAATTATTAACTGGATCAGTGCGTTTCGGTTATTCACTGTACATTTTAGACGCCACGCCGAAAAACGCGCGCGACGTCTGGTCTGTCAGACAGCTTTCACCGCGATCGGTTCACCCTGCATGCGTTTACGCATCGTACGTTTTGTACGATCGATAACGTCGCCCGCAAGCTGGCCGCAGGCGGCATCGATGTCGTCGCCACGGGTTTTACGCACGATAGTGGTAAAACCATAGCCCATCAGCACTTTGGAGAAACGGTCAATACGGCTATTGGAGCTGCGACCATACGGTGCCCCAGGGAACGGGTTCCACGGGATCAGGTTTATCTTACATGGCGTGTCTTTCAGCAGCTCAGCCAGCTGATGCGCATGCTCGGTACCGTCGTTAATGTGGTCGAGCATCACATACTCGATGGTCACACGGCCCTGATTGGCGTTAGATTTTTCCAGATAGCGACGCACGGCGGCGAGGAACGTTTCGATATTGTACTTTTTGTTGATCGGCACAATTTCGTCACGGATTTCATCGTTTGGCGCATGCAGGGAGATGGCCAGCGCAACGTCAATCACGTCGCCAAGCTTGTCCAGCGCAGGCACAACGCCAGACGTGGAAAGGGTCACGCGGCGTTTGGACAGGCCGAAACCGAAATCGTCGAGCATAATTTCCATCGCCGGAACAACGTTGGTCAGGTTAAGCAGCGGCTCACCCATACCCATCATCACCACGTTGGTGATCGGGCGCACGCCGGTCTTTTTCTGTGCGCCGATGATTTTCGCCGCACGCCAGACCTGGCCAATAATTTCTGAAACGCGCAGGTTACGGTTAAAGCCCTGCTGCGCCGTAGAGCAGAATTTACACTCCAGCGCACAACCAACCTGGGAAGATACGCACAGCGTGGCGCGATCGTCTTCCGGGATATACACGGTTTCGACGCGCTGATCGCCCACGGCAATAGCCCACTTGATGGTGCCGTCCGAAGAACGCTGCTCTTCCACCACTTCCGGTGCGCGGATTTCAGCCACTTGTTTGAGCTTCGTGCGCAGGACTTTATTGATGTCCGTCATCTCATCAAAGTCATCGCAGCAATAGTGATACAGCCATTTCATCACCTGGTCTGCGCGGAACGGCTTTTCGCCCATGTCTTTAAAGAATTCGCGCATTTGCTGACGGTTCAGATCCAGCAGGTTAATTTTGCCATTTTTATTCGGCACGACAGGCGTGATGACTTCAGTGGTGTTAACTAATTCAGACATAATATTTTCCGGCCTCGTTATTACACGTTATGGCCCCTGGAGGGTTGAAAAAAGAAACGCCCCGGCGAGCGGTCTGCTCTTCCGGGGGCGTTGCATTGTACAAATTCTGGCGCACGGATGCCACGTTTGCACGCGACATCAGCGAAATAAAGTGTAATGCCCGATTAACGGGTACGCGCGCAAACTTCGCCTTCTGCGAAGAAGTAAGCGATTTCACGCTTAGCGGACTCAACGGAGTCGGAGCCATGAGTGCCGTTTTCGGTGAAGCTGTCCGCGTAGTCAGCACGCAGAGTGCCAGCCAGTGCGTTCGCCGGGTTAGTTGCGCCCAGCAGATCGCGGTGACGCTGTACCGCATTTTCGCTTTCCAGCACGGAAACGACGATTGGGCCGGAGGTCATGAACTCAACCAGACCGTCGAAGAAAGGCTTGCCGTCGTGTTCCGCATAGAAACCGCGAGCCTGCTCAACGGTCAGGTGCAGCATTTTGGTACCGACAATTTTGAACCCTGCTGCTTCAAAGCGCGCAAAGATGCTGCCAATAACGTTTTTTGCCACCGCGTTTGGCTTGATGATGGAAAAAGTACGTTCAATAGCCATGATAACCTCTGTTTTGTTCTGTTGTTGTGCATACGACTGTATGACCTGGCGCGCATTATAATGAGCAATAATGCCCCTGCATATGGATGAAGGTAACATTTTGTTAAAATAAGACGACTTTTAGCAACACGCGTTGCTAAGCCACTGAAAATGCATTATTGCAGGGTAAAGCTTGCCGCTACGGCCTGTCCAGCCTCATCCATCACCACCAGCTGATATTCCCCTGCGTGCTCCAGCATAAGCGTGGCATTCGGCCCGCTATTGTTCGTTGGCTCGCCGTTCACAAACCACCAGCGCCGCCCTTCTCCGCCCTGGGTTTGCAGGGCCAGCGAGGCCTGCTTTTCACCCGGTAAGCGCTTGATGATTGTCCCTTCCCGCACGCCAGTTAACGTCAGCGGGATCAGATCCTGCTGATGCATTGGCGGACAGGTTTTTGATGCCACCGGCAAGCGGGCTGCGCGGCGTTCACCTGGCGGCAGCCAGGGTTCAAGCGGCAGCGGCCAGACATCCAGCGTTGTCTGGCTCGCCCCCGGACAATCTGCCGCCACGCGTTGCCCCTGCGCATCCAGCCACACAGGGAAGCGAATGCCGCGCAAACCATCCTGATCGGGCAACAGCAGCGTCGGCGGCTGGCTGTTGTCGAGTAGCCAGGTCGACAAGCGACGACGGCAGTTGCTGTCACCCGCAGCTAAAAATTGTCCGCCCGGCCAGCAAATCGAGCCCGCACTGACCGAAGCCGGGCGCGGATCGGCAGGCAATCCATTTTTAGCCTGGCTGACGCGAGAAAGCAGCATATTGCTGACCTGGTTCAGCAGCGGAACGGCGCTGATAAAGCCAAACTGCCCCACCACCGGTGTACCGTCCGGCCTCCCCGTCCAGATGCCAATGACGTAACGTGCATTAATGCCCACGGCCCAGGCATCACGATAGCCGTAGCTGGTGCCCGTTTTCCATGCCAGCGGCACCACCGCAGGCAATGAGCCATCTGGCAACGGCTGATCTTCTCCGGCCAGAATCCGACGAATAATCCACGCCGAACCCGGAGAAAGCAGTGGTCGCTCAATCAGCGGATCGCTCGCCAGCAAACGCAGGCGTCCGGCCTGCCCGTGGCGTGCAAACGCGCTGTACGCGGCGGCAATATCCGCCAGGCGAGCGCCTGCCCCGCCGAGGATCAGCGATAAATTAGGCTCTGCACCTCTCGGGAGAATAAGCGGTAGCCCGGCGTTGCGCAGGCGGGCGGCAAACTGCTTCGGCCCGTAGGCTTCCAGCACCTGTACGGCGGGTAAATTAAGGGAGCGCACCAGCGCATCGCTCATGCTGACCGGGCCGTGGAAACCGCTATCGAAGTTTCCCGGCCGATAATCGCTGAAGCGACGTGGAACATCCTGTAACAGCGAAGCAGGATGGATCAGACCATCATCCATCGCCAGGCCATAGATAAACGGTTTCAGCACCGAGCCAGGCGATCGCACTGCGCTGACCATATCGACATGACCAAAGCGGCTGTCGTCGCTGATATCGGCCGAACCAACCCAGCCGCGTACCTTCATATTGGTGTGATCGACGACGATCATCGCCAGAGAGCTTCGTGGCGGAAGACGAGATTTCCAGTTCAGGGCCAGCTCTTCCAGCTGCCGCTGCAGCGACGCATCAAGCGTGGTGACGACTTTTTCGCTGCGGCTGCTCGCCAGCACGCGGCGTGAGAACAGCGGAGCCAGCTGCGGCATCTGCCGTGGAAAAAGCCATACCGGCTCCTGACGGGCTTCCTTCACCACTTCTGCTGACCAGACCTTCTGCGTCAGCATTCGCGTAAGCACTTTGTCGCGCGCGGCCTGGGCTCGTTCGGGCCAGCGATCCGGGCGCAAACGGCTCGGAGCCTGAGGCAAAACGGCTAACAGAGCGGCTTCTGAATAACTGAGCTGCTGCGGCGGTTTGCCAAGATAGGCCCAACTGGCTGCACCAATGCCCTGTAACGTGCCACCAAACGGCGCGCGGTTGAGATAGAGCGTCAGAATCTGCCGCTTATCGAGATGCCATTCAAGCTGAATTGCCCGCCAGAGCTGGCGGATTTTACCGCCAAACGTACGGGGATGAGGATCCAGCAAACGTGCCACCTGCATAGTGAGCGTGCTGCCGCCGGAGATCACACGCCCGGCGCGAAGATCCTGCAAGGCGGCACGCATTACCGACAGCGGATTGACGCCGGGATGATCCCAGAACCAGCGATCTTCGTACTGAATCAGCGCCTGTAAATAGCGAGGGGAAACGTCTTCAATGGTGACGGGATAGCGCCAGATCCCTTCGGCATCAGCAAAACGCCACAGCGGGGTACCGTCTTCGGCAACCACGACGCAGGCAGGCGTGACTTCCTTAAGCGGCAGAGGCCAGAGGCGATCGGCGGCAAGTAGCGCCAGCCAGGCTAAAACAAGAAATCCCGCAAGCCAAAGCCCGCGGGATTTTTTCAGACGGGTCAATGTCATGTTATGGCGTGATAATCAGCGGTCCGTCGGTTGTGCCGGTGGCGCGCCATTGTGGAACGTACATAGATTCCACCTGCGACACCGGTACATCGTACGTACCCGGCGTCACCGCGCGCGCCAGATACACCAGCGTGACCGGCTGTCCTTCATTCACCGCCACCGCCGCGACAAAGCGATCGTCGCGGAATTCGATGTGCTGAATATCGGCCTGCTGCATCTGGTTGAGCAGGTTCTGCACCTCGCCACCGTTGTCCTGCAGGCTGGCGCTGCTGTTAGCCAGATTCTGGTTCTCCAGCTCCAGACCCGCAGGCAACAGATCGACCACCAGCGCATCCGGCACGTTTTGCGTTGCCTTGATTTGCAGATGCACAAGCACCAGATCGCCGCTGCGCAGGGAAGAGAGCGACTTCAGCTGCCCGTCCGTGCCCAGGAACTGACGCTCAATCTGCAACACGTTGCTGGAAGGCTGCGGCGCATATTCCGGGTATCCGCTGCTGACCAGACGCAGCCACAGCGGCTGGGTGCCGGTATTTTTCACGCTTAACGCGCTCAGTTGGTCAGTCGTCAGGTTGCGTGACAGCGCTTTATCGCTACTCAGCGGTTCTGCCTGCAGCGAAGTTTGCGCCTGCCAGCTGCCCGGCAGATCCTGCAAGCCTTTCGCCGCGAGGAACAGCGCATTCATCTCCTGCGTCGAGAGCCAGCGCTCGCCAAATGCCTGTTGGGAAAGTTCGTTCAGCAGCGTGTTCTGCACGTCCGGCAGCAGTTTGTTTTCTTCGAGCAGGCTCAGCATCAGGGCGTTATCGCGAAGCGCGCTGCCGTAATCGGCCATCCAGCTGTTTTTATCCTGACGTGGCGTATTTTGCGCCAGCGCGATAGCTTCATCCCCGCGTGCCGCATCGCCCATTGCTTTCAGCGCCAGGCCCAGCTGCATCAGCGGCAGACCCGCTTTCGCCTGAGCGTGACGCTCCCAGATTTCGCGCAATGCCCCCAGAGGCGCTTTTTGCTGGCGAGCCAGCACCAGTGCGGCATAGGACTGCACGGCGAAACGACTTGCCTGGCTGTCATCCGTGTAGCGAATAGTCATCAGGCCCGGCTCCTGCAGGTAGCGCAGCAGGCGATTGTTGCCCCGAGTTAACGCATCGGCAGGCACGCTATAGCCCTGCTCGCTGGCGCGGGTCAGGAAGTCCATCACGTAGGCCGTGAGCCAGTACTCTTCCGCGCCTTCTTTATCCCAAAGCGCAAAGCCGCCGTCGTCACGCTGCATTTGCAGCAGGCGGGCAATACCCAGATCGACCGCTGCGCGGCGCTTATCATCGCTGTCGCCCGCAATGCCCAGCGTCTTCAGCTGCACTGCATTTGTGTAGAGCTGCGGGAACAGGCCGCTGGTTGTCTGCTCGAGGCAGCCGTACGGATAGGCCTTCAGTTCGCGGATATAGCGCGCCAGGTTTAGCGGCGGCTTGCCGCTGAACAGCAGCTGGCTTTGCAGCGTTTGCGGGATAAAGCCCTGAAGATGAGAAGCGGGTGCACTCCAGCTCTCGCCGGGTTGCAGAGCAATGCCCGAGTTAACGGTCTGCGCCGGGAAGGCCGGACGCACGCCAATCTTCCATGCTTTTTGCAGAGGGGCGAAGGTTTCCCCCGGCAGCGTCAGGCCGCTGACGGTCGCCTGAACCGCCCCCTCGCCGAAGCCATCCTGCGCGCTGACAGGAATAAATAAGGTCATGCGCGCACCGGGTTCAAGATTGATCGGCTGCGGCTGCGCGCCCTGGAGCTGCAGCAGGCCGCTGGCAGCAAACTGCACGTTCAAAGTCTGTGGTTTGTCGGTCAGGTTCGTCACGTCGAATGTCAGGCGACTGCTGTCACCGCTCGCGAGGAAGCGTGGGGTGTTGAGTTCCGCAATCACCGGCGCGGCAACGACCACTTTGCTGTCGCTGCTGCCGAAGTCGTCCGCGGTCCAGGCCTGAGCCATAACGCGCAGTTCACCATTGAAATCACCGATCGGTAGCGAGACGGTGCCTTCGCCGTTATCGTCTAGCGCGACCGGCTGAGCCTGCTGCGCAACGATAGTCACGTGATTAACCGGCGGTTTTCCGCCGCGCTTCAGCTCGTCACCGTCGCCACCGAAGCGAAGGTTTGCCAGACGCCCCTGCCCTTCGATCACCTGACCATAGATATCGTAGATATCTGCACCATAGCGTTTCTGGCCGAAGAAGGCGTTCCACGGATCCGGCGTGGCGTAATCGGTAATGTTCAGCACGCCGCTGTCGACGGCCGACACCAGTACGTTTACCTGTTTTGGTACCACACCGTCTTTCGCCGTAGCTTTAATTTTCACCTGTAGAGGCTGATTCGGACGCATTTTCTGCGGCGTGTCCAGCGCCAGCGTCAGCCGACGATTTTCATCACCAAGCGGTAAATGCAGCAGACCGACAGCCCGTTTTGGCGTGGCAGATTTGGATTTATCACCGGGGCGAACTACTAGCGTGCTGAGATAGAGATCGTGACGATTCCATTTCTGTTCGACTGGAATCGAAAGATCCATGCCGTCGGCCGGAACGTCAATTTCCTGCCACCACAGCGGCCCTTCGCTGGATTCGACCATCGCATAGCCTTTGCCTGCGGCTGGTGCGGAGATGTGCAGTTTGATGGTGTCGCCGGGTTTGTAAGCCGGTTTGTCGAGCTTCATGGTCACACGATCCGGACGCGCTGCGCCCGTGCCGTCGCTATTGTCCTGCCAGCTGTAGCCCGCCCAGAAGCGCACGCTGCTGACGGTGTTATCCGGCGCTTTGACTTCCAGACGATAGGAGCCCCAGTCCACCGGGAAGCTCACTTTGCCGGTTTCATCCGCTTTCAGATCGAGCGATTGCTCGCCTTCTACCAGATCTTTTTGATCGAACTGCGACTGCCAGCCTTCGCTGTCTGACCAGTTCCAGTAATAGTCGCGGCGCTCGCGAATCAGGCGCACCTGCAAACCAGACACGGCTTTTTTCTCACCCTGGGCATTGGCATAAACGATATCAAACCCGGCATTACTGTTTTCATCCACCATCGGCTGATTGGTAGTGGTGTCCGTCCGGTAATCGTAAACGGCTTTGCTGGCAAATTCCGGGCGGATCCCCGGCAGCGTATCGGCAGGCCAGATGGCCTGCTCAGCCCGACGCGTCACCGGACGACCGCCCGACTCCAGCAGGCTTGCCTGCAAAATCACCTGTAGCGGCGAATGCGTTTCCTGCCACTGGGTGTCCGTGGAGACCTCTCCACGCCCCTGCGCATCGAGTTTAATCTGCACTTCATCCAGGGTGCGGGAAAGATTATCTTCGGCGATATCACCAAACTCAAAGCCAGGCAGGGCAGCCACCGCATCGCGGAGCGGGCGCAGGAACAGCTTGCCCTGTAGCGCATTGCCGTTCGCCGGTGCACCGTACAGATAGTATCCCGTTACGCCAAAGCTGACGTTTTCATCGGCGGCAATTGGCGCTTTTTGCGGCGTCAGGTTCAGCGCCATACGCTCTGGCATAAAGTCTTCAACGTGGAAATCCCACTCGCGCTTCTGGTTATCACCTGCGCTGGCGCGGATATGCCACATGCCGGTGGCGGCGCCAGCATCCAGCGCCCAGCTGAACTGATACAGGCCATTCACCGCTTTGCTCATCACCGTACGGACAACCTGGCCGTCCGGCTGAACCACTTCGAGCTTAACGGGCTGATCCGGCAGCGGCTTGCCGTCGCTGTCGCGCAGCAGGCCGTTCACTATCACCGTTTCACCCGGACGATAGAGATCGCGTGGGCCAAACATAAAGAACTGCTTGCTGTAGCCCGGCGCGCCAGCGATGTCGAATTCAGCTAAATCCAGCGCCGGAAGCTTAAGGTCCAGCAGCGTGGTTTGCCCGTCTTTACGCGCCAGCAGCAGAGCGGCCTCTTTATCCGTCTGCAATGTGACATGCCCCTGCGCATCGCTGTTCGCCTGGGCGAGCGTCTGGCCTTTATCATTCAGCAACTGCACATCAATGCCGCTTTGCGCAGCGCCATTTTCCAGGCTCTGGGTAAAGACATCGAGACGATTGTGGTAGCGGTGTGCCGACACCCCGATGTCGCTCAGGGTAAACAATGTGGCCGCATTGCTGTAGGTGTAATGCCCGGCCTGATTCATCACCGCCACGTACACGCCCGCCTGCTGTAGCGGTTTGATATCGCTTAACGGCAGGAGCAGTTTTTCACGCGTATTGCGCTCCGGATTGAGGTCAAAGCGCCCGGTGTAGACCAGATCCGCCATTTTCAGCAGCTCGTCGGATTCCCAGTTGCTCAGCGAACTGCGGTACTCCCACTGGCTGACAAACGAGGCCAACGACTCAGGCTTAATGCGGAAGAAGTTCACGTCGACGTTGCTCACGTTCAGCGCCATCACCGGCAGACCGGCGACCACTTTCCCCGGCAGCAGAGAACCGCGGCTGGCGAAGCCGACGCTTGGCGCGATGTCTCGGGTATCTATTTTCTGTTCGTAGGTTTTATCGAAGGTGGCTTTGTTGACCGCCATCAAATCCGGATCGACCGTCAAAATAAGATTGCGCTTCGGCTCCAGATGGCGCATCCGCAGCTCTTTCAGATTGGGTGCCAGCTCCCAGGCCCCGTCCACTTTGCCGCTTTTCTTGTCGACAAGATGCACGTGGCTGGAGAAGTCCTGGGCCGGGTTTAGCGGTACGGAGAAAGTCAACACCAGCGTGGCGGCACCGTCGAGCTGCACTTCCGAAGCGTCAATCAGGGTCAGAGGCTTGCCCTTGCTTTGCGCAGCCAGCTTATCAAGCGTGGCCTCATCAGGGGCAACAGGCGCGGGTTTGGCCTGCGTGCTGTCAGCGGAAGCGGCGGGCTTTACGGTTTGCGCTTTATCATTATTATCGCAGCCCGCCAGCGAAAGTGCGGTCATCAGCGCCAGCGTCAGCGCAGCAATTCGATACGGTTTCATCCATTAACCCCTGGCCCAAAAGCCTCAAATTTTCGTCAACACAGTATTATGCTTAAACTGACCTTTTACCAACAGCATATAAATTCTTATATTTTGCGTCTTTTCTGAGACGCGCTCGCTTGTCGGCCCCGGCGAAACAGCCGACAATTTCCCCTTCCCGGTAGAATGGAGAACGCCATGACCACCTCTTATTTTGTTGCCGCCGACTGGCTGGCAGAGCACATCAACGATCCGCAGATTCAGCTTATTGATGCCCGCATGGCCCCTCCGGGTCAGGAGCATCGCGATCTTGCCGCCGAGTATCGCGCAGGGCATTTACCCGGCGCGGTGTTTTTCGATATTGAAGCCCTGTCCGATCACAGCAGCCCCCTGCCCCACATGATGCCGCGTCCGGAAGCTTTCGCCGTTGCCATGCGTGAACTGGGCGTCGACAGCGACAAGCATCTGGTGGTGTATGACGAGGGCAATTTGTTCTCCGCCCCGCGGGCCTGGTGGATGCTGCGCACCTTCGGTGTGGAAAACGTGTCGATTCTGGCGGGCGGCCTGGCAGGCTGGCAGCGCGACGAACTGCTGCTGGAAACAGGCGACGTGAAGCTGCCGGAGGGCGATTTCGAAGTGAAGTTTGCACCTGAAAAAATCAAACGTCTGACCGACGTGCTGGTCGCAAGCCACGAAGGCTCCGTGCAGCTGGTTGACGCCCGCCCGGCACCGCGCTTTCAGGCCCAGGTCGATGAGCCCCGTCCGGGCCTGAAGCGGGGCCATATTCCCGGCGCGAAAAACGTGCCGTGGGGCGAGCTGGTGATTAACGGTGAGCTAAAAACCACGGACGAGCTGGAGGATATTTTCAAGCGCCAGGGCGTGGACATCAACAAGCCCATTATCGCCAGTTGCGGATCCGGCGTGACGGCCGCGGTCGTTATGCTTGCTTTGGCAACGCTGGATGCGCCGGATGTAACGCTGTACGACGGTTCCTGGAGCGAATGGGGTGCGCGGGATGATTTGCCGGTAGAACCAAGGTAAACAGCAAAACGGCATTGCCCGATGCGCTGCGCTTATCGTGCCTACAAAACCGTAGGCCGGGTAAGCGTCAGCGCCACCCGGCAATCACACCAAAGTCAGATAATCCGGTTCTGCTTAAAGTCGCGCAGGAAGCTGCCCCAGCGTTTCTCATAGAACGGCGTGATGTGCGCCAGCATAAAGTGGCTGATGCCCTTCTCGCCTTCCATCACCTGACAAATATCAATCGGCTCGTCGCCCGGTAGCGTATCGGTCGCCACGCTGCCTGCCGCCTGGATGATGCTCTCAATGTCCCCTTCCGCTTCAATACCGATCAGCAGATTAGGCTGCTCGTCTGCACCTTCCTTAATGGAGCACAGAAATGCGCGCTTGACGGTTTTGAGGGTTTTGAACAGCGTGGTCAGCGAATCCACCATCTGCGCCGGCGGCTCGGTCACTTCGGAAAGCAGCAGCGACGCGCCCCCCTCCAGCACCGTTTGCGCGCTGAGCGGGTTGCCTTCCTCGCCAATCAGATGGCTGATTTCACGCGGTGTGAACTCTTTTCCGGTTGGCAGTTTGGCGTTCAGAAAAAGCGTTTCACCGAGCGTCATTTCAAACAGCGTGCGCACCGGCATTGCGACGAACGCCTGTTCATCCTCAACGGCCTGCTGTAAAGCTTCCGGGGAGGTAAAGAACGGGATCACCGAAGTGCCATCATCTTTCTCCCAGTGTTGTAAATCCAGCGCGCTGTCTTCGACAACCTGCTCACCTTCCGCCGCCGTGCCCGGCACCCATACCGTCGCATCAAGCAGCGCACGGAAGAAAGCCGGACGGTGAGCGGGTTCGGTTGCCGCCTGTTCCAGTAAAGTTTCGAGTTCGTTTTTGGTTTCGGACATAGATATCACAAGATGAGAGTATTCGTGTAGGGCGGGCAAGCGAAGCGCCCCCGCCATTCATTTGCCGGATGGCGCTGCGCTTATCCGGCCTACGCCGTCAACAGATTAGCGATAGTGCGCACGCCCAGGCCGGTCGCGCCTGCTGCCCACTGCTCAACGGCGGATTTGCGGTAGGTTGCGGAGCAGTCAATGTGCAGCCATCCTTCGTGATAATTCTCCACAAAGTGAGACAGGAAACCTGCCGCAGTGCTGGCACCCGCCGGGTACGCGGCGCTGGCGGTGTTGTTCAGCTCAGCAAAGTTAGACGGCAGCTGATTGCGGTGGAATTCCGCCAGCGGCAGACGCCAGAACGGCTCGTTTTCTTCCGCCGCGCTCGCCATCAGGCGGGCCGCCAGTTTGTCGTCGAAGCTGAACAGCGCGTGGTAATCATTGCCCAGCGCCGTTTTCGCCGCTCCGGTCAGCGTCGCCGCATCGATAATCAGCTCAGGCTTCTGCGCGCAGGCGTCAATCAGGCCATCGGCCAGCACCAGACGGCCTTCAGCATCGGTGTTCATCACTTCTACGTTTTTGCCGTTGCGGTAGCGAATGATATCGCCCAGCTTGAAGGCATTGCCGCTGACCATATTATCCGCGCAGCACAGATAGAGCTTCACGCGCTTGTTCAGGCCGCGGGTAATGGCAAACGCCAGCGCACCGGTAACCAGCGCCGCACCGCCCATGTCGGACTTCATCGAGTCCATGAACGCGCTCTGCTTGATGCTGTAGCCGCCGGAATCAAAGGTGATGCCTTTACCCACGAGGCAAGCATACACCGGAGCGTTTTCATCGCCCGTTGGGTTGTAGTCCAGCGCCAGCAGTACCGGCGGACGTTCGGAGCCACGGCCTACGGTGTGAAGCCCCATGTAGTTTTGCTCGCGCAGATCTTCGCCTTTGGTGATGCGGTAATGCACGTTGTCGCAGCCAAAGCGGCACAGCAGATCGACCGCACGTGCGGCGAGCTGTTCCGGACCGAGCTCTTCGGCCGAGGCGTTGATGGTGTCACGCACCCAGTCGATAATCGCCAGGCGGTTTTTCAGCTCTTCATCTTCGCCAGCCCATTCAACCTGACGGCTGCCCTTCGGCCCTTTGTAGCCCGCCCAGAAAGACCAGCTGCGATCGGTGTTCCAGCCGTCACCCGCCAGCGCAACATGCTTAATGCCCATGCCGTCAATTTTACGCGCCGCGCGCTGGATCAGGCCCAGATCGTCCTTGCCGTTCAGATGCAGGGTAATGCCATCGTTGTTAATGCTGTAGGTGGCCTTCTCACCCCAGCGCGCATCGGCAGGCTGAGTGGAAAGCGTAATCTTCATCGCTTCAGTCATGGTCTTTATCCTTATTGAGCAAACGGGCCGCCAGAGGCAGCCCGTTAAGTTAACTATTCTGCTTCGTCCAGCCAGACTAACAGAATCGCCTCGAGAATTTTTTCATTGGATGCGTTGGGATCATCCTCAAAATCCTCCAGTTCGCAAATCCACTGATGCATATCTGTGAAGCGAACCGTCTTCGGATCGGTGTCCGGGAAGGCATCGTATAAAGCTTCGCCGATTTCACGGCTGTCGGTCCATTTCAGCGCCATATCAGTGCTCGCGTGCGTGGTTGATGGTGTAACGCGGCATTTCGACGACCAGATCTTCGTCGGCAACGCGCGCCTGGCAGCTCAGGCGACTTTCCGGCTCCAGACCCCAGGCTTTGTCGAGCATGTCGTCTTCGTCTTCGGTACTCTCCTGTAAGGAGTCGAACCCTTCGCGCACGACGCAGTGGCAGGTGGTGCAGGCGCAGGATTTCTCACAGGCGTGTTCAATCTCGATGCCGTTGCGCAGGGCAACGTCAAGAATGGTTTCACCGCTCTTCGCTTCCAGAACTGCGCCATCGGGACAGAGATCCTGATGTGGCAGAAAAACAATCTTTGGCATATTAAACCTCGTCCACGGACTGGCCTTTCAGCGCTTTACGGACCGACTGGTCCATGCGGCGTGCGGCAAATTCCTGGGTTTGTGTGTCGATATTTTTAATGGCTTCTTTAATGGCGTCGGCATCACTGCCCACGGCAGCGGCTTGCAAAGCAGCCACGCCGTCATCAATCGCTTTGCGTTCTTCGGTACTGAGAAGATGGGCATCGGCCGCCAGCGCGCTGTTCAGGCTTTCCATCACGCGTGCGGCTTCCACTTTCTGCTCCGCCAGCATGCGCGCCTGAACGTCGCTTTCGGCGAAGCTCATCGAATCTTTGATCATGGTGGCGATTTCGCTATCGCTCAGGCCGTAGGAGGGCTTCACCTGAATGGAGGCCTCCACGCCGGTGGATTTCTCCATCGCCGTAACGCTCAGCAGGCCGTCCGCGTCCACCTGGAAGGTCACGCGAATGTGCGCCCCGCCCGCAGGCAGCACCGGAAGACCGCGCAGCGCGAAACGTGCCAGCGAACGGCAGTCCTGGACCAGCTCTCGCTCGCCCTGCATCACGTGGATGGACATTGCGGTCTGGCCGTCTTTGAAGGTGGTGAACTCCTGAGCTCGCGCCACCGGAATGGTGGTGTTGCGCGGAATCACCTTCTCCACCAGGCCGCCCATGGTTTCGAGGCCGAGCGACAGCGGGATGACGTCCAGCAGCAGCATTTCGCTGTCCGGCTTGTTGCCAACCAGAATATCGGCCTGGATAGCCGCGCCAATAGCGACGACTTTATCCGGATCGATGGAGGTCAGCGGCGTGCGGCCAAAGAATTCACCCACACGTTCACGCACCAGCGGCACGCGGGTAGAACCGCCCACCATCACCACGTCTTTGACTTCTTCGGCTTCCACACCCGCATCTTTCAGCGCGCGACGGCACGCCAGCAGCGTGCGTTTCATCAGCGCGGCAATCAGCTCATTGAACTGTTCACGCGTGATTTCGCCCTGCCAGCCTGCAACGTTCACCCTGACGCTGTCGGCATCGCTGAGCGCAATTTTGGCAGCGATAGCGGCGTCAAGCAGTTCACGCTGAAGACGGTTGTCGGAGCGATCGGCCACACCAGCCTGTTCGCGAATATAGTCGGCCAGCAGGTGATCGAAGTCGTCGCCGCCGAGTGCGGAATCACCGCCGGTAGCCAGCACTTCAAACACGCCACGGCTCAGGCGCAGAATGGAGATATCAAAAGTGCCACCGCCGAGATCGTAGACGGCAATCACGCCTTCCTGCCCGGAGTCCAGACCATAGGCAATCGCCGCGGCGGTCGGTTCATTGAGCAGGCGCAGCACGTGCAGGCCAGCGAGACGCGCAGCGTCTTTGGTGCCCTGGCGCTGCGCATCGTCAAAGTATGCGGGAACCGTGATGACTACGCCATCAAGCTCACCGGCAAGCGCTTCGGTCGCGCGGGCGGCAAGCGCTTTGAGGATATCGGCAGAGATGCGAATCGGGTTAAGCAGACCACCGTTCGTTGCCAGCATCGGCAGGCCATTTTCACTGGCCTGGAGCTGGTACGGCAGATGCGGGTAGCGCGCCTGCACGTCGGCGAGGGAGCGGCCCATCAGGCGCTTAACGGAGCTGATGGTGTTGACCGGATCCTGTGCGGCATTGGCGCGGGCCTCAAAGCCTACTTCATGCCCTTCAGTCTGGTAATGCACCACGGAGGGTAACAGATGACGGCCCTGATGATCGGCCAGCGTTTCGGCCTGGCCGCTACGCACGGTCGCCACCAGAGAGTTAGTGGTGCCTAAGTCGATGCCCGCCGCCAGACGACGCTGGTGCGGCGCGGCGCTCAGGCCAGGCTCACTGATTTGTAATAAGGCCATGTTTCGCTTCCGGAATCAAAAATCGAGCAGCTTTTCTTCGAGTTGTTCTGCTGAGCTGCGCAGTTTATCGAGAAAACGCAGTTTACGCACGGTATCCGCCGCCGCGTCCCACGTTTCATTATCTAATTCTGTGACCATCTGCTGATGGCGCGTGTCGAACATTCCTTTTACACGCTGCATAAACTTGTCCAGACGATCGCTATCTTTGGCACGCTCAATCTCATCGAGCTCTTCGCGCAGCTCAAGCTGTTCCATCAAAAACGCCGTATCGCGCACGGTGTGCTGTTCGCTGGCAAGGTCGAAACCGTGCAGCGAGAGCAGGTATTCCGCGCGGGTCAGCGGGTGGCGCAGCGTCTGCCAGGCCTGGTTGATGGTGGCGGATTGCTGAACCGCAGCGAGCTGATCGGCTGAAGAGTGGCTGGCGAAGTTATCCGGATGATGTTTGCGCTGTAAGTCCTGAAAGCGCGTGGCGAGCTGCTGGCTATCAAGGTGATACGAAGCAGGCAGGCCGAAGAGCGTGAAGTAATCCATAGCTGTCTCTGAAAAAGCAAACCCCACAGGCAGACGGGCCACCGTGGGGTTATCTTACGCGTGATTAAACGTGGAAGCTTTCGCCGCAACCGCACTCGTCTTTAACGTTCGGGTTAGTAAATTTAAACCCTTCGTTGAGGCCTTCTTTGACGAAGTCCAGCTCGGTGCCGTTGAGGAACTGCAGGCTTTTGCCATCGACCACAACCTTCACGCCTTTGTCTTCAAACACGGTGTCTTCCGCGTCGGGTGCATCGACAAACTCCAGCACGTAGGCCATGCCAGAGCAACCGGAAGTCCGCACGCCCAGACGCAGCCCGAAGCCTTTGCCCCGGTTCGCCAGGAAGGTGCTGACTCGCGCGGCAGCGCTGTCGCTAAGGGTAATGGACATAAAAACCTACCTCTTATTTTGCTTCACGTTTGCTTTTGTAGTCCGCAATGGCGGCTTTGATCGCGTCTTCTGCCAGGATAGAGCAGTGAATTTTCACCGGTGGCAGTTCGAGTTCCTCGGCGATATCGGTGTTCTTGATAGCCTGCGCTTCGTCCAGGGATTTCCCCTTCACCCACTCGGTCACAAGCGAGCTGGACGCGATAGCGGAACCGCAGCCGTAGGTCTTGAAGCGCGCGTCTTCAATGATACCTTCATTGTTGACTTTAATCTGCAACTTCATCACGTCGCCGCAGGCCGGTGCGCCGACCATGCCGCTGCCGACGCTGTCGTCGCCGTTGTCAAACGAACCGACGTTGCGTGGATTCTCGTAATGATCGATAACTTTTTCGCTGTAAGCCATGATGAATTCTCCTTATTGGGTACCGATTAGTGATGTGACCATTCAATGCTGTTCAGATCCACGCCCTGTTTGAACATTTCCCACAGCGGAGAAAGGTCGCGCAGACGGCCGATGGAGTTACGAACCAGCTTGATGGTGTAGTCAATCTCTTCTTCGGTAGTAAAACGACCTAAAGAGAAACGGATAGAGCTGTGTGCCAGCTCGTCAGTCATACCCAGCGCGCGCAGCACGTAGGATGGCTCAAGGCTTGCAGACGTACAGGCAGAACCGGAAGAAACCGCCAGGTCTTTCAGCGCCATAATCAGCGACTCGCCTTCAACGTAGTTAAAGCTGACGTTGAGGATGTTTGGCGCGCCCTGCTCGAGATCGCCGTTCAGATACACTTCTTCCATATCTTTCACGCCGTCCCAGAGACGGTTACGCAGCGTGCGCAGGCGCGCCATCTCGGTTTCCATCTCTTCTTTTGCAATGCGGTAAGCTTCGCCCATACCCACGATCTGGTGCACAGGCAGCGTACCGGAACGCATGCCGCGCTCGTGACCGCCGCCGTGCATCTGCGCTTCGATACGAATACGCGGTTTACGACGCACGTACAGCGCACCAATCCCTTTCGGGCCGTAGATTTTATGGCCGGAGAAGGACATCAGGTCCACCTTCAGTTGGCTGAGATCGATAGGCAGTTTGCCGACGCTCTGGGTTGCATCCACGTGATAGATGATACCGCGCGCACGGCACATTTCGCCGATGGTCGCGATATCCTGCACCACGCCGATTTCGTTGTTCACGTGCATGATGGACACGAGGATAGTGTCGTCACGCATCGCCGCTTCAAGCGCTTTCAGGTCGATAATGCCGTTGGCCTGCGGCGCAAGGTAGGTCACTTCGAACCCTTCACGCTCCAGCTGACGGCAGGTATCCAGCACGGCTTTATGCTCGGTTTTGCTGGTGATGATGTGCTTGCCTTTTTTCTGATAGAAGTTGGCCGCACCCTTGATCGCCAGGTTATCGGATTCGGTTGCACCAGAGGTAAAGACGATTTCGCGTGGGTCAGCGCCCACCAGCTCAGCAATCTGATTACGGGCGATATCTACCGCCTCTTCAGCATGCCAGCCGAAACGGTGAGAACGGGAAGCCGGGTTACCAAAGTTTCCGTCCAGGGTCAGACACTGCATCATTTTCTCGGCAACACGCGGGTCCACCGGCGTGGTTGCGGAGTAGTCGAGATAAATCGGTAATTTCATTGCTCTATAAACTCCGTACATCGCTTCAATGCAATGAATCAGGCAACCGGCTGGATGTACGACCGTGTTGACGGGGTGCGCGAGCACACCCCGGCCTGATTCTGAAATCTTTTATATTAAGCGCGTAACTTAACGTCGATTGCGTCTTGCGCGCGGGTATTGCGATGGGATTCGTGCGTGTGCTGACGGTCAGAGACGTCCAGCACTTCCTGGTTGTTTACCAGCTCACCCAGGGTGATGTTATTCAGGAAACCGGTCAGACGATCGCTCAGGTCACGCCACAGCGCGTGGGTCAGGCATTTATCGCCGCCCTGGCAGCCGCCTTTCCCCTGACAGCGGGTTGCGTCAACGGATTCGTCTACGGCGCTGATCACTTCGCCAACGGCGATGCTACCGGCTTCTTTACCCAGCAGATAACCACCGCCAGGACCACGTACGCTGGACACCAGTCCATTCTTACGCAGGCGGGAGAACAGCTGTTCCAGATAGGAAAGTGAAATTCCCTGACGTTCAGAAATATCAGCCAACGGAACCGGGCCCGCTTCGGAGTTGAGCGCAACGTCAAGCATCGCGGTCACGGCATAACGCCCTTTAGATGTCAGTCTCATGTCTTACTTAACCTCAAACTCGCCCCTGCCCGGGGTTGTTATTAAAATGTAGGTATTGCATAGCAGGGCCAAGTCTGACATTCCCGACTAAAATGGTCAACTATTTACTTGACTGTTTTAGTCAGGTATTTAACGTTCTGTGCCGTTTTTATTTGCCCGGCGGCGCTTCGCTTGCGCGGGCCTACGGTTCAGCTCGTCGTAGGCCGGGTAAGGCACAGCCGCCACCCGGCAATGTCGAATCACTTCTCTTTCTTTAACTGCTCAATCGACGCCAGAATCCCGCGCAGGATGTTCAGCTCCTGGGTTTCAGGACGCGCGCGGGTAAACATGCGGCGCAGCTTATTCATCACCTGCCCCGGGTGCCCGGCGCGGATAAAGCCTGTCGACAGCAGCGTTTGCTCAAGGTGACCATAGAAGCGCTCTAAATCATCCACCAGCGGATAAGCGACTTCATCTTCTTTTTGATCGGTGGTTTCGCCCTTTTCCTGCGTGGCAAGCCAGGCCATCCGCACTTCGTAGGCGATAACCTGCACCGCCATTGCCAGGTTCAGGGAGCTGTATTCCGGGTTAGCGGCAATCGCGACGTGATAATGGCACTTCTGCAATTCATCGTTGGTCAGGCCCACGCGTTCGCGACCAAACACCAGCGCCACCGGCGCCTGCTGACCTTCTGCGACGCTTTTCAACCCGCATTCGCGCGGATCGAGCATCGGCCACGGCAGCGTGCGGGAACGCGCGCTGGTACCAACGACAAGGCTACAACCTGCGAGTGCTTCATCCAGCGTATCGACGATTTGCGCGTTGCCAATCACGTCGCTTGCGCCTGCGGCGAGCGCGATCGCCTGAGAGTCAGGCTTGACCAGCGGATTCACCAGCCAGAGATTGGTTAAGCCCATGGTTTTCATGGCGCGAGCCACGGAGCCCATATTGCCGGTGTGGGAGGTTTCGACCAGTACGATTCGGATATTTTGCAGCATTGTCATTCTTCGGCTAAAGATTATTCGCCGCATATTATCATAAAGCTGAGACAGATTCCGAATTCGCTGCTATGATATTCGCCGTTTTTCCCGTTCTTTAACATCCAGTGAGAGTGACCGATGCAACATCCAATGTTGACTATCGCCGTGCGTGCAGCGCGCAAGGCGGGTAATGTGATTGCCAAACACTACGAGATGCCTGATTCCGTAGAAACCAGCCAGAAAGGCAGCAATGATTTCGTGACCAACGTCGATAAAGCCGCCGAAGCGATGATTATCGAAGTTATCCGCAAATCTTACCCGCAGCACACCATTATCACCGAAGAGTCCGGTGAACATGCAGGCGAAGATCAGGATGTGCAATGGGTTATCGATCCACTGGATGGCACCACCAACTTCGTTAAGCGCCTCCCTCATTTCTCCGTTTCCATCGCCGTACGCATTAAAGGCCGTACTGAAGTGGCCGTGGTTTACGATCCAATGCGTAACGAACTGTTCACCGCGACTCGCGGCCAGGGCGCACAGCTGAACGGCTTCCGTCTGCGCGGCACCAACGCCCGCGATCTGGACGGCACCATTCTGGCGACCGGCTTCCCGTTCAAGGCCAAGCAGCACGCTCCTGCTTACATGAACATCCTTGGCAAACTGTTTACCGAATGCGCCGACTTCCGCCGCAGCGGTTCCGCCGCGCTGGACCTGGCCTATGTGGCCGCAGGCCGCGTTGACGGTTACTTCGAACTGGGCCTGAAGCCATGGGATTTCGCCGCAGGTGAACTGATTGCCCGTGAAGCAGGCGCTCTGGTGTGTGATTTCACCGGCGGCCACAACTACATGACCACCGGTAACATCGTGGCAGGTAACCCACGCGTCGTTAAAGCGATGCTGGCGAACATGCGCGACGAGCTGAGCGACGCGCTGAAGCGTTAATTCCGTTGTACCGCCCGGTGGCGCAAGCTTACCGGGCCTACAGCAGAATTTGTAGGCCGGATAAGCGTCCGCGCCATCCGGCAATTCAGAAAGGCCGCAATCCTCTCCCCACCGGCACTGCACTGATCCACATCACCACTGCAGCAACCACCAAAACGGCTCCGCCCACAAAGGCCAGCGTCGTCCAGCCAATCTGCCGCCAAAGTACCGGAGCCTGATTTTTACTTAGGCGCATCGCCAGTTGACGAAAACTGTGTACCAGCAACGCAAGCGAAGAAATCGTGATCGACGTTCCTGCCGCCATAGCGAGCGCAGATACCACTCCCCAACCGAACACGCCAATCACCTTACTGAACAGCAGCACCATGATGGCACCAGAACAGGGCCGCATCCCCATCGACAGCACAATCACCAGCCGTGCGCGCCAGTCGCTACCGCTCTCCATCTGTTGCGGATCAGGCAGGTGCTGATGCCCGCAGCCGCAGCTGGCGTGATGGTGATGATGCGGCGTGAAAGCGGTGAATTTGGGTTTACGTAAAATCTGGCGCATTTTTTTCAGCGCCCGCCAGCAGAGCAGCAGGCCCAGAACACCGACCAGCGCATAGCTGCCCTTTTCCAGCCAGAAGCTGCTGAGATGCAGCTGCCGGGCGGGCAGCGCCAGCAGCGAAAGCACGATCGTCACCAGACCAATCGCCACCAGCCCCTGTAGCAGTGAGGCCGCAAGCGTCAGGGCAATGCTCGATTTCAGCTTCGATGGATGCGTCGCCAGCCAGGTGGTAATCACCACTTTGCCGTGGCCCGGGCCCAGCGCATGCAGCACGCCGTAGACGAAGCTGAAAGCCAGCAGCGAACCGCCCGCTTTGCGGGGATTTTCCGCCACCGCCTGTAGCAAGCCACTCATCTGCTGATTCAGCTCCCGCTGCCAGATAACGCTTTTCAGTAATATCTGCGGCCAGGCATGCCACAGCCATACGCCACCCGCCAGCGCCAGCAGCAGAAACGCGGCAAGCGGCCAAAGCTGGAGCCAGCGGCGGCGTGAACGAGCAGAACCTGTGGAAATTACGGACATGAGATCGTCACCTGTTGTGCAAACTGTTTACCGAGATCCATATCCTCGGGCGGGGCATCGGCCTTATCGAGAGAGAGCGCATAGGCGGTCAAATCCTCGTTTGGCTTTGGCGTATGCACATTGAGCTTACAGCCTTTTGGCGCATCCGCCGGGAGCGAAACGTAAGCATCTTTGTCGTAATGCATGTCGACAAAATAGGTCGGGTCGAAAGTGGAAAACTGGTAGGTCTGTCCGGCAAGCGGCTGAGGCTCGGCCAGCGGCAGCGTAAAGGTCAGCACCGCTTTGTGCCCTTCGCGGGCAAGGCCGTACGCCGTCGGAAGGTTCTCAAACTTCACCTTTTGCTTGCCGTGCCAAAACTCGGTGAAGTAATGCTGCCCCAGCACGTTGGCCATCACTTCCGCCGCCAGTTTTTTCCAGACCTCGCTGCCCGGCTTTGCGTTACCTGCGTCGTACAGCAGATCGGCGGAGGTGATTTCGTCCATCGTCCAGCGCATGTTAATGGCGGTGAGCTTCCCCTCTTTCGTGACCAGCTGGCTTTGCATGCTGATAAAACTGTGCGGATGTGCCGCCACTTGCCACGATAAAAGCGCGCCAACGGCCAGAATCATGCTCTGTTTCACTCTTGTCATCGCAAACTCCGTGAAAAATTCTGTGACCGACTCCCGCAATCCTTGCGCAAAGGCGCGCCGTCTGGCTTTCATGCCCCGATCCTTTAGCTATTCTTATCAAAAAAACTTACTGGAACCTGACAGATGATGACCGTTCAAGAACCGCCATCTGTGCTTTCCAGTCCACAGCGCCGCTGCCAGATCCTGCTGATGCTGTATCTGCCAGGGCAGACCGTGACGCCAGAGGCCATAAGCCGGGTGAATAACGTGGATGATGAGGCGGCCCGCCAGGACGTCGCCGACATCCATCACGTCATCCAGCGCTATCACCGACTGAACATCGTGACGCTTGCAGACGGCAGCTATCGGATTGAGGGCACCACACTTGACCAGCGCTTATGCCTGATCCACTGGCTGCGCCGGGCGCTGCGGCTTTGCCCCGGTTTTATCCGCGAGCAGTTTACCCCATTGCTTAAAATGCAGCTTAAACAATCCGGCATCTCGCGCATTCTGTACGACGATACCAACCTGCGGGCGCTGGTCAACCGCTGCGGGCGAAGCCTGCAGCGCCCCCTCGACGCCCGCGATGCGGCCTTTTTAAGCCTCTACCTGCAATATTGCCTGCTGCAACAGCATCCGCAGCAGCCACCGGAGTTTAACGATGGGCAGCGCAGATGGGCGCAGTCGAGCGCAGAGTATCAGGTGGCGGCAGAGATTGCCCGCCACTGGCAGCGCCGCACTCACCAGGACGCCCACCCGGATGAACACCTGTTCCTCACGCTGCTGTTTATGTTGCTGAAGGTGCCGGATCCGAAGCGCGATCACCACACGCAAGAGGTGCGGCTCTATCGCAGCATTAATCAGCTAATCGACCATTTCCAGCAGCTGGCTGACCATCGTTTTAACGACAGGCGCGGCCTGCGCGATCAGCTTTATGTGCATCTCGCGCAGGCCATCAACCGCAGCCTGTACGGCATCGGCATTGATAATAGCCTGCCCGAAGAGGTACAACGCCTCTATCCGCGCCTGATGCGCACCACTCAGCAGGCGCTGGTGCCGTTTGAGAACAGCTACGGGCTACGCATTTCTGACGAAGAGATGGGGCTGATTGCGGTAATTTTTGGCGCCTGGCTGATGCAGGAAAGTGACTTACAGGAGAAACAGGTGGTCCTGCTCACCGGCGACAATCCGCAGCTGGAGCAGGAAATCGAGCAGCAGCTGCGGGAACTGACGCTGCTGCCGCTGAACATCAAATATCAGACGCTGAGCGCCTTCCAGAGCGACGGTGCACCGAAGGGCGTGGCGCTGGTGATCACGCCTTATTCCATTGCCCTGCCGCTGTTTTCCCCGCCGCTGATTCACGCCGGGGAACCGCTCAGCGAGCGGCAGCGGCAGCACATTTGTCAGATGCTGGAAGCGCCCGACTGAGGGCTGACCTTCGGACGCACAAACATCGCCGGAATCGCCAGCGCCGCCATCACCCAGAACACGCCCTGGTGTAAATGCTGATACAGGAACCCGGCGAAGACGGTCATGATGGCGATGCTGCCGCCCATCGCTACCGCGGAATAGACCGCCTGCAGGCGAATCACTTCGCTGCCCTGACGGGCTGAGATGTAGCGCATTGCCGCCAGATGGCAGACGGTGAAGGTGCCGCAATGCAGAATTTGCGCGACGATAAGCCACGGCAGTTCGGTGGTCCAGCCCATGATGCCCCAGCGCAGCAGCCCGCAGAAGGCGGAAAGCAGCAACAGGTCACGCGCGCCAAAGCGGCGGAACACTTTCTTGCTCACCGCAAAGATCACCACTTCCGCCACCACGCCCAGCGACCACAGATACCCCACCGCCGAAGCCGAGTAGCCCGCCTCCTGCCAGTAAATGGCGCTGAAGCCGTAGTATGCCGCATGCGCGCCCTGTAGCAGGCAAACGCAGGCCAGGAACCGCCAGCTCTGCATCACAAGCTGCTTCCAGGCGGGCCAGCCCGCGTGCTCATGTTGACGCGCTTCGCCCTGCGGCATCACCGACGGCTTGATCATCATGCCGATCAGCATGGAAGCAATACCGATGCTGAGCAGCGCCAGAATGGCGTGATAGTCAAACAGGCTGACCAGCTTGCCCGTGAGCGCCGAACCGATCACGAAGGCAATCGATCCCCACAGACGGACCCGCCCGTAATCCATGGTGATCTGCTTCTGCCAGGTGTTTGCCAGCGCATCCGTGAGCGGCACCAGCGGTGAGAAGAACAGGTTGAATCCCACCATCATCGCCATCAGCCACGCAACGTTTGTTCCCGCCCAGAAGGCGAGAATAAACAGCAGGGTGAGCAAGGCGAGAATGCGCAAGGCGCTGATTAAGCGCGACGGATCGCTGACGCGCGGGGCAATCAGCAGGCTACCGAGGAAACGCGCCACCAGGCCCGCGCCGAGCAGCACGCCGATGGTTTCCGGCGTCAGGCCCGTGCCGGCCAGCCATACGCTCCAGAAAGGTAAGAAGATACCGTAGCTAAAAAAGTAGGTGAAGTAACTGAGCGCCAGCCAGCGCGTGGAGTGCAAGACCATGATTCCCTCCCAAATGGTGGCGACAGTCTGGCGACAAACGGCGCGGCTGGCAAGTCACTTTAACAACCTGCTAACATTTAATGGGTGGATTTACGAGGATGCTCGTAGAAAATCGCCAACTTTCTTCTTTGTTCAGCATCACCAGCCCCGGCTGGCCGGGTAAATTATGGGCATTAACCGGGTGCGACTGCGGCCGCTACGGCTGTCTGGAAACAGTGGCCTCATTAAGCGCGCTGAAAAAGCAGGCGCGTATCTGGCTCAAATCACAGCCCACCAGAGACGGTCCCGATCCCGAAAAACTGACAACAGCGCACCTGATTGCGGGCTGGCAGCAGGGTGACCAGCGCATTCACACCTGGGTGGAAAACGCGGCCAGCGCCATAGGCCTGAGCCTCTACAATTTCCTGAATATCCTCAATATCAATCAGATCTGGTTGTATGGGCGCAGCTGCGCCTTTGGCGAAAGCTGGCTCAGCGCCATCGTCCAGCAAACCGGGTTTAACCCTTTCGACCACCGCGATAGCCCGCAGGCCATGGCAACGCAAATCAGCTTTGGGCAGCTGACCCGTTCGCAGCAGCTGTTAGGCATCGGCTATCTGTACGTTGAAGAAATGCTGGAACAATTATGAATGGCGGCAACGTGGCGGCAGTAAAGATTGTGTATTAGGGTTTAAGGACACCCACCTGCACAACGGAAAGGCTATGAACTCTCTACGTTATTTCGATTTTGGCTCCTCGCGTTCGTTTCTGCTGCTGGTCGCCCGCATCGCCATTGTCGCGCTGTTTATTATTTTCGGTTATCCGAAGCTGATGGGGTTTAACGGTACGGTGCAGTATATGGCGGCAAGCGGCGCGCCTGTGCCAACGCTCTCGGCCATCATTGCGGTGATTATGGAAGTGCCCGCCGCCATCCTTATCGTCATCGGCTTCTTTACCCGCCCGCTGGCGGTGCTTTTCATTTTCTACACGCTGGGAACGGCGATGATTGGTCACCATTACTGGGATATGAGCGGGGATGCGGTGGTGCCAAACATGATTAACTTCTACAAAAACGTCAGCATTGCCGGGGCGTTTTTGCTGCTGGCGATTACCGGGCCGGGAGCGATTTCAGTCGATCGGCGGTAAGCGTGCCGGGTGGCACAGCCGCCATCAGGCATTAAAAAAGGCCGCATAAGCGGCCTTTTTTTAAGGGTGCAGATAATTATGCGTAAACCGGGAAACGGGCACAGATATCCAGCACTTTACCTTTGATGCGCTCAATGTTGGCTTCATCATTGATGTTGTCCAGCACGTCGCACATCCAGCCCGCCAGCTCTTTCGCTTCGGCTTCTTTGAAACCGCGACGGGTAATCGCCGGAGAACCGATACGGATGCCGGAGGTCACGAACGGGCTCTTCGGATCGTTCGGTACGCTGTTTTTGTTAACGGTAATGTTGGCGCGGCCCAGCGCGGCGTCGGCTTCTTTACCGGTCAGGTTTTTGTCGACCAGATCCAGCAGGAACAGGTGGTTTTCAGTGCCGCCGGACACCACTTTGTAGCCGCGGTTCAGGAACACTTCCACCATCGCTTTCGCATTCTTAGCGACCTGCTGCTGGTAAACCTTAAATTCAGGCTCCATGGCTTCCTTCAGCGCCACGGCTTTCGCTGCGATAACGTGCATCAGCGGGCCGCCCTGCGCGCTTGGGAAGACAGCGGAGTTCAGCTTCTTATACAGCTCTTCGTCACCGCCTTTCGCCAGGATCAGGCCACCGCGTGGACCTGCCAGGGTTTTGTGAGTGGTGGTGGTCACAACGTGAGCGTGTGGAACCGGGTTCGGGTAAACGCCTGCGGCAATCAGACCCGCAACGTGCGCCATGTCGACAAACAGGTACGCGCCGATGCTGTCTGCGATTTCACGCATTTTGGCCCAATCAACCACGCCTGAGTAGGCAGAGAAGCCACCGATGATCATCTTCGGCTTATGCTCTTTGGCCTGCTTCGCCATGTCTTCGTAGTCAATTTTGCCAGACTCATCGATGCCGTAAGGGATGATGTTGTACAGCTTGCCGGAGAAGTTGACCGGGGAGCCGTGAGTCAGGTGACCGCCCTGCGCCAGGTTCATGCCCAGCACGGTGTCGCCCGGCTGCAGCAGTGCGGTGTAGACCGCGAAGTTCGCCTGGGAACCAGAGTGCGGCTGCACGTTAGCGTAATCGGCGCCAAACAGTTCTTTAGCACGATCGATAGCCAGCTGCTCAACCACGTCAACGTATTCGCAGCCGCCGTAATAGCGTTTGCCCGGGTAGCCTTCAGCGTACTTGTTGGTTAACTGAGAACCCTGAGCCTGCATCACGCGCGGGCTGGTGTAGTTTTCGGAGGCGATCAGTTCGATGTGCTCTTCCTGACGGACTTTTTCCTGCTCCATAGCCTGCCACAGTTCGGCATCATAATCGGCAATGTTCATTTCACGCTTTAACATTCGCATCTCCTGACTCAGCTAACAGTAGTTTTACCGCTAAAAAAGGGGGCCCTTTCGGACAACGGCGGACAGTATAACTGATAAGTTCTGCGATAACAGGTCTTGACAAACGTTTTTACGCAAACGATTACCTCGGCGTCACACAAGGGTTTGAGCAATAAAGATTCCGCCCGGGTAAAGCGATTTCTTTTCAGGTTTGTGATGCAAATTTTTCAGCTTGTACAGAATCCTTTACAAGTAAGGGGCTTTCTCATAACATGCATTTAAAATGCATCATATCTAATCATGACAAAGAAACCGAAAAAGGACAGTCCCATGCTAGACGCGCAAACCATCGCTACGGTGAAAGCCACCATTCCCCTGCTGGTTGAAACCGGCCCAAAACTCACCGCCCACTTTTACGACCGCATGTTTGCTCATAATCCTGAGTTAAAAGAGATCTTCAATATGAGCAACCAGCGCAACGGCGACCAGCGTGAAGCGCTGTTCAACGCCATTGCGGCCTATGCCAGTAATATCGAGAACCTTGCCGCCCTGCTGCCTGCGGTAGAGAAGATCGCCCAGAAGCACACCAGCTTCCAGATTAAGCCTGAGCAGTACGCCATCGTGGGCGGCCATTTGCTGGCAACGCTCGATGAAATGTTCAGCCCGGGCCAGGAAGTCCTCGACGCGTGGGGCAAAGCCTATGGCGTGCTGGCGGACGTGTTCATTAAGCGCGAAGGGGAAATCTATCAGCAGAACGCCGCTAAAACCGGCGGCTGGGAAGGCACCCGCGCGTTCCGCATCGTGAGCAAAGCGCCGCAAAGCAAGCTTATCACCGCCTTTGAATTCGTCCCGGCAGACGACGGCGAGGTGGCCGACTATCAGCCAGGTCAGTATCTCGGCGTGTGGCTAAAGCCGGAAGGCTTCCCTCATCAGGAAATTCGCCAGTATTCGCTGACCCGTCAGCCAAACGGCAAAAGCTATCGCATCGCCGTGAAGCGCGAAACCGGCGGTCAGGTCTCCGAATGGCTGCATGATGAGGCCAGCGTGGGCGACACCGTGCACCTCGCCGCCCCGGCGGGCGATTTCTTTATGTCCGTCGAAGCAAATACCCCGGTGACGCTGATCTCCGCAGGCGTCGGCCAGACGCCAATGCTAGCAATGCTCGACACGCTGGCAAACTGTGCGCACCCGGCGCAGGTGAACTGGTTCCACGCCGCGGAAAATGGCGCGGTGCACGCCTTTGCTGATGAAGTGAAGGCGCTGGGCGCAAAACTGCCACGCTTTGCTTCCCATGTCTGGTACAACGCGCCGCAGGAACAGGACGCTTACGACAGCGCGGGCCTGATGGATTTAAGCGCGTTGGAAGGCCAGTTCAGCGATCCGGCAATGCAGTTTTATCTCTGTGGTCCGGTCGGCTTTATGCAGTTCGCCGCAAAACAGCTCGTGGCGCTCGGCATCAACGCCGACAATATTCACTACGAATGCTTCGGCCCACATAAGGTGCTGTAAGGTTCCCGGGCCGGATAACTTTCCGGCCCGTATACACTTTCTGTAAGCACTTTTTCACGCCCTCTCCCGCCCAATCGCCCTCTCGCCGCAGGGCGTGCCAAAAAAGGCCGCGCCGTCTTGTGTTATGATAACGGCTTCCCGCTGCCATTTTTGGGCCCCCTTTTTATGCAACAACCTGTTGTACTCATTGGAGAGTGGCTGGTTACGCCTGCCGTTAACCAGATTAGCCGTCAGGGTCGTCAGCTTACGCTTGAACCACGCCTTATCGACCTTCTGATCTATTTTGCTCATCATCCCGATGAAGTACTTAGCCGGGATGAGCTTATCGATCACGTCTGGACGCGCAACGTCGTCACCAGCCATGTCGTCACCCAGAGCATCTCCGAACTGCGTAAATCGCTTAAGGACGGCAATGACAGCAGCCCCGAATACATCGTCACGGTGCCAAAACGCGGCTACAAGCTGACCGCGAGCGTAATATGGTGCGCTGAAGAGGGCGAAGAGCTGGCGCCCGTTCCCCCGGCAACGCGCCCGGCGTCAGGAGAAGTTCAGCTTTCTACGATCACCGAGCCGCAAGTGCCTGAATCCAGACCTGCCATGCCGCCGCCGCTGCCGGAAAAGCGCCGCAAGGTGACAACCTGGTGGGTGTGGGGCCTGTTTCTGCTGGCGCTGTTCAGCTGCGTGGCGCTTGTCGCGATGTCGACTATCAATTCGCACCCACCCGTCACCAAAACCCGTTTGCTGCTGAACCCACGCGATATCGACGTTCGCCTCGCTAATGGTAATTCCTGCAACAACCAGGCATCGCAGAGAACCTATGCCGTAGGGCTTGGCAGCCTGATCACCACCTCGCTGAACACGTTTTCCACCTATATGGTGCACGACAAAACCAACTACAACGTGAATGAGCCGAGCAGCTCAGGGAAAACGCTGACCATCGAGTTCGTCAACCAGCGTCACTACCGCGCGCAGCAGTGTTTTATGTCAGTCCAGTTGGTTGATAATGCCGACAGCTCGGTGATGCTCGATAAACGCTATTTCATTACCAGCGATAACCAGGTGACGATTCAGAACGACCTGATGAGCAGCCTGTCACAGGCGCTGACGCAGCCCTGGCCTGAACGCATGCAGGCCATGCTGCGCCAGTATCAGCCGTCACAAAGCCTGTCGCTGGCGCAGTTTTACCAGGCTCACCAGCTGCTGATGAACGGCGACGTGGACTCCCTAAGCAAGGCCAGCGGCCTGCTGGACGATATTCTGAAACAGTCGCCGGATTTCAGCTACGCGATGGCGGAGAAAGCGCTGGTCGATATCCTGCGCCATTCCCAGCAGCCGCTGGCTAAATCCCAGCTCTCCGCACTGTCGGCGGAAATTAATCGCGTCGGAGATATTCCTGTCCTGAAGAATATGGCGGTCTTTTATCAAATTAAAACCATCGAATATTTAAGCCAGGGACAAATTAGTGACGCATTTAGCGCTATTAATACCGGCATCGGGCTGGAGATGTCGTGGGTCAATTATGTGCTGCTCGGTAAAGTTTACGAAATGCAGGGTGAAAATCGCCTGGCCGCCGATGCCTATATTACCGCCTTTAATTTACGCCCGGGGGACAATACGCTTTACTGGATTGAGAACAGCGTATTCCAGACGTCCGTCACTCGCGTTGTTCCTTATCTCGACAATTTCCTCGCTGCAAAATAACCCATATTAAGTTAAACCTCATCACGCCAATAAAATACGGCATGATGAGGTTAATATCGTGTTTATCATGAAGCATCCAGATGTTGTTTATTGTTTGCATAATGACGCCCTGAATTAACACTTCAACAACTCACCAAACCCAACCCAACCAACTGTAAAAAGGCAATATTTACCTTTTCATGACCTCAATATGTCATCCTGATGTGTTAACGCGAAAAGGTCATCTTGTCATTTGTCTGATGTTTGCGATTAGTTCACTTTATCTTTAGGACTTCTCCGGTGGAGATCGTTAGCCTTGTGTTCATCCGGTCGGGTCATTGCGTCATCTGGAACATGATTCGGTCCTCCAAAATAAACATCAGGAGAATACAAACCATGAGTTCTGCCAAAAAGATCGGGCTATTTGCCTGTACCGGCGTCGTTGCCGGTAATATGATGGGGAGCGGGATTGCTTTATTACCTGCGAACCTCGCCGGCATCGGTGGCATTGCCATCTGGGGCTGGGTTATCTCTATTATCGGTGCAATGTCCCTGGCTTATGTATATGCCCGACTGGCAACCAAAAATCCTCAGCAGGGTGGCCCCATTGCTTATGCCGGGGAATTATCTCCGGCGTTCGGTTTCCAGACCGGCGTGCTTTATTACCACGCAAACTGGATTGGCAACCTTGCCATCGGCATTACCGCCGTCTCTTATCTCTCCACCTTCTTCCCGGTGTTAAATAACCCGGTGCCTGCGGGCCTCGCCTGTATCGCCATCGTGTGGATTTTCACCTTCGTGAATATGCTCGGCGGAACCTGGGTCAGCCGCCTGACCACTATCGGTCTGGTGCTGGTGCTGATTCCGGTTGTGGTGACCGCCGTAGTCGGCTGGCACTGGTTTGATATCAACACCTATCACGCCAACTGGAATACCTCTCAGACCACGGATTATCACGCGGTGATCAAAAGTATTCTGCTGTGCCTGTGGGCATTCGTGGGCGTCGAATCCGCCGCGGTCAGCACCGGGATGGTGAAAAACCCGAAACGTACCGTACCGCTGGCAACCATGCTGGGTACAGCGCTGGCAGGCGTCATCTATATCCTCGCCACACAGGTGATTTCCGGTATGTATCCGGCTTCTGAAATGGCCGCGTCCGGTGCGCCATTCGCTATCAGCGCCTCCACCATTATGGGCAGTTGGGCCGCGCCGATGGTTTCCGCCTTCACCGCGTTTGCCTGCCTGACGTCACTGGGCTCCTGGATGATGCTGGTTGGCCAGGCCGGGCAACGTGCCGCCAACGACGGCAACTTCCCGAAAATTTACGGGGAAGTCGATGCCAACGGTATTCCGAAAAAAGGCCTGCTGCTGGCAGCCGTGAAAATGACCGTGCTGATGATCCTCATCACCGTCATGAACTCCAGCGGCGGGAAAGCCTCTGACCTGTTCGGCGAACTGACCGGTATCGCCGTGCTGCTGACCATGCTGCCTTACTTCTACTCCTGCGTTGACCTGATTCGCTTCGAAGGCGTCAACGTTCGCAACCTGGTGAGCCTGGTCTGTTCCATCCTCGGCTGTGCGTTCTGCTTTATCGCGCTGATGGGCGCAAGCTCCTTCGAGCTGTCCGGCACCTTCATCGTGAGCCTGATCATCCTGATGTTCTACGGCCGCAAAATGAACCAGCGCGAACACAGCGACGACAACGCCGCCAGCGTGCACTAAGCAAGACCAACCCCTTTCTCAGGCCTCTCTCTTCACCTGTCACACCGTGACGGGAGGGGCCTTCTACACCTGGAGATACGACTATGAACGTTATCGCAATCATGAATCACATGGGTGTCTACTTCAAAGAAGAGCCTATTCGTGAGCTGCACCGCGCCCTGGAGCGCCTGGATTTCCGCATTGTTTACCCAAACGATCGCGAAGACCTGCTGAAGCTGATTGAGAACAATGCCCGCCTGTGCGGCGTGATTTTCGACTGGGACAAATACAACCTCGAACTGTGCGAAGAGATAAGCAAACTCAACGAATACATGCCGCTGTATGCATTTGCGAATACTTACTCCACTCTCGACGTGAGCCTGAACGACCTGCGTATGCAGGTTCGCTTCTTCGAATATGCGCTGGACGCCGCCGACGATATCGCGGCAAAAATTCAGCAGAACACCAACGAGTACATCGACACCATTCTGCCGCCGCTGACCAAGTCGCTGTTCAAATACGTGCGTGAAGGTAAATACACCTTCTGTACGCCGGGCCACATGGGCGGCACCGCGTTCCAGAAAAGCCCGGTTGGCAGCCTGTTCTATGATTTCTTCGGCCCGAACACCATGAAATCAGACATCTCCATTTCCGTGTCTGAACTGGGTTCTCTGCTCGACCATAGCGGCCCGCATAAAGAAGCGGAAGAGTATATTGCCCGCGTGTTCAACGCTGAACGCAGCTACATGGTGACAAACGGAACGTCAACCGCCAACAAGATTGTCGGGATGTACTCTGCGCCTGCGGGCAGCACCGTACTGATTGACCGTAACTGCCACAAATCGCTGACGCATCTGATGATGATGAGCGACATTACGCCAATCTACTTCCGCCCAACCCGTAACGCTTACGGTATTCTCGGCGGTATTCCACAAAGCGAATTCCAGCACGCGACCATTGCTAAACGCGTCAAAGAAACGCCTAACGCCACCTGGCCGGTGCACGCGGTTATCACCAACTCCACCTACGATGGCCTGCTGTATAACACCGACTACATCAAGAAAACCCTGGATGTTAAGTCCATCCACTTTGACTCCGCGTGGGTGCCTTACACCAACTTCTCCCCTATCTATGCAGGCAAATGCGGCATGAGCGGTGGCCGTGTGGAAGGCAAGGTGATTTATGAAACTCAGTCAACGCACAAGCTGCTGGCGGCGTTCTCTCAGGCTTCCATGATCCACGTGAAAGGTGACGTTAATGAAGAAACCTTTAACGAAGCCTACATGATGCACACTACCACGTCTCCGCACTACGGTATCGTGGCCTCCACGGAAACCGCCGCGGCGATGATGAAAGGCAATGCCGGTAAGCGTCTGATCAACGGTTCGATTGAGCGCTCCATCAAGTTCCGTAAAGAGATTAAACGCCTGAAAGGCGAATCTGAAGGCTGGTTCTTCGACGTCTGGCAGCCAGAGCACATCGATGCGCCAGAATGCTGGCCGCTGCGCTCTGACAGCGCATGGCACGGCTTCAAAAATATCGATAATGAGCACATGTATCTCGACCCGATTAAAGTCACCATTCTGACGCCGGGGATGAAAAAAGATGGCTCCATGGACGACTTCGGTATTCCGGCCAGCATCGTGGCGAAATATCTGGACGAGCACGGCATCGTGGTTGAGAAAACCGGCCCGTATAACCTGCTGTTCCTGTTCAGTATCGGTATCGACAAAACCAAAGCGTTGAGCCTGCTGCGTGCGCTGACCGACTTCAAACGTGCGTTCGATCTGAACCTGCGTGTGAAAAACATGCTGCCGTCGCTGTACCGTGAAGATCCTGAATTCTATGAAAACATGCGTATTCAGGAACTGGCACAGAACATTCACAAACTGGTTGAGAAACACAACCTGCCGGACCTGATGTTCCGTGCGTTCGAAGTGCTGCCAGCAATGGTAATGACCCCGTACGCCGCGTTCCAGAAAGAGCTGCACGGTGAAACCGAAGAGGTGTATATGGAAGAGACCGTTGGCCGCGTCAATGCCAATATGATCCTGCCGTACCCTCCTGGAGTCCCGCTGGTCATGCCTGGTGAGATGATCACCGAGGAGAGCCGTCCGGTGCTGGAGTTCCTGCAGATGCTGTGCGAAATCGGTGCTCACTATCCGGGCTTCGAAACCGACATCCACGGCGCCTATCGTCAGGCCGACGGGCGTTACACCGTTAAAGTGCTGAAAAACACTCAATAAGAGACAAAGGGAAGTGGCTTGCCACTTCCCTTTTTTGCCGGGTGGCGCTGCGCTAACCCGACTTACGAGCCCTCCATATCTGTAGGCCCGTGCAAGCGCAGCGCCACCGGGCAACGCCAACTTGTGCGCAAGGAGACGACATGCAAACACCCTCACAACCGCGCGCGATTTACTACATCGTAGCGATTCAAATCTGGGAATACTTCAGCTTCTACGGCATGCGTGCCCTGCTCATCCTCTACCTCACCCATCAACTCGCCTTTGACGACAGCCATGCGATTGGCCTTTTCAGCGCCTACGCTTCACTGGTGTATGTCACCCCTATTCTCGGCGGCTGGATTGCCGACCGCCTGCTCGGCAACCGCGTGGCGGTCATTGCCGGGGCTCTGCTGATGACGCTGGGCCACGTGGTGTTAGGGCTGGGTTCCGACTCCACGATGAGCCTCTACCTGGCGCTCGCCATCATTATCTGCGGCTACGGCCTGTTTAAATCCAACATCAGCTGCCTGCTGGGCGAACTCTATGACGCCAGCGACAGCCGTCGCGACGGCGGTTTCTCCCTGCTCTACGCGGCGGGCAATATCGGCTCCATCGCCGCCCCCATCGTCTGCGGGCTGGCGGCACAATGGTATGGCTGGCACGTCGGCTTTGCGCTGGCGGGCATCGGCATGTTTATCGGACTGATGGTATTCCTGAGCGGCCATCGCCATTTCCGCGAGACGCGCGGCGTCAACAAAACGGCGCTTCAGGCAAGACGTTTTGTGCTGCCCACCTGGGGCTGGCTGCTGGTAATGCTGTGCCTCTCTCCGGTGTTCTTTACCCTCCTGCTGGAAAGGAACTGGGCAGGTTATCTGCTGGCCGTCGTCTGTATCTTTGCCGCGCAAATGGTGGCACGCATTATGATCGCTTCGCCACAGCACCGTCGTTCGCTGTCACAGATTGTGCTGCTGATGCTCACCGGGACGCTGTTCTGGGTGCTGGCCCAGCAGGGCGGCAGCTCCATCAGCCTGTTCATTGATCGCTTCGTGAATCGTCGCTGGCTAAGCTTTGAGGTGCCTACGGCACTGTTCCAGTCGGTGAACGCGGTGGCGGTCATGGCGGCAGGCGTGGTACTGGCGTGGCTGGTACGTCCGGGGGCCAGTACGGCGCTGCGCGTGTGGCTGAAGTTTGCTCTGGGCCTGACGCTCATGGGTGCGGGCTTTATGCTGCTGGCGCTAAACGCACATCAGGGGCAGCTCCACGGTCAGGCTTCGATGAGCATGATGGTGGCAGGCCTGGCGCTGATGGGCTTCGCTGAGCTGTTTATCGACCCCGTGGCAATGGCGCAAATCACGCGCCTCAACATGCCGGGCGTGACCGGCGTGCTTACCGGCATTTATATGCTGGCAACGGGCGCCGTGGCGAACTGGCTGGCGGGCGTAGTGGCACAGCAAACCACCGAATCACAAATCAGCGAAACCGCCGTGGCGGCCTACGGGCACTTCTTCTCGCAGATGGGCGAATGGACGCTCGGCTGCGTGGGCGTGATGCTTGGGGTGATTATCTTCAGAAAGCTGCTGGGGAGTCGTGCGCCGGAGATGGCTGAGGAGTAGAAACAGCGCTGCCCGCATAACATGCGGGCAGCGCAAACAAATCAGATTGCCGCGTCGTCTTCTTCACCGGTACGAATACGAATAACGCGCGCCACGTCGAAGACAAAGATTTTGCCGTCGCCGATTTTGCCGGTCTGCGCCGTGCGGATAATGGTGTCCACGCAGGTGTCAACGATATCATCGGTGACCACGATTTCAATTTTCACCTTCGGCAGAAAATCGACCATGTACTCCGCACCGCGATACAGCTCGGTGTGACCTTTCTGACGACCAAAGCCTTTCACTTCCGTTACCGTCATCCCGGTGATACCGACTTCGGCCAGCGCTTCGCGCACATCATCGAGTTTGAAGGGTTTTATAATCGCATCAATCTTTTTCATGGTTTCCTGTCTTATCCGCGTAACCGGTTGCTTACCTTATCATAACGTCGCCGCGCACGCCGGGCTACTCTTTAAAATCATTGGCGTCGAGTTCGTGACGCGACAGCAATTTATAGAACTCAGTGCGGTTACGCCCCGCCATGCGTGCGGCATGGGTGACGTTACCTTTGGTGATTTGCAGCAGCTTGCGCAGGTAGTTCAGCTCGAACTGGTTCCGCGCCTCAACGAACGTCGGCAGGGCCGTGTTCTCACCCTCCAGCGCCTGCTCCACCAGCGCATCACCAATAACCGGCGACGAGGTCAGCGCTACGCACTGCTCAATCACGTTTACCAGCTGGCGCACGTTGCCCGGCCAGTTGGCGGCCATCAGCCGCTTCATCGCATCCGTCGAAAATGCCCGTACGAACGGCTTGTGTCGATCGGCAGACTGACGCAGAAGATGATTTGCCAGCAGCGGAATGTCTTCGGTACGCTCTGCCAGAGTGGGAATCTTCAGGCTGACAACGTTGAGACGATAGTAGAGATCTTCGCGAAACTCGCCGCGTGCCATCGCCTTGGGTAAATCACGGTGGGTGGCGGAGACAATGCGCACGTTGATGTCGATATCGCGATTGCTGCCGAGCGGGCGAATTTTGCGCTCCTGCAAGACGCGCAGTAGCTTAACCTGTAACGGAGAAGGCATGTCGCCAATCTCATCAAGAAAAAGCGTACCGCCCTCCGCGGCCTGGAACAGCCCTTCGCGATTGCTGACCGCGCCGGTGAACGCACCACGGGCGTGGCCAAAAAGTTCAGACTCCAGCAGCTGCTCCGGCAGCGCGCCGCAGTTGATGGCAATAAACGGGTATTTGCCGCGCGGGCTGGCGTTGTGAATCGCCTGGGCAAAAATCTCCTTCCCGGTACCGCTCTGGCCGTTAATCAGCACGCTGACGTCCGACTGCGCCACCATCCGCGCCTGTTCGAGCAGGCGCAGCATCACCGGGCTGCGAGTGACGATAGATTCACGCCAGCTGTCATCGGTGGCGGCTGCGGTATGCACCAGCGCATCGTCGATAGCCTTGTACAGCGCGTCTTTATCAACCGGTTTGGTCAGGAAGCTGAATACGCCCTGCTGCGTGGCCGCCACGGCATCGGGAATGGATCCGTGGGCGGTAAGAATGATCACCGGCATGCCAGGCTGCACTTTCTGGATTTCCGCAAACAGCTGCAGGCCGTCCATTTCATCCATGCGCAGATCGCTTATCACCAGATCGACTTTTTCCCGCGCCAGCACGCGCAGTCCTTCCTGTCCGCTCTCTGCGGTAACCACGGAAAACCCTTCGCTGGTGAGGCGCATGCCCAGCAGCTTCAGCAGGCCCGGATCGTCGTCGACCAGTAAAAGGTGAGCGGGTTTACGTCCTGTCATGGTTTCTCCTCTGTGGACGGAGCATCCTTCTGCACCGGAGCGGCATCACCTTCATGCCCGGCATCCGGCGTAAGGTTGCTGCCCGCCGGTTTGCGGCTGGAAAGCTGACGCTCGATGTCGGTCAGGTTTTCCAGCTTGCGGGTCGTCAGTTCCAGCTGGCTGCTGAGGTGCTGTTGCTGCTGGCGCAGAATATCCAGCTCGGCATCCGTCGTCTGCTGTAGTTTGCTGTAGCGGGAGCGCTCATCCGAAAGCTGAAGCTGTAGCGACTGCCCGTCGCGCCAGAACTGATACAGCGGGCGCACCTGAGTCGGGATCTGCGGGCTGAACGTATCGAGGCGGGTCACCATTTCACGGCGCTCCAGCGGGGTGATTTTGGCACTGCCGAGCAGAATGCCGCGACGCAGCGCGTCCTGCCAGGATTCATCGTTATGCAGGCGGGCTTCGCTGCGGGCCATTTCCGGCGACAGACGTTCGGCACAATCCATGCTTCTCAGCCAGTAAAGCGGGTTTTTCTCCGTTGCTGCGCCGTGCAGCGACCAGACGTCGGCGCAGTCCGTGGAGAGGAAATCGGCGACCTGCTGCTGCGGTAGCTTATCTTCATCGCCGGTGCTGGCGGTTTGCGGCGCACTGACGCACCCGGCCAGCCATAAACAGGACGCTCCGGCAAGGAGCGAGAGGAAACGAGGGGACATATTCACCAGACGTTGCTTCATTTAATGGGTTTATCCGTGTCTGAAAGAGAAAGCTCAATGCGGAAACAGACATGGCCCGTTGGCGCGTCGACCAGCTGCAGGGTGCCCCGCATCCGGCGGACGCAATCCCGGGCGATACTCAGTCCCAGACCGCTTCCCTTCACAGCCCCTTTACGTTGATGGCTGCCCTGATAAAAGGGCTCAAAAATCATGGTTTTTTCAGCCTCAGGGATAGGTGTTCCGCTGTTTTCAACCTCAAGAAACACCCGATTTCCCTGCTGGCGACTGCGCAGAAAAATAGTACCGGATTCACTGCCGTAGTGCACTGCGTTGGAGTAGAGGTTATCCAGCGCGCTCATCAACAGCACCGGTTCAGCCAGGCACTCACGCACGTCAAGCTCGACGCGGGTATGCATCATTTTAGCTCGTGCGGGCAAACTGTGGGCGGAGACAACGATATCCAGCAGCGGTACCAGTTCGACCTTCTCCATTTCAACCGGCGTGTCGGCAAGCTTTCGGTTGTAATCCAGCAGCTGCTCAATCAGCTTTTGCAGGTTACGGCTGCTGTCATCCAGAATGGCGACCACTTCTTCCTGCTCAGCCGTCAGCGGGCCAACGACCTTATCGGCCAGCAGCTCGGTCCCTTCGCGCATGCTGGCAAGCGGCGTTTTCAGCTCATGGGAAAGATGACGCAGAAACTGGTGACGCTGAGATTCAAGCCAGGAGAGCCGCTCGCTCAGCCAGACAATGCGCTGCCCGACGGATCGCAGCTCGCGCGGTCCGGTAAACATCACCGTGCTGCCTAGCGATTTCCCCTCACCCAGACGGTTAATCATCCGCTGAATAGCTTTAACGGGGCCGATAATCATGCGGGTGAACAGCAGCATCATGGTCAGGCTGAGCATGAACAGCACCAGCGCCTGCCAGCCGAAGAACTGCCCGCGCTCGGCAATCTCCTGCTGGAGCTGCTGCCCGCGTGAAAACACCACTGCGCGGGTGGCCTGGACCATATCGGTATTCGCCGAGGCAAAGGCTTCAAGCTTTGCGGCAGAGGCTTCATCCGGGCCGCTGTTTTTGCAGCGAAGTTCTGCCAGATCGTTCAGATCCTGACGCAGCGCCTGCCAGATTTTGTTATCCGGCAGCACGCCCGCATGGGCATCCAGCATTTCGCTGTAGCGCTTACGCTGGCCCTGATACACCTTCGCGAGAGTTGCATCATCCAGCACGCAGTACTGGCGGTAGCTGCGCTCCATCTCCAGCGCGGCGTTGGTCATCGCTTCGCTGCGGCGAGCGTCCACAAGCGTGGTGCGATTGGTCATGGCGGCCTGATCGCTCAGCGCATTCAGGCTCTGCCAGGCCTGCCAGGCAAGGACCAGCAGCGGCAACAGGATCAGCAGAAACGCCAACGTAACCAGCTGACGCAGCGAGCGGGGGAAAAGTGACCAGCGTTTCAATGAGTTTGCCCCTGAACATAATGATAATGGCAGGGTAACTGAGGCAGGAAGCGGAAACAACAACGCCGGCTCAAAGCCCGGCGTTGTCACTGAATAAGGCGGTGCCTAACTCCACGTTTCGCCCGGAGTTTGATATAGCAAGCTGATATCAACAGTTGGACGGCAGGCACCTTGTTGTGCGTCATTCGAAGTTTATGTAGCGCGTCCCTAAGGGGCTGACATAAGAGGGTGAATGAGCCACTGGTTAATTATATGCAGTAAGCGTGCCACAATACAAAGAAATTCATTAAATTATTGATAGAAAATCACTTTATGCCGTTCAGCACGCCATCTCGCCTTGCGTATTTTTTCACCACCCTGTCGCCAAAAAGAGACACCAAAATAGAAAAATAATAAAGACAATAAATATCAAACAGATAAATGTCTCCACCTGGAGACACTGCAGGATGCCAGCTGTCGCCTTTTTCCGACACATTTCCCGCTTTGCTCACATAAAAAAGCCCTCCAGTGTCCGGAGGGCTTAAGAGACGAACGAAGCATCTGAGTTAACGCCCGGTGGCGCAGGCTTACCGGGCCTACAACGACCTCATCAACCTCTGATTTTGTAGGCCTGATAAGCGAAGCGCCATCAGGCAAAACAGCACTACAAAGGTTTGACGCGATCTCAACCCAGCTGTTTGCGTGCGTTACGGAAAATACGCATCCACGGGCTGTCCTCGCCCCAGTTCTCCGGGTGCCAGGAGTTGGCGACGGTACGGAACACGCGCTCAGGATGCGGCATCATCAGCGTGACGCGCCCGCTTTCGCTGGTAACCGCGGTGATACCATTCGGAGAACCGTTCGGGTTCGCCGGATAGTTTTGCGTCACGTTGCCGAAGTGGTCGACGAAGCGCAGAGCCACCAGGCCTTTGCTTTCCAGCTGCGCCAAGTGCGCGCTGTCACGTACTTCAACCCGGCCTTCACCATGAGAAACGGCGATGGGCATCTGTGAACCGATCATCCCCTGCAGCAGCAGAGACGGGCTCTGGGTCACTTCTACCAGGCTAAAGCGCGCTTCGAAGCGGTCCGAGTGGTTGCGCACAAAGCGCGGCCACAGGCTGCTGCCAGGGATCAGGTCGCGCAGGTTAGACATCATCTGGCAGCCGTTACACACGCCCAGCGCCAGGGTCTGCGGGCGGTGGAAGAAGGTTTCAAACTCGTCGCGCACGCGCTCGTTGAACAGAATGGATTTCGCCCAGCCTTCGCCTGCGCCTAAAACGTCGCCGTAGGAGAAGCCGCCGCAGGCGACCAGGGCCTGGAAATCAGCCAGCCCGGTACGACCAGCCAGCAGGTCGCTCATGTGGACGTCGATGGCATCGAAACCCGCACGGTGGAACGCCGCAGCCATTTCGACGTGGGAGTTCACGCCCTGCTCACGCAGTACCGCAACCTTCGGACGCGCGCCTGTTGCAATGTACGGAGCCGCCACGTCTTCGTTGATATCAAAGCTGAGCTTCACGTTCAGGCCCGGGTCGCTGTCGTTGCGCTTCGCCTCGTGCTCCTGATCGGCACATTCCGGGTTATCGCGCAGGCGCTGCATCTGCCAGGTCGTTTCCGCCCACCACATACGTAGCGTGGTGCGGCTTTCACTGTAGACAACATGACCGCCCGCCGTGATAACAAAGCGGTCTCCTTCGGTGGCTTTCCCGAGGAAGTGGACGCAGTCAGCCAGGCCGTGGCTGGCGAAAATGCCTTCCACCCGCTCGCGGTCTTCCGCACGCACCTGAATCACGCCGCCCAGCTCTTCGTTAAACAGCGCAGCCAGACGATCTTCGCCAAGTGCTGCGATATCCACATCCACGCCGCAGTGGCCGGTGAAGGCCATTTCAGCCAGCGTCACCAGCAGGCCGCCGTCGGAGCGGTCGTGCCAGGCCAGTAGTTTGCGTTCTGCCACCAGCACCTGCATCGCGTCCCAGAAGCCTTGCAGCTGCTCCACGCTGCGGACATCGGCGGTTTTGTCACCGAGCTGGCGGTAAACCTGGGCCAGCGCCGTCGCGCCAAGCGCGTTGTGGCCCTTACCGAGGTCAATCAGCAGCAGGGCGTTGTCTTCGGTGGAGAGCTGTGGCGTCACGGTGCCACGCACATCTTCCACGCGGGCAAAGGCGGAAATCACCAGCGACAGCGGCGACGTCATTTCGCGCTGCTCGCTGCCTTCCTGCCAGCGGGTTTTCATCGACATGGAGTCTTTGCCGACCGGAATGGTCAGGCCCAGGGCCGGGCAGAGCTCTTCACCCACGGCTTTCACCGCGGCGTAGAGGCCCGCATCTTCGCCCGGATGCCCTGCTGCCGCCATCCAGTTTGCGGAAAGCTTGACGCGTTTAAGGTCACCGACCTGAGTGCCGACAATGTTAGTCAGCGCTTCGCCTACGGCCAGTCGTGCAGAGGCCGCAAAATCAAGCAGCGCCACCGGCGCACGTTCGCCCATCGCCATCGCTTCGCCGTAGTAGCTGTCGAGGCTCGCGGTGGTCACCGCGCAGTTCGCTACCGGAATCTGCCACGGGCCAACCATCTGATCGCGGGCAACCATACCGGTTACCGTACGGTCGCCGATGGTCACGAGGAAGGTTTTCTCTGCAACGGTCGGCAGATGCAGAACGCGGTTGACCGCTTCGGCAATCGTGATGCCCTGCCTGTCCAGCGCTTCACCGCCAGCGGCAAGCGTCTCAACGTCGCGGGTCATTTTCGGGGTTTTGCCGAGCAGCACGTCCAGCGGCAAATCGATAGGCGTATCGTCGAAATGGCTGTCGCTGAGGCTCAGATGCATCTCTTCGGTAGCTTCACCGATGACCGCGTAAGGCGCGCGCTCACGTTTGCACAGTTCGTCGAACAGCGGCAGCTGATCCGCCGCCACCGCCAGCACGTAGCGCTCCTGAGATTCGTTACACCAGATCTCCAGCGGGCTCATGCCTGGCTCATCGCTGAGGATATCGCGCAGATTAAATTTACCGCCGCGCCCGCCGTCGCTCACCAGCTCAGGCATGGCGTTAGAGAGGCCGCCTGCGCCGACGTCGTGGATAAACAGAATCGGGTTGGCTTCCCCGAGCTGCCAGCAGCGGTCGATCACTTCCTGGCAGCGACGCTCCATTTCCGGGTTGTCGCGCTGGACGGAAGCAAAATCAAGATCCGCATCGGACTGGCCGGACGCCATGGAGGATGCTGCCCCGCCGCCAAGACCGATATTCATCGCCGGGCCGCCGAGGACGATCAGCTTCGCGCCGACGTTGATCTCACCTTTCTGGACGTGATCGGCACGGATGTTGCCGATCCCGCCTGCCAGCATGATCGGCTTGTGGTAGCCGCGCAGCTCTTCGCCGTTGTGGCTGTTGACCTTTTCTTCGTAGGTGCGGAAGTAACCGTTCAGCGCCGGACGACCAAATTCGTTGTTGAACGCCGCGCCGCCCAGCGGGCCGTCGGTCATGATATCCAGCGCGGTCACGATGCGGTCAGGTTTACCGAAGTCTTCTTCCCACGGCTGTTCAAAGCCGGGGATACGCAGGTTGGAAACGGAGAAGCCCACCAGCCCGGCTTTCGGTTTTGCGCCGCGCCCGGTCGCGCCTTCATCACGAATTTCGCCGCCGGAGCCCGTTGCCGCACCCGGCCACGGGGAAATCGCCGTCGGGTGGTTATGGGTTTCTACCTTCATCAGGATGTGCGTCGGCTCCTGATGGAAATCGTAGCGCAGGCCGTCACGATCGGCATAGAAGCGCCCTACGTCCGAGCCTTCCATTACCGCAGCGTTGTCCTTATAAGCTGACAGCACGTAGTCCGGGGTGGTCTCGAAGGTGTTTTTAATCATTTTGAACAGCGACTTCGGCTGCTGCTCGCCGTCAATCACCCAGTCGGCGTTAAAAATCTTGTGACGACAGTGTTCGGAGTTCGCCTGGGCGAACATATAGAGTTCAATGTCGTTCGGGTTGCGGTTGAGCTTCGTGAAGGCATCAAACAGGTAATCAATTTCATCTTCCGCCAGCGCTAACCCCAGACGCAGGTTGGCGTCCACCAGCGCCTGACGGCCCTGCCCCTGCACGTCTACGCTCGCAACCGGCGCAGGCTGATGATGGGCAAACAGGTTTTCCGCGTCCTGCAGCGCACCGTAGACGGTTTCCATCATTCGGTCATGCAGCTCAGCTGCAACCTGGCTCCACTGCGCATCCGTCAGCGTGGAGGCTTCGACGTAGTATGCCACGCCGCGCTCCAGACGTTCGATCTGCGCCAGGCCACAGTTGTGGGCGATGTCGGTTGCTTTTGAAGACCAGGGGGAGATGGTGCCAGGGCGGGGAGTGACGAGCAGTAATTTTCCGGCGGGCGTGTGGCTGCTGAGGTTTGGACCGTACTGCAGCAGTTTTGCCAGCCGGGTGTGTTCCTCTTCTGACAGCGGCGCATTCAGCTCGGCGAAGTGCACGTACTCGGCATAAAGGTTGCTGACCGGAAGGTTGGCTGCCTGAAAGCGTGCCAGCAGTTTGGTAATACGGAAGGCTGACAGTGCAGGCGAACCACGCAGAATTTCCATCATAAGTCTCTCGTCTTCTGGGTTTCAGTGTGCGCAATGGCGGAAAACGGGCGCCATTATAGAGCATCCTGAACGGCTACGTAACCGTTTGCGTCAAAATAAAACCACCGCATCGTTTTACCACCAGGTGCGACATCGGTGACGAATGGGTTGCCATCTGGCGCTTGTTTAAGCAAAATGCCGCTCACTCTTTAGTGTCCCTAAACTTTAACATGGTAACTATTGCCTGAGATCGCTCGCGCTGCAGAGAATTAACTAATTGAAAAAATTAAAGATTAATTATCTGTTTATCGGCATTGTCACCCTGCTACTGGCAGCGGCGCTATGGCCCTCTATTCCCTGGTTCAGCAAACCAGAGAACCGCATCGCTGCGATTCAGGCGCGAGGAGAGCTGCGCGTCAGCACCATCATCTCTCCCCTGACCTACGCCAGCATTAACGAAAAAGATTACGGTCTGGATTACGAGCTGGCCCAGCAGTTCGCCGACTACCTCGGCGTGAAGCTCAACGTCACCGTCCGCCAGAACATCAGCCAGCTGTTTGACGATCTCGATAATGACAAAGCCGACATGCTGGCCGCCGGGCTGGTCTACAACAGCGAGCGCGTCAAAAGCTATCAGGCCGGCCCGGCTTATTACTCCGTTTCGCAGCAGCTGGTTTACCGAAAAGGCATCTACCGCCCCCGTTCACTTGAAAATATTACCGCTCAGCAGCTGACCATTGCGCCAGGGCATGTGGCAATCAATGACCTGCAGGCGCTGAAGGAGAAGAAGTACCCGGAACTCAGCTGGACCGTCGATGACAAACGCGGCAGCGTGGAGCTAATGGATGAGGTTCTTGACGGCAGGCTCGACTATACCATTGCCGATTCGGTAGCGATCAGCCTGTTCCAGCGCGTCCATCCGGAGCTGGCAGTCGCGCTCGACATTACCGATGAGCAGCCGGTCACCTGGTTTAGCCTGAAGGACAGCGACAACACCCTGCCCGCCGCGATGCTCGATTTCTTCAACAACATTAATGAAGACGGCACCCTGGCACGCCTGGAAGAGAAATACCTTGGCCACGGCGACGATTTCGATTATTTCGACACCCGCACCTTCCTTCGCGCGGTGGATAACCAGCTGCCCGATTTCCAGCCGCTCTTCCAGAAGCATGCGGCGGAAATCGACTGGCGCCTGCTGGCGGCGATTGCCTGGCAGGAATCCCACTGGGATCCGATGGCAACCTCACCGACGGGCGTGCGAGGCATGATGATGCTGACCAGGAACACTGCGCAAAGCCTGGGTCTGACGGACCGCACCGATGCCGAACAGAGCATCAGCGGCGGGATGCGCTATCTGCAGGATATGATGGATAAGGTGCCGGAGACCGTCCCGAAGGATGAACGGATCTGGTTTGCCCTGGCGGCTTACAATATGGGCTATGCGCACATGCTGGATGCCAGAGCGTTAACCGCGAAGCAAAAAGGCGATCCGGATAGCTGGGCTGACGTGAAACAGCGTCTGCCTTTACTGAGCCAGAAACCCTACTACACGCGCCTGACGTACGGCTACGCGCGCGGGCATGAAGCCTACGCATATGTAGAGAATATCCGTAAGTACCAGATAAGCCTGGTGGGCTATCTGCTGGAGAAAGAGAAGAAGGCCGCGCAGGAAAGGGAATATGCGAATGATTACCCGGCGGTCAGGCCGGACGAGCTGAATCACACCACTGGAAGCGTCGGCGTGCTGCCGTTTCTCTCGCTATCGGCGGACGTACACAGTGGCCAGATTGACGTGAAGCACCCCGGCACCCTCGTCGACATGTTACGTCACTGAGACGGCGCGGCGCGCCTGAGGGCTTTTTTCTGTTCACGGCGGTGGCGGAAGAAATCGCTCAGCATGGTGGAGCAGCTTTCGGCAAGCACGCCTTCCGTAATTTCAACCCTGTGATTCATGCCCGGATGATGCAGTACATCAATCAGCGATCCTGCCGCCCCCGTTTTTGCATCCCGCGCACCAAACACCAGTTGACCAATCCGGCTGTGCACCATTGCCCCGGCGCACATCACGCAGGGTTCGAGCGTTACGTACAGCGTCGTATCAATCAGGCGATAATTCTGTAATACCAGCCCACCCTGGCGCAGCGCCATGATTTCCGCATGCGCCGTCGGGTCGTGACGACCAATCGGCCGGTTCCAGCCCTCACCAATCACCTGATTCTGATACACCAGCACTGCCCCGACCGGCACCTCTCCTTCATCCCAGGCGCGTTGAGCCAGAGTCAGCGCATGACGCATCCAGCGTTCGTGGTTCAGTTCGTTGTCAGACAAGGCGGCTACTCCGGTAGAAAAACGGGGCGCATTATACACACCGGCAGGCCGTTGCACTATTCCAGCTGTTGCAGATCGCCGCGCGGCGTCACCCGGAAGCGATGCTGGCAAAAATAGAGCAGCGGGTTATCCTGGTTGCTGTCGCTGTAGCCGCTGTACAGGCGAAGCGGCGTGCCGATTTTGCGCTCCAGCTGAGCCACTTTCTCATGGCCTAAACAACGCAGCGTCAGCACCCAACCGCCGTAGCGGCGTTCGGTCATGCTGGCGATTAAATTAACGCGCGGCAGCCAGGGGGTGTCGAAATAGACCTTTTCCACAAGCCGTTTCGGGGAACCGGTAATCAACCAGACGTCAGCATCAGAGCTGGTCAGGTATTCGGTCAGGCGTTGATGCACCACCGGAAACGCAGTGACGTGCCCGCGGAACCAGAGGACAAAGTTCGCCTCAAGGCGCTGAAGCCGCGTTTCGCTGTGCCCGAAGGTGGCGGCCCACAGCAGCAGGCTCATCGGCCAGCGCGCCGCGCGTCCTTTTACCAGCAGCGTGACGCCAATCACCGGCAGCAGCGGGAGCACCAGCAGCGCATTCAGCGGGTTGTGCCGGAACAGGTAACGTAAAAAGCTGCCAAACATATCCTGCTGATGCAGCGTGCCATCCAGGTCAAAAAACACTACCCGACGCGAATTACTTGCCAAACCGTTTCCCTCTCAAAGTTGAACGCGTAAGCGTCATGCCTGTTAGTTAGCCTAACAGCCGGAACCTCACATTTCCAAAAACGATCGGCATTGTGCCTTTCCCTTCGTTTCCGGAGAGCGTATCCTTTTGATTAGCATAATGAATTGTTTAAGATTGCAGCACTTTTTTCCCGCCACGGGCTGTGCAGGCATCACAATCCCCTATAATCAAAGACAAATTTCTGGCAGGCGGCCGCCTCAAGGCCCTCTGGAGAGGCAATGAATTGTTTGATTCGCATCCGCCAGCGTTACCCTGGTTTTGCGCAAAGTGACAAAAAACTGGCAGACTTCATTCTGGCGCAGCCCGACGAAGCGCGCCATCTCAGTTCACAGCAGCTGGCCGCTGAGGCTGGTGTCAGCCAGTCGAGCGTGGTGAAGTTTGCCCAAAAGCTCGGCTTTAAAGGCTTCCCCGCGCTGAAGCTTGCCCTCAGCGAGGCGCTGGCGAGCAACCCTCATCCTCAGTCGGTGCCGGTGCATAACCAGATCCGCGGCGACGACCCGCTGCGGCTGGTGGGCGAAAAGCTGATTAAAGATAACGTCTCGGCGATGCATGCGTCGCTCGACATCAATACCGAAGAGAAGCTGCGGGAAAGCATCGGACTGCTGCGCAGCGCCCGCCGCATCGTCGTGACCGGCATTGGCGCTTCGGGCCTGGTGGCGCAAAACTTCAGCTGGAAGCTGATGAAAATTGGTCTGAATGCCGTTGCTGAGCAGGACATGCACGCCCTGCTCGCCACCGTGCAGGCGATGACGAATAACGACTTGCTGCTGGCTATCTCCTATTCCGGCGAGCGGCGGGAGATTAACCTGGCAGCAGACGAAACGCTGCGGGTGGGCGGTAAAATTTTAGCAATAACCGGCTTTTCCCCCAACGCCCTGCAGCAGCGGGCGAGCCATTGCCTCTATACCATTGCCGAGGAGCAAGCTACGCGCAGCGCGGCAATCTCCTCCACCAGTGCCCAGATGATGCTGACCGACCTGCTGTTTATGGGGCTGGTACAGCAGGATCTTGAGCACGCGCCGGAGAGGATCCGCCACAGCGAAGCGCTGGTGAAAAAACTGGTCTGAACAGAGAATGAGCGTATAATGCCCGCCCTGTTTGTGTTGTTTCTGAGAATTTCTGTATGGCGCTGTTAATTACCAAAAAATGCATCAACTGTGATATGTGCGAGGCGGAATGCCCGAACACGGCCATTTCGATGGGCGACAGCATTTATGAGATTAACAGCGATCGCTGTACCGAGTGCATCGGCCATTACGAGACGCCGACCTGCCAGAAAGTGTGCCCGATCCCCAACACCATCATCAAAGATCCGGCGCACCTGGAAAACGAAGAGCAGCTGTGGGATAAGTTCGTTCAGCTGCATCACGCCGATAAAATTTAGCTTTCCATAATCACCGTGGCGCAGGCGTAATGACGTTCGTCTGCCAGCGTCACATGCATGTGGGCAACGCCAAGCTTAGCAGCCAATTCTGCCGCCGCGCCCCATAACCGCAGCTTAGGTTTACCCAGTTCATCGTTGTAGACTTCGAACTGTTCAAACGCCAGCCCGTTGCGGATCCCGGTGCCCAGCGCTTTGGATGCCGCCTCTTTTACGGCAAACCGCTTCGCCAGAAAGCGCACCGGCTGCTGGTGCGTCTCCCAGATTTTCCACTCGTGCTCGCTGAGCAACCGGCGCGCAAGGCGATCGCCGCTGCGGGCGATCACTGCTTCGATACGGGCAATCTCGACGATATCCGTGCCGATGCCGACGATGGCCATTATTTGCGCGCTTCCAGCATCAGGCGCTTCATTTCCGCCACCGCTTCCTTCAGGCCGCTCATTACCGCACGGCCAATAATGGCATGGCCGATGTTCAGCTCGTGCATCTCCGGCAATGCGGCGATGGCTTTAACATTGTGATACGTCAGCCCGTGCCCGGCGTTCACCTTCAGGCCAAGGCTTGCGGCATACGTTGCTGCCTGAGCAATACGCTCCAGCTCTTTCGCCTGCTGCGCTTCGCTTTCGGCATCGGCGTAGCATCCGGTATGAATTTCGATGTACGGCGCGCCCACGTCCGCTGCGGCTTTGATTTGCTGGCGATCGGCGTCAATGAACAAGGAAACCAGGATTCCGGCATCCGCCAGGCGCTTGCAGGCATCGCGCATTTTGTCAATCTGACCTGCCACATCCAGGCCGCCTTCGGTGGTCACTTCCTGACGTTTCTCAGGCACCAGACAGCAAAAGTGCGGTTTCGTCTCGCAGGCAATCGTCAGCATCTCTTCGGTGACTGCCATTTCCAGATTCATGCGGGTATCGAGGGTCTGGCGAAGGATGCGTACGTCACGATCGGTGATATGGCGACGGTCTTCTCGCAGGTGCACGGTGATGCCGTCTGCACCAGCCTGTTCAGCAATAAAGGCGGCCTGCACCGGATCGGGATAAGCCGTGCCGCGTGCGTTTCGCAGGGTTGCAATGTGGTCGATGTTGACGCCTAACAGTAATTCAGCCATGACAGTCCTCGTTATTGATTTTGGTTCGTCGCATTCCCTCTCCCTGTCCCTCTCCCATAGAGAGAGGGAACTGATTGTGCCCCCATTCAGATCGCAGGGCTCATTTTCCCCCTCTCCCCTTGGGAGAGGGCCGGGGAGAGGGGGAATCAGTCAATCTTCAACTTCGCTTTGGCACAAACTGCCGGAACAGCTCACGGCTTTTTAGCGGCTTGCCGCCAAGGTAAGGTTTGAGCGCAATGCGGGTAAATCGTTTTGCTGCCCGCAGCGTGTCGGCATCCGGAAATTCACGGCTGGCGAGCGCTTTCAGATGGTGCCCCGTAAACGTGCCGTTATCAATCACCACGCTTGCAATAAAGCCTTTTTCTTCGCGGTAGCGATAGGTCATGGTGTCATCCACGGGTTCACCGCTGCCCGCGCAGTGCAGAAAATCGACGCCGTACCCCAGATGTGCCAGCAGCGCCAGCTCAAAACGTCGCAGCGCCGGTTCTGGCGTACCGTTAACCCCGGCCAGCGCCTGAATACAGTGGAGGTAGTCGAAGAAGAGTTCGGAGAAACGGGTTTCGTTTTCCAGCACGCGGGAGAGAAGTTCGTTGACGTATAAGCCGCTGTAGAGCGCAATGCCGGTGAGCGGTAGCGCCAGGGAAACGGCTTCAGCGCTGCGCAGCGTTTTGACATCGCCGCGACCACCGAAGCGCACTAACAAAGGCGTAAAGGGCTGAAGCGCACCTTTGAGGTTAGAGCGTTTGGAACGTGCGCCTTTAGCCACAAGGCGCACGCGTCCCGATTCTTCCGTGAAGACGTCCAGCATCAGGCTGGTTTCGCTCCAGGGACGACTATGCAGAACAAAAGCGCGCTGCCAGCCTTCCACGGGGTTTACTTAGAGGTCGTCGACGTAACCGAGACTGCGCAGCGCGCGTTCGTCATCGGCCCAGCCAGATTTCACTTTCACCCACAGTTCCAGATGAACCGGGGCTTCAAACATCTCCTGCATGTCCTTACGGGCTTCAATACCGATGGTTTTGATTTTGGCGCCTTTATTGCCAATCACCATCTTCTTCTGCCCTTCACGCTCTACGAGGATCAGACCGTTGATGTCGTAGCCGCCGCGCTCGTTGCTCTGGAAACGTTCGATTTCAACGGTGACGGAATACGGCAGCTCAGCGCCCAGGAAACGCATCAGTTTTTCACGGATGATTTCGGAGGCCATAAAGCGCTGGGAACGATCGGTGATGTAATCTTCCGGGAAGTGGTGCGTCGCTTCCGGCAGGTGCTTGCGCACGATGCCCGCTACGGTATCCACGTTCAGACCAGTTTCTGCGGAAATCGGCACGATATCGAGGAAGTTCATCTGGCTACCGAGGAACTGCAGGTGCGGCAGAAGATCCGCTTTCTCCTGAACGTTGTCCACTTTATTGACCGCAAGGATCACCGGTGCGCGACCACCTTTCAGCTTGTTCAGCACCATTTCGTCGTCTGCGGTCCAGCGCGTACCTTCCACCACGAAGATGATCAGCTCAACGTCGCCGATGGAGCTGCTGGCCGCTTTGTTCATCAGGCGGTTAATAGCGCGCTTCTCTTCCATGTGCAGGCCCGGGGTATCGACGTAAATCGCCTGATAAGCCCCTTCAGTATGGATGCCGACAATACGGTGACGCGTGGTCTGCGCTTTGCGAGAGGTGATAGAAATCTTCTGACCAAGCAGGTTGTTCAGCAGGGTGGATTTGCCAACGTTAGGACGACCAACGATGGCGATAAATCCGCAGTAACTTTTTTCGTCGCTCATTCCAGCTCCAGTTTTTTCAGCGCCTGTTCGGCGGCAGCCTGCTCCGCCTTGCGACGGCTGGAACCTGTGCCAACCACCGGTTCACTCAGGCCACTGACCTGGCAGTGGATAGTAAATTCCTGATCGTGGGCTTCGCCACGCACCTGCACAACCAGATAGGAAGGCAGAGGCAGATGACGACCCTGTAAATATTCCTGCAAACGCGTTTTCGGATCTTTTTGCTTATCACCCGGACTGATTTCGTCCAGTCGGGTCTGATACCAGCTGAGGATCAGCTTCTCGACGTTCTGAATGTCGCTGTCGAGGAACACGCCGCCAATCAGCGCTTCAACGGTATCCGCGAGAATAGATTCCCGACGGAAGCCGCCGCTTTTCAGCTCACCCGGCCCCAGGCGTAAACATTCACCCAGTTCAAATTCACGGGCGATTTCCGCCAGCGTGTTGCCGCGAACCAGCGTGGCACGCATGCGGCTCATGTCACCTTCGTCTACGCGCGGAAAACGATGATACAGCGCGTTGGCAATGACATAACTTAAAATGGAATCACCCAGAAACTCGAGGCGCTCATTATGCTTACTGCTGGCGCTGCGATGGGTTAAAGCCTGCTGTAACAGATCCTGATGTTGAAAAGTGTAGCCCAGCTTGCGTTGAAGCCGATTAATTACGATGGGGTTCATGCTTTACCAATAGATGAATGCGTCAATAATGCAGCACACGAAACCGACCTGAGAAAGCCAACGCGGTTTCGTGTGCCGTGGATCCCTTACGGGTACCAACCTAAAACTTCGGGGGGGATATTCTATACGCAACGACAGGGGATGTCGTTAGCTGAGAGGCATTTATATAGGAAATAATTCATGTCGCCACGCTTAACGTGACGACATGAATCAAAGGTCAGGGATTAATGAATTCCACCGATGCGGCTTAAGCGTACGCCGGTCGGCCATTCGCCTTCCTGTTTTTCAAAGCTCATCCAGATGCCAACGGCTTTACCCACCAGGTTTGCTTCCGGGACAAAGCCCCAGTAGCGGCTGTCGGCGCTGTTGTCACGGTTGTCGCCCATCATGAAGTAATGGCCCGGCGGAACGATCCAGGTCGCCAGCTGCTGGCCCTGCTGCTGGTAATACATCCCCAGCTGATCCTGTGCGATCGGCACGGTCAGGATACGGTGAGTCACCTCACCCAGCGTTTCGTTACGCCCGGACAGACGTACGCCATTATCTTTGCTCTCGCCCTGAGGCAGCTGCCAAAAACCGCTGGTTGCTTCAGCACCATTACGACGAGCGAAGGTCTGAACGAAGTCGCTCGGCTCAACGTTGGAGTAGGTCACCGGCAGCGCATTGCCACAGGCCTGACCGGAGCTGCAGTTTGGCTGAATGGTCACTTCTTTCGCAATCGGATCGTAGCTGACTTTGTCGCCCGGCAGGCCGACGGTGCGCTTAATATAATCCAGGCGCGGATCTTCAGGATATTTGAAGACCACAATATCGCCACGCTTCGGATGACCGGTTTCAATTAACGTTTTCTGGTAAACAGGATCTTTAATGCCGTAGGCAAACTTCTCCACCAGAATAAAGTCGCCGATCAGCAGCGTCGGCATCATTGAACCAGACGGGATCTGGAAAGGTTCATAAATAAACGAGCGCACCACCAGCACAATCGCCAGCACCGGGAAAACGGAGGCACCGGTTTCCAGCCAGCCCGGTTTCGGGCCAACTTTTTTCAGCGTCTTTTTATCCAGGGTATCACCCGCTGCAACCTGCGCAGCGGCCTGACGTTCACGGCGTTTTGGTGCAAAGATGAACTTATCCAGGCACCACAAAACCCCGGTCACCAGGGTCGCAATGACCAGGATCAGGGCAAACATGTTCGCCATGCCAACTCCTTATTGGTTATTTACCGTCTTTACCGACATGCAAAATGGCAAGGAAAGCTTCCTGCGGCAGCTCAACGTTACCCACCTGCTTCATGCGCTTTTTACCTTCTTTCTGCTTCTGCAGCAGCTTTTTCTTACGGCTGACGTCACCGCCATAGCACTTAGCCAGAACGTTTTTACGCAGCTGTTTCACGGTGGAACGGGCAATAATGTGGTTGCCGATTGCCGCCTGAATCGCGATATCAAACTGCTGGCGTGGGATCAGCTCTTTCATCTTCTCAACCAGCTCACGACCGCGGTACGGAGCGTTGTCGTTGTGGGTGATCAGCGCCAGTGCATCTACACGCTCGCCGTTGATCAGCACGTCGACGCGCACCATGTTGGAGGCCTGGAAACGCTTGAAGTTGTAATCCAGCGACGCATAGCCACGAGAGGTGGACTTCAGACGGTCGAAGAAGTCGAGGACCACTTCCGCCATTGGGATTTCATAAGTCAGAGCGACCTGGTTGCCGTGATAAACCATGTTGGTTTGCACGCCACGCTTCTCGATACACAGCGTGATCACGTTGCCGAGGAACTCCTGCGGCAGCAGCATGTGACATTCGGCGATAGGCTCACGCAGCTCCTGGATGTTGTTGAGCGGCGGCAGCTTGGACGGGCTGTCGACGTAAATAACTTCTTTATTGGTGGTCTGCACTTCATAGACTACCGTCGGTGCGGTGGTGATGAGATCCAGATCGTATTCACGCTCCAGACGCTCCTGGATGATTTCCATGTGCAGCAGGCCGAGGAAGCCACAGCGGAAGCCGAAGCCCAGCGCCGTTGAGCTTTCTGGCTCATAGAACAGGGAGGCGTCGTTGAGGCTCAGCTTGCCAAGCGCATCGCGGAAGTTTTCATAGTCGTCAGAGCTGACCGGGAACAGACCCGCGTAAACCTGAGGTTTAACTTTCTTGAAGCCCGGGAGAGCTTTGTCAGCCGGATTACGGGACAGCGTCAGGGTATCGCCCACCGGCGCGCCGAGGATGTCTTTAATGGCACAAACCAGCCAGCCTACCTCGCCGCATTTCAGTTCTGTGCGGTCAACCTGTTTCGGCGTGAAGATGCCCAGACGGTCAGCGTTATAGACCTGCCCGGTACTCATCACCTTAATCTTGTCGCCTTTGCGCATTGTGCCGTTCTTGATACGAACCAGAGACACAACGCCCAGATAGTTATCGAACCAGGAGTCGATAATCAGCGCCTGCAGCGGAGCCTCAGGATCGCCTTCCGGAGGCGGAATATCGCGAACCAGACGTTCTAACACATCAGGAACGCCGACGCCGGTTTTTGCCGAGCAGCGCACGGCATCCGTTGCATCAATCCCTACGATATCTTCAATTTCTTCCGCCACGCGCTCCGGATCGGCCGCAGGGAGGTCGATTTTGTTCAGAACTGGCACCACTTCCAGATCCATTTCCATCGCGGTATAGCAGTTCGCCAGGGTCTGCGCTTCTACGCCCTGCCCGGCATCAACAACCAGCAGCGCACCTTCACAGGCAGCCAGAGAACGCGACACTTCATAGGAGAAGTCTACGTGGCCCGGGGTGTCGATAAAGTTAAGCTGGTAGGTTTCGCCGTCGGTCGCTTTGTAATCCAGGGTCACGCTCTGCGCTTTAATGGTAATGCCGCGTTCACGCTCCAGATCCATGGAATCGAGAACCTGCGCCGCCATTTCACGATCGGAAAGACCACCGCAAATCTGAATGATACGGTCGGACAGCGTGGATTTACCGTGGTCGATGTGAGCGATGATCGAAAAGTTACGTATATTCTTCATAGTTAGAGTTAATTATGCCTTACGAATTCCTGGAGGCCGCGGGTCTGCGCCTGACGTTTTATCGTTCGAAAACGCCGCATTCTACACTACATCTCCGTCGCCAGGAAATGCTCTTCCGGCAAGCTTAGCGGTTAGCGTGGAGGAGATCCTGTTGGAGATGTAAATAAAGATAAAAGCCAGCGTAATTACTGGCTCAATTCAGAAGAGGATGCGTCTACTCGCAGCAGATCCGGCGGGAGGCCGACGCTGATAATCACCGGCTGCCAGGCTTCGCGGGAGGCGAGTTTTGGGGAGAGTCCACGGGCAACCAGAAAACCGCCCACGCCACCGAGAATGCCACCAGCAAACGCGGCAAGATCGCTGCTGAACAGCAGCTGGAATACCGCAGCCATAACAAACAATCCCAGTAACGGCGTCATGTAGACCAGCATGGCTGACGTCAGCAGGCTACCCTCGCTAATGCCAAGCTCCACTTTCTGGCCAACAACCAGAGGCGCTGCGCTTGGCACGGTGATGGTATGCTCCGTCTGCGGCCCTAATTTATTGAGCACGCGACTTCCGCATCCGGCACGCGAGGCGCAGCTGCTACAGGAAGATTTTACGTCACAGCTTACCTGAGCGAAGCCATCGCCCCAGGAGACTACCGTGGCCCACTCTTTAATCATTGTGCTGCCTTGAATTTAATGCTGTCAGCTACGCGCTTTGCCGTTTGCGGCGGCAGTTCACCGACGATGGTAATTTCTGCGTTGTCGCGCACGGAGGTGCTGACCGTGCGACGCCCGGTGCGGAGCACCTGTTCAATGCTGTTGGCATTGGCACGGTTCACGTTGACTGAGAAACTGAACAGGCCGTCGGAATAGAGGCGTGATTCAACCGGGGTTTCGATCGTCGGCAACGATCGACGGCTGCCGGCTACCTCAACAAACCCTTGCGGAAGCCAGCCCGGCAACCAGTTAAAGTTGACTTTGTCTCCGGCGGGCACCGACAACAGCGGTGGCAGGTTGGCGTTAGCGAGCGTCTGCATATTACTGCTCACCTGCTGGCTGACGTTAAACGCCACGACGCGGAACTGTTCGAGCGTTTCGCCGTCTCTGTCCAGCAGGTCGACGCGCATCGGCAGCTTAGTTTCTGAATCCAGCCAGACAATATAGCTGTAACGGGTACCGTCGCGGGCGACAACGCGGATCACCTCACACAGCCTGTCGGCAATGCGAGTACGGCCTACGGAGATAAAATCATAGTAGGGTGCAAGGCGCTTAAAGTCGGTATACACCAACGAAGGCAGTGAATCGACGATGTAATCGCCGTTCAGGGTAAAGGGATCGAGGCCTGGCTCGAAATAGCTGATTTCATTCCCACGCTGGACCACTTCCCGGCGTGGGCCGTCCATCTGCAGCAGCTGCGCCAGGGCCTGATTGTTCAGACGCGCGTGGCGGTAGCGTAGCGATTCTACGCCCTGCTTGTTGATGCTGACGAACGACAGCTCATAGTTGAGAGACTGGCTGGCCAGATTCATCTGCTGCAACAACGCCCCGGACGAAACATCAGCCGAGGCGTTGGCGGAGAAGAACAGGCTACCAGCCACAAGTGACATGGCACACCAAAATTGCTTCATTACTGCTGTTGCGTTCCTAACGTTTGATAACCTGGCACCTGAACAGCGGCTTGCTGAGTCTGTGCCTGTTCAAACTGCAACTGTTCGGAGTGCAGACGACGCTGTAATTCGTAGTCCTGCAGCATCGCATTAATACGACGACGCTGCTCCTGCACCTGCTGTTGCTGGCCGGAACCCACAGGAGCGCTGGCATCAGCCGGAACACCCAGGCTAACCGGGCTGGCTTTACCCATCATCGGCAGCGTATTGAACACTGGCGTTTCAGGTTGCTGAGTCGCATCCGATTGACCATTGTAGTGCTGAACCCCGACGATCACCGCGAGGGAAACGCAAGCAGCAACACCCATTTGCGTCAGAGAGCTAGCCCAAGGGCGAACCTTCTTCCAGAACGGCATATTTTGCCACTGGTGCGGTGCGGGTTGGGCTTCAGGAATGAGCGGCGTCGCCAGGCGAACAGGTTCATTCTCAATGGCAGCCATCACGCGGGCTGAAATATCAAAGTTGAGAGTCTGTGCTGTCTCACCGCGCATTGTGTCGCGGATGAGATGGTAGCTCTCCCAGGTTTTTTGCATTTCAGCAGAACGGGTCAGCTCGTTGAGCAGCTCCGAATCCAGCGTTTCACCATCCATTAAGGCGGAAAGTTTTTCTTTCTGCATGCCTAATACCTTTTCCAGTATTCCGCTATCGTCAACGCCTGATAAGCGGTTGAACTTTATTATCAATAGCTTCTCGTGCACGGAAAATGCGCGAACGTACCGTACCCACCGGACAATCCATGATAGCGGCTATCTCTTCATAGCTCAGACCATCCAGCTCCCGTAACGTGATTGCCATGCGTAAATCTTCCGGGAGCGACTCAATGGTACGGAACACTATTTGTCTCAGTTCTTCTGACAACATTAAGTTCTCAGGGTTCGAAATTTCTTTCAGCGCACCGCCACTTTCGTAATTTTCTGCTTCAATTGCATCCACATCACTTGCCGGCGGGCGTCGCCCCTGAGCAACCAGGTAGTTTTTTGCCGTGTTCACGGCGATACGGTACAGCCAGGTATAGAAAGCACTATCTCCCCGGAACGAATCCAGCGCACGATAGGCCTTAATAAAAGACTCTTGTACTACGTCAGGCACGTCGCCAGACGGTACGTAACGGGAAACCAGGCTCGCCACTTTGTGCTGATAGCGCACCACCAGCAAATTAAAGGCCTTCTGATCTCCCTTCTGGACCCGTTCGACAAGGACCTGATCCGTTAACTGCTCGCTCATCCGAGGTAATGTCTCCTCAAACCTAATTCCCATGCGTAATCAGAACGCCACTCCGTACACTGCACTATGAGCAAGCAACAGCTTAGAGCGGGCTATTATCGTAAAGTTCCGTTACGCCTTTGCTTTTTATCGATCGCGAATAGACAGTTCATTATCACTCATTATAAGTCTATCACCGCTAAATGAAGTGTCAGGCGCGCAATAAACGTCTGAAATCAACTCGCAGAGTACCGTAACGAAACGTTTTTTTCATCCTAAAATCTGAGACTAACGACCCGCTTCGCAATAATTTTCGTTGATTGACAAACCACCGGCCCTCCCCTGCATGTTTAGCCATTACAACCGCCATGAAAAAATAGCGTGCTAAACCGCCCTGTGCAGTGCTACATTCGCCAGACACTGTTTAGTAAATTAAACACAAATCATGACAACGACACCTGATCTCTCCTGTGATGTGCTGATCGTCGGCAGTGGCGCTGCCGGTTTATCCCTGGCGTTACGTCTGGCTGAACACAGCTCGGTGATAGTGCTGAGCAAGGGCCCGATTAGCGAAGGCTCTACTTTTTATGCCCAGGGCGGAATTGCCGCCGTGTTTGACAAAACGGACAGCATTGAGTCGCATGTGGAAGATACGCTCATTGCCGGGGCAGGATTGTGCGATCGCCACGCGGTGTCGTTTGTCGCCAGCAATGCCCGCTCGTGCGTACAGTGGCTCATCGATCAGGGCGTGCTGTTCGATACCGAAGTACAGGCTAATGGCGAAGCCAGCTACCACCTGACGCGTGAAGGCGGACACAGCCACCGACGGATTCTCCACGCAGCAGATGCCACCGGGAAAGCAGTCGAAACGACCCTCGTCGGAAAAGCTTTAAGCCATCCTAACATTCGCGTACTCGAACGAAGCAACGCAGTGGACCTGATCGTCTCCGATAAAATCGGCCTGCCCGGCACTCGCCGGGTCGTCGGAGCGTGGATCTGGAATCGCAATAAAGAAACTGTTGAAACCTGCGCGGCAAAATCCGTTGTTCTGGCAACGGGTGGCGCCTCGAAGGTGTATCAGTACACCACCAACCCGGACATCTCCTCAGGCGACGGAATTGCGATGGCCTGGCGTGCGGGCTGCCGGGTCGCCAATCTGGAATTCAATCAGTTCCACCCAACGGCGCTGTATCACCCTCAGGCGCGCAATTTCCTGCTGACGGAGGCCCTTCGCGGCGAAGGTGCATTGCTTAAACGCCCTGACGGCTCACGCTTTATGCCCGATTTCGATGAACGCGCCGAGCTCGCCCCGCGCGATATCGTCGCCCGAGCCATCGACCATGAGATGAAGCGTCTGGGCGTGGACTGTATGTATCTCGACATCAGTCATAAGCCGGAAGCGTTTGTGCGCCAGCATTTCCCGATGATCCACGAGAAGCTGTTGGGCCTCGGGATTGACCTCACCAAAGAACCTGTTCCCATCGTTCCGGCCGCGCATTACACCTGCGGCGGCGTGATGGTGGATGATTTTGGGCGCACCGACGTCGACGGGCTGTATGCGATCGGCGAGGTCAGCTACACCGGCCTGCACGGCGCGAATCGTATGGCGTCTAACTCGTTGCTGGAGTGTCTGGTGTATGGCTGGTCGGCGGCGGAAGACATCAAAAAGCGCATGCCGTATGCGCGTGATGTTAAAACGCTGCCCGCCTGGGATGAAAGCCGGGTTGAGAATCCGGACGAGCTGGTCGTAATCCAGCACAACTGGCATGAACTGCGGCTTTTTATGTGGGACTACGTCGGGATTGTGCGCACAACGAAGCGACTCGAGCGCGCGCTGCGCCGTATTACGCTGCTACAGCAGGAGCTGGACGAATATTATTCCCGCTTCCGGGTGTCCAACAACCTGCTCGAGCTTCGCAACCTCGTTCAGGTTGCGGAACTGATTGTCCGCTGCGCGATGATGCGTAAAGAGAGCCGCGGCCTGCACTACACGCTGGACTATCCTGAGCTACTGGAAAACCCGCTGCCGTCCGTGCTCTCTCCGCTGGTTCACATGAACAAATAGAAGGCCTGGGTCAGCGCGGTGTAGCCTTCGGAATACTGCTGCTCTGGCCCGCGAATCACCAGCCTGTCGCTGAAGCATTCTCCAGGCCGTGGCGAAAAGGCCAGCAGCACCCGATGCGGGGGGCGCAAATCCGTTTCTGCAATATCAGTTCGCAGACGTAAATGCCAGCCCATCGACAGCGCCTGTTCGGTAAAGGTGTTGCCAATGCCCTCCGGCAACACCACGCAGAAAAATCCCTCTTCCGTAATGGCACTGGCCGCACAATTCAATAAGGTCACATGATCCAGGGATGAGGTGTAGCGCGCCTGCTCACGCTGCGGCGTACCGCAATCCACACCTTGCTCGTAATAGGGCGGGTTGCTGATAATTAAATCATACCGGCTATTTTCTTCGTTCAGCCACTGCTGAATATCCGCAGTATGAATGTGAATGCGGCTGGCCCATGGCGATTCACCCACGTTTTCAGCCGCCTGAGCTGCTGCGTCGGCATCCAGCTCGACAGCGTCAATGACCACTGAACCCTCGGTACGTTGCGCGACCATCAGCGCCAGAAGTCCGCTGCCGGTACCAATATCCAGGACGCGTTTTACCCGCACGATAGGTGCCCAGGCACCCAGCAGGATCCCGTCCGTCCCTACTTTCATTGCACAACGATCGTGGGCCACAAAAAACTGCTTAAACGTAAATCCGTTGCGACGAAGCACGGATGGAGACTGACTCATCATCAACAACCTTCTCAGAAAAATCCCTCTGGCGTCGGGGAGAGCACAATACCCGAGAACAGATAGCCATACAAACAGATGAAGATTACGGTCATTCCGTCTATAATCAGCGGCCCACACAGAGGTAGATCATGACTGTAACGACTTTTTCCGAGCTAGAACTCGACGATAGCCTGCTGGACGCGCTCCAGGAGAAAGGCTTCACACGCCCGACCGCCATTCAGGCTGCAGCCATCCCGCCTGCGCTCGAAGGCCGTGATGTCCTCGGTTCTGCGCCGACAGGCACCGGTAAAACGGCGGCGTATCTGCTGCCCGCGTTGCAGCATTTGCTCGACTTCCCGCGTAAAAAATCGGGCCCGCCACGTATTCTTATTCTGACCCCAACTCGCGAACTGGCGATGCAGGTGGCGGATCACGCTCGCGAGCTGGCGAAAAATACCCATCTGGATATCGCCACCATCACCGGCGGCGTGGCGTATATGAACCACGCTGAAGTCTTCAGCGAAAACCAGGATATCGTGGTGGCCACCACCGGCCGCCTGCTGCAATACATTAAGGAAGAAAACTTCGACTGCCGCGCAGTAGAAACGCTGATCCTCGATGAAGCAGACCGTATGCTGGACATGGGCTTTGCCCAGGATATCGAAACCATCGCCGGGGAAACCCGCTGGCGCAAGCAGACCATGCTGTTCTCGGCCACGCTGGAAGGCGATGCCATTAAAGATTTTGCCGAGCGTCTGCTTGAAGATCCTGTTGAAGTCTCTGCAACGCCATCCACCCGCGAGCGTAAAAAAATTCACCAGTGGTACTACCGTGCAGACGACATCGAACATAAAACGGCCCTGCTGATCAATTTGCTGCAGCAGGATGATGTCACCCGCTCCATCGTGTTTGTGCGTAAACGTGAACGCGTGCACGAGCTGGCAGGCTGGCTGCGTGATAAAGGGATCAACAACTGCTATCTCGAAGGCGAAATGGTGCAGATCAAACGTAACGAAGCCATTAAGCGTTTGACTGACGGCCGCGTAAACGTTCTGGTGGCAACCGACGTTGCTGCTCGCGGGATCGATATTCCTGACGTCAGCCACGTCTTTAACTTCGATATGCCTCTAAGCGGCGATACCTACCTGCACCGCATCGGTCGCACCGGTCGCGCAGGTAATAAAGGCACCGCCATTTCCTTAGTCGAAGCGCACGACTATCTGCTGCTGGAGAAAGTCGGTCGCTATATCGAAGAACCGCTCAAGGCGCGTGTGATCGACGAACTGCGTCCGACCACGCGGGCACCAAGCGTGAAGCTGAAAGGCAAACCGTCGAAGAAGGTGCAGGCGAAGCGTGACGAGAAGAAAAAAGCGGAGCAGGAAAAGCCGCGTGTGAAGAAACGCCACCGCGATGCTAAAAACATCGGTAAACGTCGTAAGCCAAGTGTCGCCGTGGCGACCGAAAAGAAGACGACTGAAGAGTAAAAAAAAGCCGGAGAGTTCTCCTAATGCCGATCGTTT